>JANNTE010000231.1:0-7983 GCA_031403365.1 Betaproteobacteria bacterium | reverse complement strand
CGCGACGGGTTGCGTAGTTGATCTGGGTTTCGAGCACTCCAGGCACCGCGGCCAGATGCCGCTCGGTGAGCCACACGCAGGCAGCACAGGTGATGCCTTCGAGGATCAGTGTGGTTTCGCGCAGCTGCGCTCCCAGCGCCTGCACGAATCCGGCCTGTACTTCGGGACGGTCGTAAATGCGCAGATCAGTCTGCGCCGCCGGCTGTTTCGCGGGTGCGGCGAAGCGGGTGCGCGACCAATAGTACGCAGACAGCCCGCCCTGCGCGATCGCCTCCGCCACCGCCTGACAACCCGGACAGCACACGCTGCGTTGCTGCCCGTCGACCAGCGCGAACCAGGAACGCTCTTCGGTGCACGGCAATCCGCAGTGAAAACAGGCTGCCGTGTCAGTAGCGCTCAACGCACCACCAGCACCGGCAGGTGAGAATGTGTCAGGACATGGGTGGCCTCGCTGCCAAGCAGCAGGCGCGAAATGCCGCGCCGCCCGTGCGAAGCCATGACGATCAGATCGCATTTTTCCTTTTTCGCGGTCTTGACAATGGCCTCGGACGGCGAAAACGCATCGATATCAACGCCCTTGAAGTCAACGCCGGCCTTTTTCGCAAGGGTTTCGATCTGCGCCAGGTATTTCTTCGCGGCGGCGGCGGCGCGTTTTCCAAGTAACTCTTCGGTTCTTGGCGGCAGCACGATGGCCTGCTCAGAGTAGTACGGCAGCATCGCGGGCAGCCGCGCATGGAAGCCGACTACCGCCGCGCCGACCGATCGTGCCAGCGCGACCCCCTGTTTGATCGCTTTCAGTGACAGTCGCGATCCGTCCGTTGCGATCAGAATGCGTTGGTACATGATGGTCTCCTTTTGATTGCAGGTTGACTCACGCCGCCATCGGCACCCAAGACAGGCTCGGCGATGCCCTGAATGCAGGCCGTGCCGCAATACGCCTGGCCGCGGGCTTGCGTTGAACGCTGCGGCATACCGGGTCTTTCGCCTCCGGGGTTGCGAGCTTGCGCTGCAATCCCTCCACGTTTTTCAGCACCAGCTCGCGGCGTTCAACTTCGATCAAGCCGGAAGCCGCGAAGGCCGACAATGCGCGACTGACGGTCTCCAGTTTTATACCGAGATAACTGCCCATTTCCTCGCGCGTCATGCGCAGGGAAAACGATGCGCGGGAGCAGCCCATGCGCGCGAAACGCTCGGACAAATCGAGCAGGAAAGCCGCCACGCGCGCTTCCGCGTTGAGCATGCCGAGCAGCCGCACCATGTTCTGCCGGTGCGTCAACTCGCGATTGAAAATGGAGTAAATGAGTCGCTCGATTTCCGGAGTCTGATGCGCCAGCTCCGCAATACGGGCGAAGGACACGATGATGACATGACAGGTGTCGAGCGCGATGGCGTCCGCGGTATAGCGGCCGGCGTCGAAGCCATCGACACCAATGGCGTCTGCGCGCATCGGGAAGGCCAGCACCTGTTCGTTTCCAGCACCGTCCAGACAAACGGTCTTTAGGAACCCCGATCTCACGACGTAGAAGGCTTCAAATTCGTCTCCGGTCCGAAACAGCGTCTCGCCCGGCTGCAGGCGACGCACCGGGAACTGCACCTCGCCCAAGGCCTGCACATTGCCAGCCGGGCAACCGAGGATGGCGGCCAACTCCGGCAGGCTGACCCAGGCCCTGTTTTGCCCTGCGAGCGCCTGGGTTGACACGGAAAGGTCATGCTTTGGGCCGTTCGCTTCGAGGTTATGAACTCCTGCGTCGTACATGGCTGTCTCCTTTTAACCGGGTTAAGGTCTGACTTGCTATGACCAGAAGTCTGGAGACGTGCACGCGACGGCACCATCGGCGAGTGCTGATTCACCCGAACGGGATAGTCCGGCCCGGGGTAGGAATATTCCTACGAAAAACTGCCAGGAGCCTGATCTAGTCAGGACCTGGCATCGAGCAACCCGTGCTCGAGCGCGTAACGCACCATTTCCGCTATGGAGCCCATTTTCATTTTCTCGAGGATATGGGTCTTGTGCGTGCTTGCCGTCTTGACACTCAGGCTCAGACGCTCGGCAATGCCGGTAACCGACTCACCATTGGACAGCATCAGGAAAATCTCAAACTCGCGATCAGAAAGCCGCTTGTGCGGCAGATCACCGTCTTTCGACTGCACGCCAATCGCCAGCGCTACCGCCACCGCAGGGGTGATGTAGAGCCCTCCCGATGCAACCTTGCCTATCGCGGCGATCAGTTGCGATGACGCCGTGTCCTTGGTGAGGTAGCCGGAAGCACCGGCGCGAATGGCTCGCACTGCGTATTGCTGTTCGGCATGCATCGACAGCACCAGCACACGCAATCCGGCCCGCTCTTCTTTCACCCGTTTCACCAGTTCGATGCCACTGCGACCCGGCATCGACAGGTCGAGCAGCAGAACGTCGAAACCGCCGGCACGCACGGCGGCTACAACTTCGTTGGCGTCACAAGCTTCGCCGGCAACAACAATGCCCGCATCGGAGACGAGTATGCGGCGCAGTCCCTCACGCACGATGGCATGATCGTCGGCGATCAGAACGCGGGTAGTCATGCAGGCTGCGGATTAACCATTTCCGGCATCGGCAAATGTACGGTCAATGTGGTCCCGGCGTTCGCGCCGCCAAGTATGCTCAGGGTTCCGCCCAGCAGCAAAACGCGCTCGCGCAGGCCACGCAAACCGAACGACCCGGGCTTGGCGCGCGCGTCGGCGGGCATGCCGATGCCGTTGTCGGCGATGGTGAGAACCGCGAAACGGCCCTCGCACCTGAGCCGCACCGCGACATGCGTGGCGCGTGCATGGCGCGCAACGTTGGTAAGCGACTCCTGGATGATCCGAAACAGAGTCGATGCGTGCGGCTCTCCCAGCCCAACGCACGCGGGATCCAGATCGAGTTCAAATGTAATGCCGGTGCGCTGGGCGAGGCCTTCGAGCAGCCACTCCGCCGCCGCCACCAGGCCCAGATCGTCCAGCACGAGCGGGCGCAGGTCGCTGGCAATCCGGCGCGTGGTGGCAACCGTGGTATCGAGCAGTCTGCCCATGGAAACCGCATATTGCGCCAGATCGGTGCGCTCGCGGGGAATCTTCGCGCCAAGCTCTTCGACGTCCATCTTGAGCGCGGTCAGGAGCTGCCCGAGTTCATCATGCAGTTCGCGTGCGATGCGTGTGCGCTCGGCTTCCCGAATCCCAAGCATGGTCAGGGACAGCCCGCGCAATTCATCATTTGCGCGCTGAATCTCCTCGTCCGCCCGGTTGCGCTGCGTGATGTCGTGCAGAATCACCGTGAGTAGCTTCTGGTCGCCGACGATGGCTTGCGAGATCGAAGCCTCGATCGGAAACTCACTGCCGTCCGAACGCAGTGCCAGAAGTTGCGAGCGCATACCCATGCGCCTCGATGTTTCCCCGGTTGCAGCGAAGCGCTCGACGTGCTCATGATGAACGGCGCGCAGGCGTTGCGGAACGAAGCGCTCAAGCGTGCCGGCCATGGCTTCGGCGGCACTGCAGCCGAACATTTTCTCCGCCGCGCCGTTGAACAGTACGATGCGCTGGCTGGCATCGACCGTGATAATGGCGTCCATCGCCGAGTCCACGATGGCTGCGAGCCGCGACTCGATCTCGCGAGCGTCCTCCCGCGCCTGCTGAAGCTCCTGCCTGGCGCGGTCGCGCTCGCTCACATCGCGCAGAATAACGGTGAGCAGATTATGCGCTCCAGCCTTGGCGTGAGAGATGGAGGCCTCGATCGGAAACTCGCGGCCGTCGGCTCGCAGCGCCCACAGCATCGATTGCGGCGCTGGCAGCGAACCCATGCGGCGGGAAGTTTTTCCGGAGTGCGCGAAGCGCTCGACATGCGCGTAATGCGCGGCGCGAAACCGCTGTGGAATAAATCGATCGAGCGGTGCGCCGATGGCCTGCGCCGCCGTGCAGCCGAACATGGTTTGCGCGGCTTCGTTGAACAGCACGACCCGCTGGCGCGCATCGACGGTAATGATGGCGTCCATCGCCGACTGCAGCACTGCATCGAGCCCCGCCTTGTCACCGCGCAAACGCACCATAGACAAGACGAGCACCACGGAAAACCCG
This sequence comes from Betaproteobacteria bacterium, assembly GCA_031403365.1. GTDB lineage: Bacteria > Pseudomonadota > Gammaproteobacteria > Burkholderiales > JACQAP01 > JACQAP01. The sequence goes on along the minus strand of JANNTE010000231.1, from coordinate 3,894 downwards.
AGCGCAAGGATCGCCACGCTCCAGCCCAAAATCGCCCAGTTACCAGCCATCACAACCCGTTCCTTCTGCGCCCAGACCGCGCCAGCATGGCTTAAGGAAGCAAAGCCGGGAACAACTGCGCCAGCTCAGCGCGACCACGGCAGCGCAGCGCGAACACAACATGGGCATGAACTCTACACCCTGAAAGGGAAGCAGCATTCTGCCGTTTCGCACCCGGAAAGCAAGTTTTCCACCATTGCGCCTGCCGCGCAGATCATATCGCAGGGCAATCCTGCCGCTTGTTACCTATTGGGCGGTCACGGTTTCTAAAGGTCGAGCGCGATGCGAATCGTCTTGCCGGGCCCCGGCAGCCGGTGAAATCCCAGGGTCGCCGTTACCTCGAGCAGGCGATCATTCTCCGGGAATACATCGCCGAACAGCTGCGCCGTGCCTCGTTGCCGGCAGTAGGACACCAGCCGCGAGAGCAGCACGCGGTCGATGTCAGTGCCGACCCAGTCAGGGCGCACCAGAACGCAAAGCTCCGCGCGCCGGTTGTCCGGTTCGGCCCGCGCCCGCGCCTCCGCCACCAGGTCGCCGCTGCTCAAGGCGACCAAGGCCATCTCGCGGTCGTAGTCGATCTGGGTAAAGCGCGCGAGTTGCGAGTGCGGCAGATCGCGCGAGAGATGAAAGAAACGAAAGTAAGGATCGGCGGCAGCGGTCCTTGACAGGAAGGTCTTGAACTCGGCCTCGTCCTCGGGGCGAATGGGTCTGACAGTCACTTGCCGACCGCAGACCTGCACGCGTTCTTCCAGGTGAAGCGGGTAAGGCCGGATCGCAAAACGATCCGAGCCCTTTTGAAGGGCGGGTGCGATGCGCATCCGGGCGTCAAGCGCGATGACGCCGTGCTCGTCGGCGAGCAATGGATTGATGTCGAGTTCGATTATTTCGGGCAGGTCGGCAAGCAGTTGGGAAATGCGCAGCAAAACGAACTCGATGGCCTTGCGGTCCGAGGCGGGGCGGTTCCGATGAGCATCGAGCTGCTTTGACACACTGGTGCGGGCCATCAGATCGCGCGCCAGATAGGTATTGAGCGGTGGCAAGGCGAGCGCCGTGTCCGCGATCTTCTCGGTTGCGGTGCCGCCCTGCCCGAACAGGATAACGGGGCCAAATACCAAATCGGTCGAAACACCCACGATCAGCTCGCGCGCGTGCGGACGCCGGATCATGGCCTGCACCGCGAATCCATGCAGCGCGGCCAGCGGAAGCAGGGCGCGCACCCCCGCGAGCATCGTTGCGGCAACCTCGCGCAACCTGTCCGGCGTCTGAATATCGAGAACGACGCCGCCGACATCGGACTTGTGCGTGATGTCTGGCGAAAGAATTTTTAGTGCCACCGGGTAACCGAGCTGCTCTGCGGCAGCGAGTGCGGCGTCAATGTCAGGCGCGATGCGCGTCTGCGCCACGGCAATGCCGTAGGCACGCAGAATCGCCTTCGCTTCCGGCTCGCTCAGCATCGCGCGGTCTTCCATGAGTGCGTTATCCACGATCGAACGTGCGGTCGCGGTTTCCGGGACGGACACATCGGTTTCAGCGGGAGGCGTTTCAAACAGCAACTCCTGGTTGCGGCGGTACTGCATGCCCTGCAGAAACGCGCTCGCCGCCTGCTCGGGTGTCTCAAAACTCGGAATGCCGGCTTCGGTAAAAACCTGCCGCGCGCGCGCAACGGCATTGCCACCGAGGCAGCATGCATACACCGGTACGGTCAAGGCGCGCAGCAGCGGCGCGCAAGCGAGCGCAATGGCACTGCTGTCGGCGATCGCGGTGGGCGCATGAATGAACAACAACGCATCGATTTGCGCATCCGCGGCGAGTATCTTCAGGGACTCCACATAGCGCGCGACCGGCGCGTCACCGATGATGTCCACCGGGTTGGCATGCGACCAGTTTTTCGGCAGAAGATGATCGAGACTGGTCATGCTGAGCGGGGATAACGTGGCCAGTTGCGCGCCACCCAGACTGAGCGTGTCGGCGGCGAGAACGCCGGGACCACCGCCGTTGGTCAGGATGGCGACGCGTTCGCCGGTGACGGGTCGGGCGCAGGCCAGCGTCTCGGCGGCGACGAACAGATCGCTGGTGGTGAAAACCCGCAGCGCACCAGCACGCCGGAACGCCGCGTCGTACACCGCATCCGATCCAGTCAGCGCGCCGGTGTGGGTCGCGGCGGCCCGGGCGCCTTCCGGCGCACGCCCAGCCTTGACCACGATGATCGGCTTGTTGCGCGCGGCGGCGCGCGCCGCCGACATGAACTTGCGTGCATGTTTGATCGCCTCAACGTAGAGCAGGATTGCTTCGGTGCGCGGATCGCTGGCGAGATAGTCGAGCACGTCGCCAAAATCGATATCGGCGGAGTCGCCCAGGGAGACAAAATGCGAAAAACCGATACCGCGGCTGTGTGCCCAATCAAGCAGCGCCGTGGTCAACGCGCCAGATTGGGACACGAAGGCCAGCTTGCCCGGCAGCGCGGATTGGTGGGCAAAACTGGCATTGAGTCCGATGTGCGGCGACAGCAGTCCGACGCAGTTGGGTCCCAGGATGCGCAGCAGATTCGGTTTTGCCGCGTCGAGCATTGCCCGTGTCCGTTCGCGTCCATCGGTGCTGCCGCCGAAGCCGGCGGTCACGACGATGGCGGCCTTGCATCCCTTGGCACCCAATTCGGCAATCAGTCCGGGAACGCTTGCCGGTGGCGTGCAAACGACCGCGAGCTGCGGAACCATGTCCAGGCTCGCCACATCCGGGTAACAGGCTTGACCCTGCAAGCGCCCGTACTTTGGATTGATCAGCCTTATGGCGCCGCGGAAACCCCCTTCGAGCACATTGCGTGTGACCGCAGCGCCCACGCTGCCGCTGCGCTCCGTTGCGCCAATGATCGCGACCGATTCTGCATCTAACAGGTACTGGAGATTACGAATCGTCATGACCGTTCGCGACCACTATTGCGTGGCCTGGACGCAGGCCGGAATGGACCGGCCACTCAGGCTGGCGTGCGCCAGGGTGCGCATCAGGCATTTGCTCAACAATCCGGGCAAGGCACCTTGTAGAACGTGCGCGCAAGATAGGTCGCGACGGCATCGATGTCGACGGTGTCCCAGCGCAGAAAGGTATTGCTTTGCCAGCGCAGGACTTGCATGCGTATGTCGTCATAGTCTGACGCGATTTTGCCGTCGCGCTTGTGTACCCGCGTGTCGTGGCACCCGATGCAATGCGTTTCGTAGAGCAAGCGTCCGCGCTCCGCATCGGCTGCCGAGGCTTGCACGGCTGGAACACCCCAATACACCGCAACCACCATTACCGCACGCACGATCATCCGCGCCACGGTCAGTCCACTGCATTTGTTCATTGTGCCCTCCGAGGAATTGCAAACTTTAGACAATATGCGGACTTTCATCACACGGGCATGCTAAGGCAGCCAGATCAGACGCTCTTGATCCAAGTCAACACCACCAACGAAAAAGGACTCGATTGAGTCCTTTTTCGACACCTGTCGCGACTGCCTGGTCAATCTGCAAGCACTGCCCGATCCTCGCTCCCCGATCCCCGATCCTTGCCCCGCCCTTGAGCGCGGCTGCTCCCGGCAGTAATACGGGTAGTCGCGCAGATAGCGGAACGCGCCGTCGACGTTGCCGATCACGCCCGGCGCCTGCATCACGCTCACGTTGTGTAAGCGAAGGGGATGCTCCGCAGACTATGCCCGCTACGATAGTGATCTGCGCGCCGTCATGTGGCGAGGGCCGGATAGTCGGTATAGCCCGTCGCGCCTGGCACGTAGAAGGTCGCCATGTCGGGGGCGTTGAGCGGGGCGTCCTTGCGCATGCGTGCCACAAGGTCGGGATTGGCCAGGAACGGGCGTCCGAAGGC
>JANNTE010000230.1:0-6320 GCA_031403365.1 Betaproteobacteria bacterium | reverse complement strand
CCGTTGAACCGCCTCCGATGTCGACAACCAGGCGCTTCTCCGCGCTGGCGGGCAGGCTGTGAGAAACGCCAAGATAAATCAGCCGCGCCTCTTCGCGCCCGGCGACCACTTCGATCGGGAATCCGAGCGCCGCCTCGAACCGTGGCAGGAACTCACGCGCGTTCTTGGCCACCCTCAGAGTATTGGTGCCAACCGCGCGCACCGCCCCGGCCGGCATGCCGCGCAAGCGCTCGCCGAAGCGCTTCAGGCAGTCAACGGCGCGGCTCTGCGCGACAAGGTCGAGTTGCTTGTCTGAAGTGAGCCCCGCGGCGAGTCTGACTGGATCACGCAGGGAGTCGAGGGGATAGATCTGGTCATCGACCACACGGCCAACTTGAAGTCGAAAGGAATTGGAACCGAGATCAACAGCGGCGATTGTCGGGAAAGTTTCCATCATGGCCATTTTGCCCTAAATATATTTCAGGCAATGCAATCCAGGCATCACGCCAGAAAAAATCCGTGACTTGGGAATTTCAGCCGGCAAAGACTGGGGGCTGCCCAGCCATCCGGACGTCTGGCCAACGACGCCCCCGGCGAAGAACGGCGCATGGTGTGCGCTTGCGCTTGTTCTGTTGCAGCCTTCCAGCCAAAGTCCGGCTATGTGGTCACCGGCCCAGGATCCACGGACGGCGTAAAGGCGTCCGAAAAGAACTCGTCTTCCGGCAACCGGCAGTGGGTGGTGAAATCCTTATGCGCGGATTCAACCACGACCGGCGCACCACAGGCGTAGACCTGATAACCCGACAGATCGGGGAAGTCCGCCATCACGGCCCGGTGCACGAACCCGGTGCGTCCACGCCAGTCGTCTTCAGTGAGCGCATCCGAAACCACCGGAATGAAACTGAAATTGTCGTGCTCCTGCTGCCATTTCCCCGCCCGTTCGGCCATATACAAGTCCGCCGGACGACGTCCACCCCAATAAAGCACCATCTGCCGGGTGGTCCCCAGATGGAACGCGTGCTCGATGATGCTCTTTATCGGCGCGAATCCGGTGCCGCTGGCGACCAGGATCATGGGTTTGTCGGAGTCCTCGCGCATGAAGAAAGTACCCAGCGGTCCTTCAAAGCGAAGGATGTCCTTTTCCTTCATTTTGTTGAAGACGGATTCAGTAAAAGTACCGTTGACCATGCTGCGCACATGCAGCTCGACGTACTCGTCGTCGTGCGGCGGATTGGCCATGGAATAGGACCTGCGCTTGCCGTCCTTGAGCAGGATGTCGATGTACTGGCCGGCGAGAAACTGTAGCCGTTCGTTGGCCGGCAACTTCAGTTTCAGCACCATGACGTCAGGTGCCATCCGGCGCATTTCCTGAACGCGGCAGGGAAGTTTTCGAATATCGAGTTGGCCAGCGCCGCGTATTTCGCGCGCTTCAATGACGAGGTCGGTCAGGGGCCTGGCCTGGCAAAACAATGCCGATCCCTGCTTCTTTTCAAATTCGGCCAGTACATAGGGCTGCGGATTACCGTAGTCCACGCGGCCCTCCAGAATTTTGCCCTTGCAGGCACCGCAGGCGCCGTTGCGGCATCCGTAGGGCAGAGTAATACCGGCTTGCAGCGCAGCCGCGAGCACCGTCTCACCTTCACCGCATTGGAAAGCATGGTTGCTTGGCTTGATGGTTACCTGAAACGACATAAGGTCAATACTCTGCCGGAGCCGATCATGCGCCGGGTTAAAATGCGTCCATGAGACGATTGTTAATCATCGGTTGCGGCGACGTCGGCTTGCGGCTGGTCAAGATACTGAAAGGCTGCGGGCGCATCTACGCACTGACCCACTCGCAGGACCGTTTCCCAACCCTTCGTGCGCTGGGGATCATGCCGGTTTTCGGAGACCTGGATCGCCCGGCCACCTTGAATCGAATTGCCGGCCTGGCCAACGACATCGTTCATCTTGCGCCCCCGCCTGCATCGGGCGCCCGCGATACGCGAACGGTCAACCTCATTCGAGCGCTCGCGAAGGGCGCGAGTCTACCACAGCGTCTGGTGTACATCAGCACCAGCGGCGTATACGGCGATTGCGGCGGCGACGAGATCGACGAAACGCGGCGTGCGCGGCCAATGAGCGAGCGTGCGAGGCGGCGGCTGCATGCGGAACAGCTATTGCGCGGTTGGGGTGCCGAGAGCGGTGTGCAGGTCAGTATTCTTCGCGTGCCGGGAATTTATTCCGCCGGACGGCTCCCGATCGCGCGCCTGAAGGCGGGCACGCCCGCATTGGTGACGGAGCGCGACCCCTATACCAACCACATACATGCCGATGATCTGGCCCGGTCGGTTTGGGCCGCCCTGACGCGCGGGCGCGGCGGACGAGCCTATAACGCTTCGGACGACGGCTCAATGAAGATGGGACAGTATTTCGATATGGTGGCGGAACAGTTCAACCTGCCCCGGCCGCGGCGAGTCAGCTGGGAGGCGGCGCAAGCGCAACTGCCCGAAACCTTGTTGTCGTTCATGCGCGAATCGCGGCGGCTCTACAACGGACGATTGAAGAAGGAACTTCGCGTGCGATTGCGCTATCCATCCGTACGGCAGGGCGTTGCCGCAGCTTGGGCAGACAGCCAGCTCTTGATACAGGCGCGCTCCGCCGGCACTCCCACGACCTGAGGAGGTTCGCGTGACCATCGACAACCGCGAAATGATTCTTGTATTGACTAATCTGCCTGAAGCAGCGGTGGCGAAACGCCTGGCGGACGCGCTGATCATGGGCCGGCTCGCCGCGTGTGTAAACATCCTTGCCGGGTGTACGTCCGTATATCGCTGGGAAGGCAGTATCGAATCATCCACGGAGGTGCCGATGTTGATCAAGACCACTCGGAGTGCTTACGCACGCGTTGAACAGGAGATACTTGCCCATCATCCCTACGAACTTCCCGAGATCATCAGTGTCCCTGTGACGGCCGGACTGTCCGCGTACCTCGATTGGGTAGCAGCCGAAACCGCCGCCGCATAAGTGCTGGTCAGTTTTCGTCCCGTGACCAAAATGTATTCTCCCGTTCGATTTATCGCGCTGTTGCTGGCCGTTTTGGCTGCGCTAACCGCCCCGTTGGTCAATGCCGAGGAAGAACTTCTCGATCCCGAGGTGGCATTTCGTTTTTCCGCGCAAGTGATCAGCGCGCAAACCATCCGGGTGCGTTACCAGATTGCCCCAGGCTATTACCTGTATCGCGATCGTTTCCGGTTTTCGGTCCTGCCGGCAAAGGTCAAGATCGGCACGCCGCATCTGCCCGCGGGAGAAACAACCGAGGACGAATTCTTCGGCAAGACGGTGATCTATCGGGGTGAGTTGCTGATTGATTTGCCGCTCGAAGCTCCGATCCCTGCTGCGGGAGTCTCGCTGAGCGTTGTTTCCCAGGGTTGCGCCGAGGTCGGTGTCTGCTACATACCACTGACTCAGACTGCGCAACTGCTCCCCGCGACTTCTTCAAGTGCGATTCCGAAGGCAGCGCGCACGTCTGCGGGCCTGCTTGCGCGCTTGCAAGGGGTGGTCACACCGGGCGAGGACGAAGAAGAATTTCTGCCGGTGGACAAGGCTTTTGTTGTCAATGTCAAAGCGGCGGATGCGCGTACGCTGCTGGTGCGCCTTAGTCCCGCGGACGGATATTATTTGTATCGCGACAAAATAAAATTTTCTCTGATCCCCCAGGATCAGGCGGTTATTGACGAAGTGCAATTGCCGCGCGGCGAATCGAAACAGGATCCGAATTTCGGCCTTTCCGAGATATTTCATGCTCCGGTGCAAGCGCGCATCCAATTGCGCAGGAGCGGCCCGGCGCCAGCCTCCGATCTGACATTGACCGTCGGTTTTCAGGGTTGTAGTGACAAGGGGTTGTGCTACCCGCCGGCCACCCAGCAACATGCGATCACGGTTGCGGCCCTCGCATCGCCAGCTTCCGCGGGAACGTCGATTGACAATGCGGCGTTGCCGCTGACAGCTGTCAGCGCCGCCCAGCCGCTTGCCGGATATGCGGAAGATGCACGAATTGCCGGACTGCTGAAAGCTGGTAACTTTTGGCTGGTCATGGTCAGTTTCGTCGGGTTCGGGCTGTTGCTGTCGTTTACGCCCTGCGTGCTTCCGATGATTCCGATTCTTTCCGCGCTGATCGCCGGTCAGGGGAAAGAGCTGACCAGGAAGCGCGGATTGGCACTGTCCGCGACCTATGTTCTTGGCATGGCAGTCGCGTACGCGATCGCGGGAGTTCTCGCAGGATTGTCCGGGAACTTACTCTCCGCCTCTTTGCAAAACGCCTGGGTGTTGGGCTCATTCGCGGGCATATTTGTCCTGCTGTCGCTGTCCATGTTCGGATTCTACGAATTGCAGTTGCCGGCATCCTGGCAGACCCGCGCCAGCGCCGCCAGCAACCGCCTCAGTGGCGGCAAATTTGCCGGCGTCTTCTTGATGGGCGCATTGTCGGCTGTCATCGTGGGGCCATGCGTGGCAGCGCCACTTGCCGGCGCATTGCTTTATGTCAGCCAGTCGCGCGATGTGCTACTGGGCGGCGCGGCGCTGTTCGCGATGGCCCTCGGGATGGGCGTGCCGCTGATGGTCATCGGGGCTTCTGCGGGAGCATTGCTGCCCAGGACCGGCGCATGGATGCAAGGAGTGAAGAATTTCTTCGGTGTCCTGTTGCTCGGTGCGGCGGTGTGGATGATTTCTCCCCTGATTCCGGTCCTTGCCCAGATGCTGCTCTGGTCAGCCCTTCTGATCATTTCCGGAATCTATTTACATGCTATCGATCCCCTGCCCGTAGCGGCGTCTGGATTTCGTAAGCTCTGGAAGGGCATCGGCGTCATTGCGCTGCTGCTGGGCATTGCGTTATTGGTTGGCGGCCTTTCCGGTGGCCGCGACCTGTTCCAGCCGCTCTCCGGTTTCGGCATGCGGACGCAGGCCAGCGATCTGCATATGCCGTTCATACGGGTAACTTCGGTTGCCGAGCTGGATCAGGCTCTGGCAGCGACCACGAAGCCGGTCATGCTTGATTTCTATGCGGACTGGTGTGTGTCCTGCAAGGAAATGGAGCGATTCACGTTTCGCCACGAAGAAGTCAGAAAACGCATGGGATCCATGCTATTGCTGCAGGCAGACGTGACGGCCAACACCACCCAAGATGGGGCGCTTCTGCAGCGCTTTGGCCTGTTCGGGCCACCAGGAATTGTTTTCTTTGATCGCGCAGGTCGGGAAATCAAGGATTTACGAGTTATTGGCTATCGGTCCGCGGAAGGGTTTCTACCCGTTCTCGAACGTGCCGTTGAGGCATATTAGGAGTTAACGACAACGGAATCGAATGTTCCGACCCGAACTTACCCGGGTCATCGTGGATTACCCGGGGTCGGATACCCAAAATGCGGTTAACAGTCGTCAACTTCCAAGAAACGGTGGGATAACCGACGATTTGCCGCAGAATCCTGCGTTTTGCTGTAAGTCCGTCCCCGCCATCTGTGGAGGCACCTTCCAGTCAGCCAGCTTCCACGGGGACACTTACCTCAATTGCATATCTCCAGCCGGACTTCTTCAGTCAATTTGACAGAAAATCTGGACAAAATCTCTCGAACTACGGCAAACTGGCCCGCATGACAACCTATTTGAAGGGCGGCAAGGGGCGAAATTCCAGCGCGCCCGGCCTCCGAAAAGTATTGGTACTGAACGGCCCCAACCTTAATCTGCTTGGCATCCGCGAGCCGCAGATCTATGGCCGGCAGAGCTTGGCGGACATCAACGCGGGACTAGCGGCCCAGGCCGTAGCAGCCGGGATCACGCTCGATAGTTTTCAAAGCAACTCCGAAAGTGCATTGATCGATCGCATCCACGCTGCGTATTCATCTGAAGTGGATTTCATCATCATCAATCCGGCCGGATTTACTCATACCAGCGTGGCGATAAGGGATGCGTTGGCCGCAGTCCACATTCCATACATCGAAGTGCATTTGTCAAATGTGCATGCCCGCGAGCCGTTTCGCAGCCATTCTTACTTCAGCGAACTGGCGGTGGGCACGATTTGCGGTCTCGGTTCCAAGGGCTACGATTTTGCCCTTGCCTTTGCGATTGCCCAGTTGTCGCCAAAAAAGCTTGCGGCCAGGAAATAGGGGGTTGCCCAATGGACCTTAGAAAACTCAAGAAACTCATTGACTTGGTGCAGGAATCCGGCATCGCCGAACTGGAAATCACGGAAGGTGAGGAAAAAGTTCGGATCAACCGGGTCGGCAGTCCCGGCCATCCGGGCATGATGCATCCGGGCATGATCAACATGCAGATGCAACCGGCCCCGACCGCGCCAGCCCCCGTCGCCA
>JANNTE010000229.1:0-2822 GCA_031403365.1 Betaproteobacteria bacterium | reverse complement strand
GACAAACCCTTCTCTCTCCGGGACAAGGGCACACTTGAAGCGGAGCAGAAGGGTTGGGATGAGGGAAAGCATGTGTCATGAAATAGGGAAAGATCAATAAATTGGCGTTACCTGATCCAATGCAGCCGGCTGATGGCCGCGAAAACCGATGAGATTCATTGACCGCCTGAATGCCTATGAAAAACTGATCCGGCTCGACAAGCCGATCGGCATCCTGCTGCTGCTGTGGCCGACGTTGTGGGCCTTGTGGTTGTCATCAAGCGGGCATCCCGATTGGACCATCGTATGGATTTTTGTGCTTGGCACCGTGCTGATGCGCTCGGCCGGGTGCGCCATCAATGACTACGCCGACCGCGATATCGACGCCAAAGTGGCGCGGACCCGGGAGCGTCCGCTGGCGACTGGCGCCATCAAACCGTTTGAAGCGCTGCTGGTGGCCCTGGTGCTCAGTCTGATCGCGTTTGCACTGGTGTTGCAACTCAATGCTCTGACGATCAAATGGTCGGTTGCCGCCGTTATCATCGCGGCGATTTACCCCTTTACCAAGCGCTTCATGGCGGTGCCGCAGGCGTTCCTGGGCGTCGCCTTCGGACTCGGGATTCCGATGGCATTTGCCGCGCACACCGGACATGTGCCGACGGTGGCGTGGATACTGCTGGCCGCAAACGTGTTCTGGGCCATTGCCTACGACACCGAATACGCGATGGTGGACCGCGAGGATGATCGCCGGATTGGTATTCACACCTCCGCGTTGACTTTTGGCCGCTACGATGTCGCCGCTGTAATGGGCAGTCATGCTTTGTTCCTGTTGCTCATGCTTTGGACAGGCCTGCATTACCGCGCCGGCTGGTATTTTTATGCCGGACTGGCGCTCGCGGCGGGGTTGATCGCGCTGCAGTATCGAATGATCCGCGGACGCGAACCGGCCGCCTGTTTTCGCGCATTCGCGCTCAACAACTGGGTGGGCGCAGCGATCTTCGCGGGGATTTTCCTGACCTATTTTTTCCCAAAACGCATTTGACCGCATGAGTAAGGCGGGCGGACCGCTTGCGTCAATACAATTCCCGGGGACATCGGAATGGAACTTGGTCTGAAGAGCAAAACCGTGCTGATCACCGGCGGCAGCAAAGGAATCGGCCTGGCCTGCGCGCACGCCTTCCTTGATGAAGGCGCAAGAGTGGCCATAGTGTCGCGCGATCGCGCCAATCTGGACAAGGCGGCCACGCTGCTGGGCAAGGTCACGATCATTGCCGCCGACCTCACGCGCACCGAGGATGCACAGCGCATGTTGCTGGAAGCCGAGTCGGCACTGGGCCCCATCGACGTGCTGATCAATTCCGCCGGTGCCGCGAAGCGCACCCCGCCCGACGAACTGACCGCGCAGGCCTGGCATGCGGCGATGGACGCCAAATACTTTACCTACATCCATGCCATGGATGCAGTGCTGCCCTCGATGCGCAGCCGCAAGCGCGGCAATGTGGTCAACATCATCGGCACCGGCGGCAAGATCGCGTCGCCGATTCACCTGCCGGGCGGCGCGGCGAATTCGGCCCTGATGCTGGCGTCGGTTGGACTGGCGAATGTGTACGGCAAGTTTGGTGTGCGCATCAACGCCATCAACCCCGCCGCGACCATTACCGACCGCATTCTCGAAGCCCTGGAACTCGAAGCCAAAGCCAAGGGCATAACGCCGGAACAAGCCCTGGAGCAAGGTCAGGCGCGCGTGCCGTTGGGCCGCTATGCGGACCCAAAGGACATTGCCAATGTCGCGCTTTTTCTGGCCTCGGATCAGGCGGCTTATGTCACCGGGACGGTGATCCCGATGGACGGCGGCATGCATCCGATCATCTGAAACAGGACACGCATGCGTTATCTCGATCTTCGCGACTTTATCGGGCAACTCGAAAAACAAGGCGAACTCAGGCGCATTGCCACGGCAGTCTCGCCGCATCTGGAAATCACCGAAATCTGTGACCGCGTGCTCAAGGCGCAGGGACCGGCGCTGTTGTTCGAACAGCCAACCGGTTTTTCGATCCCCGTGCTGGCGAATCTGTTCGGCACGCCCAAGCGCGTGGCCATGGGCATGGGGGAAGATTCAGTGGAGGCCCTCAAGGAGGTCGGCAAATTACTCGCCTTTCTGAAAGAACCGGAACCGCCGAAGGGCCTGAAAGACGCCTGGGACAAATTACCCGTGTACCGGCAGGTGTTGAACATGGCGCCGAAGGTCGTCAATAACGCGCCTTGCCAGGACATCGTTTGGGAAGGCAATGACGTGGATCTGGGCAAGCTACCGATCCAGACCTGCTGGCCAGGCGACGCCGGGCCGCTGATTACCTGGGGCCTGACGGTCACGCGCGGCCCGCGCAAGACGCGCCAGAATCTCGGCATTTATCGCCAGCAGGTCATCGCCCCGAACAAAGTCATCATGCGCTGGCTCGCGCAGCGCGGCGGCGCGCTGGACTATCGCGACCACTGCCAGGACCAGCCAGACCAACCGTTTCCCATCGCAGTCGCACTCGGCGCCGATCCGGCGACCATCCTCGGCGCAGTGACACCGGTGCCGGATTCGCTGTCCGAGTACCAGTTCGCCGGATTGCTGCGCGGCTCGAAGACCGAAGTGGTGAAATGTCTGGGCAGCGATCTGCAAGTGCCCGCATCGAGTGAAATCGTTCTCGAAGGCGTCATCCATCCCGGCGAAACCGCATTGGAAGGGCCGTTCGGCGATCACACCGGTTATTACAACGAACAGGAAACCTTTCCGGTATTCACCATTGAGCGCATCACCATGCGCCGCAACCCGATCTATCACAGCACCTACACCG
>JANNTE010000228.1:0-2410 GCA_031403365.1 Betaproteobacteria bacterium | reverse complement strand
AAGGTGCCGGCCGGCATTTCCGACAAGGAAGCCGCCGCCATGATGTTGAAGGGACTGACCGTGCAATACCTGATCCGTCGCGTTTATCAAGTGAAAAAAGGCGAGACCGTGCTGTTCCATGCCGCCGCCGGCGGCGTCGGTTTGATCGCGTGTCAGTGGCTCAATGCCCTCGGGGTGACTGTCATCGGCACCGTGGGTTCGGATGAGAAAGCGAAAATTGCCAGGGCGCATGGTTGCCATCACACCATCGTCTACACGCGCGAGAACTTCGTCGAGCGCGTGAAGGAAATCACCGGCGGGGCGAAAGTGCCGGTGGTATTCGATTCCGTGGGCAAGGACACCTTCGCCGGTTCGCTCGACTGCCTGAAGCCGCGCGGATTGCTCGCGGTGTTCGGCAATGGCTCCGGTCCGGTGTCCGCCTTCGACCTCAACATCCTGGCGGGAAAAGGTTCCCTGTATGTGACGCGGCCGACGCTGATGACTTACACCGCGACGCGGGAAGATCTGGACGCCGGTGCAAGCGATTTGTTCGCGTTTGTGAAGTCCGGCAAGGTCAAAATCGAAATCAATCAGACCTACCAACTCGCCGATGCCGCACAGGCGCACCGCGACCTCGAAGGCCGCAAGACCACGGGATCGACGGTGTTGTTGCCATAAATATTACAAAAAGCATGAACCGCGGAGGACGCAGAGGGCGCGGAGAAAGAACAAAACAATAGCCGGAGAAAATTCTGGTAGCGACAATGTCAATTCGGGCGATCTCCAAGGATGCCCGCGCCAGAATCGAATTCGCATTTGTTGTTTCCGAAAGGGCTCTTCTCGCTCTTGCATTTCCTCCGCGTCCTCCGCGGTAAACGAGATTTTTTTCAAGGATAGGAAATGATCGAAGATCTGAAGAACAAAGTTGTACTGATCACCGGTTCCAGCACTGGCATCGGCGCCGCCGCGGCGCTGGCCTTCGGACAAAACGGCGCAAAAGTCGCGGTGCATTACAACCGCAGCAAATCGGAAGCCGAGAAAGTCGCGTCGGCGGTGGAAAATGCCGGCGGCAAAGCCGTGCTGGTCGCGGGCGATGTCACCGACTCCTCAGTCTGCAAAAAGATTGTTGACCAGACCGTTGCCGCTTTTGGGCGCATCGACGTGCTGATCAACAATGCCGGCGGGCTGGTGCAGCGCGTGCCGGTTGAGGCCATTACCGACGAATTGTTCGATCAGGTTCTCAATCTCAACGTGCGCTCCACCCTGATCTGCACCGGCGCCGCCGCGCAGCACATGCGCAAACAGGGCGCAGGCGGCGCGATCATCAATGTCACCTCGGTGGCAGCGCGCCACGGCGGCGGGCCGGGCGCGTCGCTCTACGCTGGATCAAAAGGCTTTGTCAGCACCATCACCCGGGGGCTGGCGAAGGAGCTGGTCAAGGACAGGATCCGAGTCAATGCCGTGGCCCCCGGAGTCATTACCACGCCATTCCATGACCGCTACTCCACGCCACAGATGCTGGAGAGTTTTAAAGCAACCATTCCGATGAACCGTATCGGCGAGGCCGATGAATGCGCCGGAGCGTTCCTGTTTCTCGCCTCCGAGCAAATGAGCGGCTATATGACCGGCCAGATTCTGGAAGTCAACGGCGGGCAATACATGCCTTGAGTGCAGGTGCCGGGGGCGAGGGAAGAAGGGCGAGAACAATAAGCCCCAATATCTTGCGAGGAGGAAAAATGTTCAGTCTGTCGGGAAAAGTGGCACTGGTAACCGGTGCTTCGCGCGGTTTGGGCTGGGCGATGGCGCAGTCGCTGGCGACGGCGGGCGCGCACGTGATCCTGAACGCGCGCGATGCCACCGCGCTGAAAGAACGCGTCAAGGAAATGGCGGCGAAAGGCCTCAAAGGCGAAGCGGCAGCGTTTGATGTAACCGACCACGCAGCCGGCGGCGCCTGCGTTCAGGGTGCCGTCAAGAAGCATGGCCGCTTCGATATCCTGATAGCCAACGCCGGCATCCAGCATCGCAAACCGATCACCGAATTCGAGGCCGCCGATTTCGAGCGCGTCATTGCGACCAATCTCACCGCGGTGTGGGCACTCGCCAAGGAAGCCGCCAAAGTCATGATCCCGGCCCGGCGCGGGCGCATCATCATGACCGGTTCCATGAGCGCCATACTCGCCCGCCCGACCATTTCCGCCTATATTGCCAGCAAGGGCGCGGTGCATGCCCTCACGCGCGAACTCGCCATGGAACTCGCTCCGCATAACGTGACCGCGAATGCGATTGCGCCCGGTTATTTCGCCACCGAGATGAATACCGCGCTGATCGAGAACAAGGAATTCAACGACTGGGTGTGCCGGCGCACTCCGGCAGGGCGCTGGGGCCGGTTGGATGAAATAGGCCCGGTCGCAGTGTTTCTCGCCTCCGATGA
>JANNTE010000227.1:0-2306 GCA_031403365.1 Betaproteobacteria bacterium | reverse complement strand
CCCATTGCTGGCAAAGCGCCCCCGTACCCATCGATCAATCAACCGATGGGCGAAATCAATGCGAGCCAGGCCAAGCCTGCCCGGGCTCAAGGCAAAGGCAACGAACGCGAAGCGCGGATTACGGACCGGCGTTGAGCGCCTGGGTCATCGCCGGGGCGCCCGGGCGCGCGAAGATCTGCGCGATGCGTTGCCTCATCTGCTCGTGCGGGAGAATCGTGCGCCGATAGACAAGCTTCGCGCCACAGTGCGCACAGCGCAGCGGCTGCGGCTTGGGCACCTCGATCGGTGCCGCTGGCTTGACGTTGAACCCCTGCGCCAACTCGATGCGCGCCTTGATTTCCTCGAAGGGCATCTTGAACGACGGTGACAGAAACCCGAAATGGCGCACCTTCATGAACCCGGTGGGCAGCACGTGTTGCAAGAAGCGGTGGAGGAAGACGAAGATCGGTAGCCGCATCGTGCGCAGCCGGTGACTGTGCACCTTGCGATAGGTAAAGCACACATGCGTAGCGTCCACCGACTGGATCCGCGATTCCGCAACAGGACGGGAAAGCCCTGGGGCTTATCCCCATCCCGATTGGGCCACATAATCACGCTTTACGGTAATCACGAGAGTCGTTACTATAGTGCATGATCAATTCGTTTGCGTGCTCCGATACGGAGGCGCTGTCTAAAGGCGAACGTGTCCGGCGATTTGTAAGCATTGCCGCAGTTGCACAGCGAAAACTTCGACAGCTTCAGATCGCGGGCCGATTGAACGATTTGCGGGTGCCCCCAGGCAATCGCCTTGAAGCGCTCGTCGGCGACAGAAAAGGGCAATACAGCATTCGTGTCAATGATCAGTGGCGTATCTGTTTCCGTTGGAACGATGCAGGCGTTGAAGACGTGGAAATAGTGGATTACCACTGAAGAGAGGTCCATATGCGAAAACTTAAACCTGTCACTCCCGGTGAACTCCTCCTGGAGGAGTTTCTTAAACCCATGGG
The DNA here is from genome assembly GCA_031403365.1 of Betaproteobacteria bacterium. GTDB lineage: Bacteria > Pseudomonadota > Gammaproteobacteria > Burkholderiales > JACQAP01 > JACQAP01. The sequence goes on along the minus strand of JANNTE010000227.1, from coordinate 1,320 downwards.
GATAAGCCAATATAGACTGGCAAAGGAAATCAATGTTCCTGCCCAACGTATTGGAGATATCGTCGCGGGAAAGCGGGGCGTCACTGCTGATACTGATTTGCGGTTTTGCCGCTTCTTCGGTCTGTCCAACGGTTATTGGCTTCGTGCGCAGGCTGCTTATGACACCGAGGTCGCTGAGCGTGCGATAGGGGCCAAGCTGGTAAAAATCCGGCCTTGGTCGTCGAATGTGGCCCAACAAGGCGTTGCAACGGACGCGCCAAAAGCTGCGCGCCGTTGAACGGCGGCGTAGGCGGATATTGCGGTATGCAAACGACAGGAGCAAGATTACAGGAAGGTTTTCTAAAGCCACGTTAAGGCTCGACGATCTGCAGCATCAGGAGGACCCATGGCAGACAATCCGATGTACCACGACGGAATGCGTCAGCTCCAGGACACTCGCGACACGAGACGCCTTGCGGACCGGCTGGACAAAACCATTGTTCACGCGGTGTTCACCGACGAGGACCGTGCGTTCATCGAACGTTGCCCCATGTTTTTTGTGGCAACCGCGGACGCCAGCGGCCGCCCGGACTGCTCATATAAGGGCGGCCTACCCGGGTTCGTGCGGGTCCTGGATCAACGCACTCTCGCATTCCCCGACTATGACGGCAACGGCATGTACCGATCCTGGGGAAACCTTCTTGTCAATCCTTACGTCGGACTCCTGTTCCTGGACTTCGAGAATGCGAAACGCGTGCGGGTGAACGGCGCCGCGCAGATCAGCGCGGATGATCCTTTGCGCGCCGAGTATCCGGGCTCGGTCTTCATCGTCCGGGTGACGGCGGAAAGCATCTTTCCCGCATGTCCTCGATACATTCACAAGATGCAACTCGTGGAGCTCTCGACGTACGTGCCCCAGGCCGACTACACCCCACCTGTTCCTGCCTGGAAAACGTTCGACGCGTTCCGTGATGCGCTTCCAGCCCGTGACCGCACGGACGTCAGCGATGACGGAACTACGGCTACGCCAGTTGAGCCCTCTCAAGTCACACCTGTTAAATGATTGATTTGTATGGACAGATTCAGAGTGACTATCGGGCGATTTGCGGCCTTGGCCGATTGAGCGGCCGGGGAGATAGGTAACAAAAGTGTAGGGGGACATGGGTTACCGGGAACTGCGCAAGCGCGGTGTGTCTGTGCGCGAAGCGTGGAACACCAGCAAGTCGGCCCATGGCGCATGGCGTCTGTCGAAGACGCCGGCCTTAACGATCGCGTTACCATTGCACTACTTCACCAACTTGGGACTACCGACTCTTGCACCACGGTAGGAATTCAATTCAT
>JANNTE010000226.1:0-2683 GCA_031403365.1 Betaproteobacteria bacterium | reverse complement strand
CCTACGGAGTCGTGAAGATGAACATCGACACCGACACCCAATATGCCTTCACCCGTCCCATCATGGATCACATGCTGAAAAATTACGACGGCGTGCTCAAGATCGATGGCGAAATCGAGCCGCTTTTCGCTGCGCGGCAAGAAACTGCATCACTACATGGGCACCTCGACCTTCGCCAATTACACCGTGGTGCCGGAAATTGCGCTGGCGAAAATCCGCGAAGACGCGCCCTTCGACAAGGTCTGCTACATCGGTTGCGGCGTCACCACCGGCATCGGCGCGGTGATCAATACCGCGAAAGTCGAGCCGGGCGCGAATGTGGTGATCTTCGGGCTGGGCGGCATCGGGCTCAACGTCGTGCAGGGTGCGCGCATGGCGGGCGCCAACATGATCATCGGGGTGGACATCAATCCGAAGCGGCGCGCACTGGCCGAGAAATTCGGCATGACCCATTTCGTCAATCCGAAGGACATGACCGAGAACGAACTGGTGCCTTTTCTGGTGAATCTCACCAAAGGCGGCGCGGATTACAGCTTCGAGTGCATCGGCAACGTGAAGCTCATGCGCCAGGCACTGGAGTGCTGCCACAAAGGCTGGGGCGTCTCGGTCATCATCGGTGTCGCACCGGCCGGCGCCGAGATCGCGACCCGGCCGTTCCAGTTGGTCACCGGACGGACGTGGAAGGGCACGGCTTTTGGCGGCGCGCGCGGACGCACCGATGTGCCAAGAATCGTTGACTGGTATATGGAAAAGAAAATCAACATCGACGATCTGATTACGCACAAGCTCAGGTTCGAGGACATCAACAAAGGTTTCGACCTGATGCACGCCGGCGAGTCGATTCGCTCGGTCGTGGTTTACTGAATCAGCTCGGTTCATTAAATCAACTCTCAACGCGGAGGACGCAAAGGACGCAGAGGAAAGGCAAGTGCAAGACACTAGACGTGGGTAAGGCGTTTTTAGGCTAATGATCCATCGCAGCGAATATTCGCAGTGCAGATTGCTTATGAGCCCACCCCCTATATACCAAAACATGCTTTTCCTCGTTCTTGGTTTTTCCTCCGCGTCCTCTGCGTCCTCCGCGGTAAGCGCTTTGGTTCAAGTAGCAGCAAACTATGCAGAAACTTCTAATCTACCAATCGCTCTGGGCCATGGAGCGCCGCCGCCCGGATGGACAGGAATGGGCGCTCGATGAAAAACTCACCATGATCCGCGATACCGGCTTCGACGGCTGCGGCGTGCGCTTCATCGACCATGACTACGCCAGACAAGTGACCGGGTTCCTGCGCGCTCACAACATGAGCTGGCAGGCCCAGTGTTACCCGAAGACCGTAGACGACCTCAGGCAGACCATCGAGTTCGTGCAGGAACTCGGCGCCGATCACATCAACCTGCAACCCGACGTGCGGCCGTATTCCCTGGAGGATTGCATTCCCTATATTGAAGGCTGGCGGCGCATCGCCCACGACGCGAAAATTCCGGTGCATATCGAAACCCACCGCGACCGCATGACCACGGACCTGTTTCACACGCTGCGCCTGCTCGATTGTTTTCCCGATCTGCGGCTGACCGGCGACTTGTCTCATTACCTGGTGGGGCGCGAATTCTGGCATCCGGTGAGCGAGGAAAATCACAAATTGATGCACCGCATTCTGGATAACTGCTGGGGTTTTCACGGGCGCGTGGCGAGCCGCGAACAGATTCAGGTCCAGATCAGCTTTGCGACCATGAAGCACTGGGTGGATTTGTTCATGGGCTGGTGGGAATACGGCTTTCGCTCCTGGCGCGCACGCGCACCGAAAGACGCAACACTGACTTTCCTGTGCGAACTCGGACCGAAGGAATACGCGATCACCGGCGCCGATGGTTATGAACTTTCGGATCGCTGGCAGGAGGCGCTGATGATGAAGAACCTGATCCGCGATCTGTGGCACCGGATCGAGAAGGAAGAGTTGGCCGCGCGTGCGAAGCCAAATTGATCGAAGCGGCCAATGACAACTTATCCACAGCTTCAAACCAAAACAGCCCATCCGCTCGGCTGACAAAAAGAGCGGCTTAATCCCTCAATGAAAAGTTGACAAGATCAGTAATCAACGATTGCGTTTGTACCCCGACTCCCGCAGGCTTCGAACCGCTAATACGAAGACCGGATCAATGTCGGGCGCAAAGCGGTAAAGCGCAACGTAACCGCGTGAGCCTTGGCCGATCACGAGCTCGCGTTTGCCGCTCTTGACCTTCCGACCGATATATGGGCTGTGGGCCAGGACTTGGATTGCCTGAACAATCTCGCCGATTCGCGCCGGGGTATCCTCGACATCGAATTGAGTCATATGGTCGAAGAAGCGATCGAAGTCGTCGAAGACCTCCGCGGCCAGCCCGATGCGGGCCATGCTTGCGTCAGCGGCCGAGCTTGCGAGCCGCTGGCTTGCGCGGGCGCTCGCCCCGCGCTCGCGCCTCGATATAGGCCTTCGCGTCATTCCACGGGACTGTCTTCCCGGTGGACAACATTTTTTCCCAGCGCTTGTCGGCGACGCGGTGGAACTCTTCGTCCACTTCGGCCTGCTCAACGGTCTGGGAAATGGCATCGAGGATGAAGGCGTGAGCGGTTTTCCCAGCGCGCTCAGCGGCCGCAGAAACGCGCGCCTTCAGGCCTTCTCCGATGCGAATCGTGGTCGTAGTCATG
>JANNTE010000225.1:0-3409 GCA_031403365.1 Betaproteobacteria bacterium | reverse complement strand
TGGTTCCATCATGGCCGCGGCCACGTCGCAGGACGCGATGATCGCGTACTGCGGGCTGGTCGAGGTGTGCATCAGATAAGCCTCGTTGAAGGCATGGCGGTCCAGTTTGCGGTTCTGTGATTCCTGCACCAGAATTTGCGAGGCCTGCGAAATGCCGGCCAGTAATTTATGGGTGGAATGGGTGGCGAACACCATCGCATCCTTGGAGCGTGGCCGGTCCTTGCCGATGGCGTGCATGTTTTTGTAAAAATCATGAAAGGTCGCGTGCGGCAGCCAGGCTTCGTCGAAATGCAGGGTGTCGATCGAGGAGTTGAGCGTTTCCTTGAGCGTCTCGACGTTATAGAGCACACCGTCGTAAGTGCTCTGGGTGATGGTGAGAATGCGCGGCTTCTTGCGTTTGACCGCGCGCGCGAACGGATTGGCCTCGATTTTTTTCTGGATGTTTTCCGGTTTGAACTCATCGAGCGAAATCGGTCCGATGATGCCCAGGTGATTGCGCGTTGGCGTGAGAAACACCGGAATCGCACCGGTCATGGTGATGGCGTGCAGGATTGACTTGTGGCAATTGCGGTCCACCACCACGATGTCATCCGGCGCCACATTGGCGTGCCAGACCATCTTGTTCGAAGTCGACGTGCCGTTGGTGACGAAGAAACAATGGTCGGCATTGAAAATGCGCGCGGCGTTGCGCTCGGAAGCCGCCACCGGCCCGGTATGGTCGAGCAACTGGCCGAGTTCATCCACCGCGTTGCAGACATCGGCGCGCAGCATGTTCTCACCGAAGAACTGGTGGAACATCTGGCCGACCGGGCTCTTGAGGAACGCCACCCCGCCGGAGTGCCCCGGGCAATGCCACGAGTAGGAGCCGTCCTGGGCGTAATGCACCAGCGCACGGAAAAACGGCGGCGACAAGCCGTCGAGATAGGCTCGCGCCTCGCGGATGATGTGGCGCGCGACGAATTCCGGCGTGTCCTCGAACATGTGAATGAAACCATGCAACTCGCGCAGGATGTCGTTCGGAATATGGCGCGAAGTGCGCGTTTCGCCGTACAAATAGATCGGAATGTCTGCGTTGCGAAAACGCAGCTCCTGGACAAAGGCGCGCAGGGTTTTCAGCGCCTTGTTGGTCTCCTCTTCCGAGCCTTCCCCGAATTCCTCATCGTCGATCGACAAAATGAAAGCCGATGCCCGGCTTTGCTGTTGCGCAAACGAAGACAAGTCCCCGTAACTGGTGACGCCCAGCACTTCCATGCCTTCGTCTTCCAGCGCCTTGGCGAGCGCGCGCACACCCAAACCGCTGGTATTTTCCGAGCGGTAGTCCTCGTCGATGATGACAACCGGAAAGCGGAATTTCATGAGCTACTCCCTGCGTTAAACGCTGGCACTGGCGGCCGGCGGGATCGAATGCGTGCGCAGATCTGGTCTGAGGGTCAGGGGCCAGGAACTACGGGCAAGGGAAAATAAAAACACCGGCCGCGCGGAACATTCAGACGGTTTGCCTTTCAATTCTGGGTCCTCATCCCCGGCTCCGGAGGTCATCCCTCGCCCCTCAGGTATTCTGAATCACGATTTTCGGAAACGCTGCGCTGTGATCCTTGGCCAGTTCCGCGATGCGGGCGGCCACTTTGCGCGCGATTTCCTTGTATATCTGCGCCGCGCGGCTTTCGGGTTCGGCCACCACGGTGGGTTTGCCGGAATCGGCGTGTTCGCGGATCCTGATGTCCAGCGGCAGGCTGCCCAGCACATCCACGCTGTAATCCTTGCTCATTTTCGCGGCCCCGCCCTGTCCAAAGATATGCTCCTCGTGACCGCAGTTGGAGCACACGTGGGTGCTCATGTTCTCCACCAGGCCCAGTATCGGCACACCGACCTTTTCAAACATCTTGAGGCCCTTGCGCGCGTCAAGCAGCGCAATATCCTGCGGTGTGGTGACGATCACCGCGCCGGTAACCGGCACTTTCTGCGACAGGGTCAACTGGATGTCGCCGGTGCCCGGGGGCATGTCCACCACCAGATAATCCAGGTCCTTCCACTGCGTATCGCGCAGCAACTGTTCCAGTGCCTGGGTCACCATGGGCCCGCGCCAGACCATCGGCGTATCGACATCGACCAGCAAGCCGATGGACATGGCCTGCACGCCGTAGTTGACCATCGGGTCGATGCTCTTGCCGTCCGGCGAAGTCGGTTTGCCGGACAAGCCCATCATGATCTGCTGCGACGGCCCATATATGTCGGCGTCCAGAATGCCGACACTGGCGCCTTCGGCTGCCAGCGCCAGCGCCAGATTCACCGCAGTAGTGGACTTGCCCACCCCGCCTTTGCCGGAGGCCACAGCGATCACGTTCTTGACGTTGGTGAGCAGCTTCAGCCCGCGCTGCACCGAGTGGGCGGTGATCTTGACCTGCACGTCGACACTGACCTTACCCACACCGGGAAGCGCGCCGATACGCTCGTTCAGCGCGCTGCGGATGCCATCGATCATGCTCTTGGCCGGATAGCCCAGCACGATGTCCAACGACACGTCGTTGCCGGCAATGCGGATGTTGCGCGCCTCCTTGCCGGCGACGTAGTCCTTCCCGGTTGCCGTATCGGTATACGTCTGTAGCGCCGCCTTGACCTGCTCTTCGCTGATTGCCATGCCCGCCAGTCTGGAATTGAAGGGCCGAATTTTAGTCCGATTCGCCCGCCAGTAAAGGGTTTTTACGTCCTGCCTGCTAGAATCCCGGACTTATATTTCCGCGCGCTCTCTTCAAATGCCACGCAGGATTCTCGTCACCTCGGCGCTGCCTTATGCCAACGGCAGCATCCACCTCGGCCACCTGGTCGAATACATACAGACCGATATCTGGGTGCGCTTCCAGAAGATGCAGGGCCACGAGGTGCATTACGTCTGCGCCGACGACACCCACGGCACACCGATCATGCTGCGCGCCGACAAGGAAGGCATCACACCCGAGGCGCTGATCGACCGGGTATACGGGGAGCACACGCGCGACTTCTCTGCCTTCAACGTCGCCTTCGACAACTACTACACCACCAACTCAAAAGAAAATCAGGCGTTCTGCGAGGACATTTACCGCCAGTTGCAGGCCAAAGACCTGATCGCCAAACGTTCGGTTGAACAGTTCTACGATCCGGTGAAGGCGATGTTCCTGCCGGATCGCTACATCAAAGGCGAATGCCCCAACTGCCACGCCAAGGACCAGTACGGGGATTCCTGCGAAGTCTGCGGCAAGACCTACACCCCCACCGACCTGATCGATCCCTATTCCGTGGTGTCGGGCGCCAAGCCGGAGCGCAAAGCCTCGGAACATCATTTTTTCAAGTTATCCGATGCGCGCTGCGAAAATTTTCTGCGCCAGTTCACCCAGCAAGGCGAGCGCCTGCAAACGGAAGCCGCCAACAAGAT
>JANNTE010000224.1:0-6311 GCA_031403365.1 Betaproteobacteria bacterium | reverse complement strand
GGCCAAGATCCGCGGCGCCCTGAGAGCTGGCGTGATTGGCGGTCTGACCGAAGAAGCGCGCATTGCTGCCGCAGTGGGCAAGGGGATCGTCAGCGACGCCGAAGCGGCACAGTTTCGGCGATTTAGCGCGTTGCGTCGCGGCTGCATAATGGTCGACGATTTCCCGCGCGACATCGGTCGCGTGCAGGTCATGCGAGAATCCATGAAAATAAGTTCACTGGCCAGCGCGGAGTCGCACAAGACCGCAGCATGAGAAACGCATAACGTGGGACCCCCAGTATCGCGGGGGGAAAACCGACCGGCGTGAGCAGGAGGCAATTGTGACTGGAAGCGTGAACCGACCGCAATTCTGTGCCCCATGGCCTGATTCAGCCACATTTCACTATATGCGCGGTCATTACCCAGACAGGTCAGGAAACGCGCTGCGTCTCAGTTCGTCGCCCCAAAGTCTGGCGGTTCATGGTTCCGGAAACAGACGCCCAGCGCGGGTGCTGGCGTCGCACGGGATTGATTGCGGCTGTTGTACCGATGCTGTAGATTTGCTTTGCTTGCGCGCTTTGGTCTCCGATCAACTCTGGCTGTGGATGTCGGAATTTCAGCGGATTTGTCCATTTGCTGATCGTCTCAGCCAGAAAAAGCGAACGCTGAACAAGGTCTCGCACGGCTCACGGCCAGATGGATTGAAGATCTCTCGCTGATATCCTATTGATTCGCTTGAATGTTTGGTTACTGCGGCCGTCCTGGGTGTGGTCCAGGCACGCGACCTGCTATTTATCTGGGGAAGGCTTGAAAGGCGAAGGCCGCTAGACCTTCCGCACGGCTAAATCATCCTTGGTTCACATATTGTCCTGACAGATGGCTATGGAACACGTTAAGAACAATTCGATATCGGCCAAATTGGCGCGATTTTTCGCGCTACTGCGCGGCAGCAAGCGCATGCTGCTGATTGTTTCGCCGTTCCTCGTCATCGTCATCGTGCTGGTCTGGCTTGCCATCCTCAGTATCGACATCCTGGCGGCAGGACGCGCCTATGTCGAGGGCGAAAGTCTCTGGTCGAAAAATCAAAAGGAAGCGGTATTTCATTTGTTGCGCTTTGCTGATACTCGCGATGAGGCGGATTTTGAGAAGTACCGCAAGGCGATCAAGGTCCCGAAAGGTTACGGCCAGGCCCGCCTGGAGTTGGAAAAGGCTAATCCGGATAACGCAATCGTGCGCGCTGGATTTCTGGATGGAGGTACTCATCCGGAAGACCTGTCGGGCGTGCTGCGCCTGTACGAGCGCTTTCACAAGATCAGCTACATGAAGAGCGTGCTCGATATCTGGAAAACGGGGGACGTGTTCATCGAACGGCTGGAGGCGGAAGCAAACGCGCTTTACGCACTTTCCAGGTCCGGGCATATGGATTCCCCCGAGCGTGCGGCATTGCTGTTGCGAATTGTGAAGGTCAATGAAGAGCTCAATCCGTGGCAGAAACAGTTTTCAAACACACTTGGTGAAGCAACGCGCTGGATACGCTCCACGTTGCTGTTGGTGATTGTTACAGTCGCCGGAATCATGATTCCGATCGGTATTTTTCTGACGCAACGCATGGTCAGCCGGGTCGATCGCGCGGAGCGCGAATTGAAGGAGCTCAAGCTGGGGCAGGAATACTCAGCCAAGCTGGCTTATCACGCGAGCCACGATCCACTCACGAATCTGATCAACCGGCTGGAATTCGAGAAACGCCTTGCGCTGGCACTGCACACGGCAACCACTCAAGAGCGCCAGCACATTGTGATGTTCATGGATCTCGATCAGTTCAAGATCGTCAACGATACCTGCGGCCACGCGGCCGGGGACTTGTTGTTGCGCCAGGTCGGCGCGCTGCTGAAGGACCAGGTCCGCGATGGCGATACACTTTCGCGTCTGGGCGGTGATGAATTTGGGGTATTGCTTGAAAACTGCCCGATGCAGGAAGCCATTGGGATCGCCGAAAAATTGCGCAAGTGCATTTGCGATTTCCGCTTCATCAGCGAAAACAAGGCATTCAATATCGGCGTAAGCATCGGTGTAGTTCAGGTCACCGATGGCATGCTCAATCTGACCGATATTCTCAGTGCTGCTGATTCGGCGTGCTATGCGGCAAAGGACAAAGGACGCAACCGCGTTCAGTTCTACCGGCCGCACGACAGCGAGGTTTCCCTGCGTCGGGGCGAACTCGAATGGGTACCGCGGCTGCAGGCGGCGCTTGAGCAGGGACGATTTGTCCTTTACTCCCAGAAAGTCATTTCGACCGGTGTCCAGGCTTCAAACATGACCCACCACGAGGTGCTGGTGCGCATGATCGATGAGAACGGGGCGGTCGTTCCGCCGATGGCGTTCATTCCCGCGGCCGAGCGCTACAGTTTCATGCCGATGATTGACCAATGGGTGGTACAGAACGCCTTTGCCGCGATCAGTTCTCTGGGGCCGGACTGCGGAACGTTTGCCATCAATATTTCCGGCACTTCGATCGGTGACGAGCGTTTCCTGGAGTTTGTCCGGACACAGTTCCGCCGGTTCGTAATGCCGGCCCGGAGCATCTGTTTCGAAATAACGGAAACAGCCGCCATCGCGAACTTCGACAAGGCGGCGCGCTTCTTCGGTGAAATGAGGTCGCTGGGTTGCCTGTTCTCTCTGGACGATTTCGGTGCCGGCATGTCCTCCTTCGGATACCTCAAACATCTGCCGGTGGACTTCATCAAGATCGACGGAAGTTTCGTCAAGGATCTCGGAACCGATCCGGTAGCCATCGCCATGGTGCGCGCCATCAACGATGTAGGCCATGTGATGGGCAAGAAGACCATCGGCGAGTTCGTCAATGGCGAAGGCGTACTGGCAGCCTTGCGCGATATCGGCGTTGACTACGCGCAGGGCAACTGGATTTCAGCACCGGCACCGTTTGCAGCGAATCTGCCGGCGACCATACTTTCAGTCAATACGGCAACCAGCATGGATCAACTGGCCAAGATTCGCGCGGAGGTCCGGGAAGCCCTTACTTTTTCCACATCCTGAGTACTTTTAATAACTTCATAGCCAGAGGATAAACGTGAACATGAAAAGCAGTTCGGTTCGGGAATTATCGGCACATCCAATGTGGGTGTCTTCTTTGTACGAGTTTGTGGCCCATCCTTGGGACAAGCTGGTGAACGGGTACTGGGCGCAGTCAATCGCATCCTCGAGTTTCACCGTCGAGCAGATGCAGGGTTGGATCATGCAACTCTATCCCTTTATTCACGAATTCCCTAAATTTCTCGCGGAAGGGTTGATCAAGGTCGAGGATGATTTTTCCCGCAACTTCCTGATCGAAAATATCCGCGTCGAGAAGGCGCACGCCGAACATTGGATCTGGATGGGCGAGGGTTTCGGCCTGGAGCGGCAAAGAATGCTGGATCTGGCTGAGGGAAAGACTTCGGTGTTGCGCGACGTGCAGTCGCTCACAGACTGGCTTTGGAGGGTGAATGCCAAGGGAACGCTGGCGGAGGCGGTTGCTGCGACCAGTTTTGCCATCGAAGGTGTTGCCGGTGCACTTGCAAGAAAAATCGCCCCGGGATTTGAAGCTTATAGGAGTCAGCCCGGGGTCGATATGAGTCCAAAAACCTACAAGTGGATCCGGGAACACTCTTTTTACGATGACGAACATCCGAAGTTCGCGCTGGAAATCGTCAAGCGTTACGCCACGACCGATCGCATGCAGCAGCAGGTCAAGTTTGCGGCGAAGCGTAGTCTGGAGTTGCTCGATCTGGCATTGTTTGCTTCCACACAGGCAGTCGTAGTCCCGCTCAAAGGCCGCTGACCGGGCCCGCTAAGTTCTGGTTTTCATTTCGCGTACATGGCCGACTGGACAGTCGGCCATGTTTATCTGAGGGGGACGCTGGGCGGAGCTATCGAATGTATGTCTTCCGCCAGGACAGGTTAACGTTTTCAGATTGAGGCGTCCGGTCAAATGGGAAAACGCGGCTGGTTCAGGGCCCAACGTGATGATGGGCTACTGGAATCTGCCGGATGCCACCAAGGCGATGTTTGCCGCTGACGGGTGGTTGAATAGGCGAAACTGTGCGCTTCGACTAGGCCGGGCATCTGTACATAACCGGCTGCCTGAAGGAAATCATTGTCCTGTCCAACGGCGAAAAGGTAGCGCCGGCGTACATGGGGCCGCCATCTTTAATGGATGGCCAATTCGAGCAGGTAATGGCACTCGGCGTAGGGAAGTCTTAAATTAAGAGCTTTTGCTGTCGTAAATCAGTATCCATGGACCAAGCTGGCGAAACAAAGCGCGATGTGCCGCCATTACCGGCAATGAAGCCGCTCATCATCTGGTTTTGGATCGGGTGCAGCGGGGTATCAAATCGTTTCGCGGTTACACGAAAATCAACCGCGCGGCGGTTCTCAAGCAACCATTGACAGTCGAAAACCGGCTGCTGACACTAACCATGAAACTAAAAGGCATGAAAGTCGTCGGAGCACAACGGGCGGAGTTTGGATCGTTGCATGCCGGACACTGACCGCGGGGCAGTGGCAGAAGAAATGGCGATTCTGCCGGCGGGGCGCGAGCCGACACTGCGTGTTGTGCCCATGCCGTCGGATGCAAATTACACCGGTGACATTTTTGGCGGCTGGATCATGTCCCAGGTGGACATTGCCGGCAGCATTCCGGCAATCGAACTTGCGCAAGGGCGGGTGGCGACGGTGGCCGTGAATTCTTTCGTGTTCAAGCAGCCGGTCATGATCGGGGATGTTGTGAGTTTCTACGCCCGGGTAGTGCGCGTTGGGCGAACTTCGATTACAGTAGACGTTGAGGTGTATGCGCGCCGGCGTGCGCTGCTGGAAATCGTGAAAGTGACCGAGGCAACCCTGACCTATGTGGCGGTGGATGACGAGCGTCGTCCGAGGCCTGTCAGTCCCGAAGTGGCGCCGTAGTGCGAACATTTGGTAGCATCGAACAACTTTGAATGTGTCTTTAAAAGGAGAATGCAAATGAATTCCAAGAAAAGTCTTATTGCTCTGGCCGTGGCTTCGACATTGAATACCGCACCAGCACTGGTATCGGCGGCAGGATTTGCGCTGATTGAGCAAAACGCCAGCGGTATGGGCAATGCGTTTGCCGGCGCGGCAGCGGTCGCCGAGGATGCCAGCACGATTTTTTTCAACCCGGCCGGTTTGACGAGGCTGCAAGGCAAGCAAGTTGTGGTTGCGGCGCACCTGATTGACCTCGGCATCGAGTTCAGTAATAACGGGAGTTCTTCCGCACCGGCTACCATTGGAACTGTGGGTAGCAACGGTGGCGATGCCGGCGATGGAATTTTCGTCCCGAATGTCTACTTTTCCATGCCGCTTGGCGAAAAATTGACGTTTGGGGTAGGGGTCAACGCTCCGTTCGGACTGGTGACTGAATACGACTCCGATTGGGTCGGCCGCTTTCAGGGTATCAAATCGGATCTGGCGACGCTGAACATCAATCCTACTCTGGCTTATAAAATCAACGATGCCGTATCGGTCGGCTTCGGAGTGAGTTACCAACAGTTCGAGGCGGAGTTGACGAATAAGATAAATGGTGCGGGATTCGGGGTTCCGGGCGCGGAATTCAGTTCCTTACTTAAAGCCGATGATGATGGAATTGGTTGGAACGCCGGCGTGCTGGTCGATGCTGGGCCCACAACGCGAATCGGGGCGAGTTACCGATCGGCAATCGAGTACACCTTGAAAGGCGAATTGAATATCAATAGCCCAACCGGTGCGAATGTGGTCGTTCCTGGACTAACCGGGGCAGTCGAGACAGATGTAACACTTCCGGATATGATTTCGATCAGCCTGATGCAAGGCATTACAGAGAACATCATTTTGCTCGCCGACGTTACTTCCACGCGCTGGAGCGAGATCAAGGACATTAGGATTATCAACTCTGGTTCCGGCGCAACAGCCGATACTCTGGTGCTCAACTTTGACGACACCATGCGATATTCGATCGGCCTGAACTACAAGATTTCCGATCAATTGACGGCTAGATTTGGGTTGGCTCTGGATGAATCGCCAGTAAGTGACGGAAATCGCACGGTACGCCTGCCGGATAACGACCGTACCTGGATCACCATTGGCGGCAGCTACAAGTTGAACGAAAGCGGACGCATAGATTTCGCATATGCAAACTTGTCTACCAGCGACACGCTGATCGATCAGACCCGGGGTAATGCGGCTGCCAACGGGCGCGTCGCTGGAACCTACGATGTCGGCATCAATATCTTCAGCGTTCAATACTCCATGAGTTTCTAATTGGTGAAAGCGCGCCGCGGCGG
>JANNTE010000223.1:0-3188 GCA_031403365.1 Betaproteobacteria bacterium | reverse complement strand
TGACCTGGTGACCCTGCAATCGCATGGTCCTGGCCGGGCGACGGCTTCATGGGCTGACCAAGGCATCCCGCAGGAACTGGAACTCGTATCCAACGCCCGTGCGGACTTCGCTGCCGGCTTTCCGGCCATGCCCGAGGTCTTCACAGAGAACTCCTTGGATCTGCTAGCGAGTTTAGCGACTGCCGCCACGATCGCCGAAGGCGAACGGACCCGTTTTGCGCTGGATTGCCTGCAACTGCGGGGCGACCAAGGCAAGATCGTCGCCACCGACGGCCGGCAGGTGCTCGTACAGTCGGGCTTTGCCTTTCCTTGGAGCCACGAACTGCTAGTGCGGGCTTCGCGCGCTTTCGCGGCCAAAGAGCTGGCCCAGACTGGGTCGGTTGGCGTAGGGCTCACTCAGGATTGGGTGGCCTTCCAATGCGGCCCCTGGACCATCTGGGTGCGGATCGAAAAGGAGGCCCGCTTTCCCAAGATCGACGACTTGATCCGCGATTCGGGAGCGGCCCTGTCACGCTTGTCGATCGACCAGCAGGATGGTCGGTTCTTATTGGCTGCCCTAGCACGCCTTCCCAGCGACGATCCTTCCCACCAGCCGATCACGCTGGATCTCAACGGCCAGGTGATCGTGCGGGCCAAAACGGCCGGCCAGACCCGGCAAACTGACTTGGTCCTGTCACGCTCGAAACTGGATGGCGAGAACATCTCGATCAACACTGATCGGCGGTTTCTGGCTCGGGCCGTCAAGCTGGGATTCGACCAGGTTTGTTTCTTTGGCCCCCAAGCGCCCGTGCTCTGTGACGACGGACGGCGACAGTATCTATGGGCCGTGCTCGATTCGGAAGGTGCGCTGCGGCCTGCCGACGACGCCATTCGGGTCGAGGCGACCGCCTATCGGCCCTTCGAGGCCCAGATCCCCCACAAAACCTCCCGGAGACGACTCAACGTGATCCACACTGCAACCCAGTCGAACGGCAGTAATCAAGACGGCAACACTCAGGCGGGCAACCATCGGGCGAGTAACGGCCGACGCTCCATGCCCAAGCTGGCAGTCGAAGGCGAAGCGAACCGGCCAATCATGCAGGCGATGGCCCTGCGGGCCGTGCTGCGTGAAACGCTCGTCCAGACCAACGAGCTGATCCGCGCGCTCAAGCGTGACAAACGCCAAAGCCGGCTAGTGGCTTCCACGCTGGCCTCGCTCAAACAACTGCAAAAGGTCGCCGGCTAGTCGAGCATACTGTAGCGCGGCGGGCCCGGACTGTCGCATCCACCCCTCTTCAAACATCTGGAGGCAACCATGCCCTTGAAACTTAACGTGGGTCTGAGCAAGAAGATTGGTCAGCCCGACTACGGCTCGCTAGGAGCTTCGTGCCACTTGGAAGTCGAACTGGATCAATCGCTTGTGTTCCACGATCTGGATGGACTTCAAGAACGGATTCAAAACGTCTTTGCCGCTTGCCGTCAGGCGGTTAGCGATGAGCTGTCGCATCAGCAGGATGCGAGCCCGGGATCTGGGCCAGGTAATCGCAACTCGCAGACCGCGGTCGGTGTTCATCCCAATGGTTCACCCAAGGACCACAACGGCCAAAATGGCCACCGGGCCTCGCAGAAGCAACTCGACTATGCCCAGCAACTAGCGGGACAGATTCGTGGGCTCGGCGTGCGTCGGCTGGAAGCCGTAGCGCAAAAGATGTTCAGCAAGCCGCTGGCCGACTTGTCGAGCCTGGATGCTTCGGGGCTGATCGACGTACTTAAAGAGATCAAAGCCGGCAAGCTCGATCTGGCGGCAGTGATCCCAGGCGCTGCGGCATGAGCAGCGAACCACTCAGCCGCAATCAGCTGGTGCAGCGGGCTGGCGGCGTCTGGGACTACATAAGTCCCAGTCGCCTCAGCACCTGGTTGGCATGCCCGCTTAAATTCAAACGGAAATATCTCGATGGGATTCGCACCCCGACTTCACCGGCCGCCTTCTTGGGCAAAGTGGTCCATGGGGGCCTGGAACACTACTATCGCCATCGGCAACTGGGGATCACGCTGGCACACGAGGACGTGGTTGGCCGGCTGGTCGAGTATTGGCCCGATGCGGCGGCCGATGATGGCATGTTCTTCGTGTCCGTTGCCGCCGAGCAGGCTTTGCAGACGCAAGCCGCTGCCTTGATAAAGACTTACCTGCTCCAGGTGCCCACTATCGAGCCGCGGCCACTCGCAGTCGAGGTAGCCCTGGAGGCGCCGCTTCTCGATCCGGTCAGCGGCGAAGATCTGGGGATCCCGCTGGTCGGCATCGTGGATCTGGTTTTACCAACCGACGAAGGGCCATTAATCGCCGACTTCAAAACCACCTCGCGCAGTAGCGACCCACTTGAGATCACCCATGAAATCCAACTGAGCTGTTATGCCTATTTACTCAGGCACAATTCCGCGGCCCACGAAGCCGGACTCGAGATTCGCAGTCTCGTCAAAACCAAGATTCCGAAAGTCGAGCTTCATCGCTATGCGGTCCGCAATGAAAAGCACTTCGGCCGGCTGTTCGCAGTCGTCCGAGCGTACATTGACGACCTGGACTCGGGCAGGTTTCTGTTTCGGCCGGGGTTGGGGTGCGCGATGTGCGAGTTTCGGAGTACGTGTCTTACGGCTGATTGAATCGTTAGTTTTCAGACCGCGTGGGAATGGCGGGACCGTCTGCGAGGCGGTCCCGCCGGGGACTCTTTTTAGCTATCACGACCAACCGACAGGCCGAAGCGGTAAGGACCGCTGAGTAGGCGGACCTATTCCAATCCCAAATCGGCGAGCAACAGATCGAGCAACTCGTCGTCCAGACCCAGGGCATCTGCCATGTAGTCGAACTTCTGCAGCAAGGCACGTGACCGCGGCGTGTTCGCGTCGTGCAGGTATTGGAACAGCCGGGCCGGGCTGCCCGAATTCAGATTGATTTCTTCGACCCGGTTCGACAGCCACCGTGGTACCCCGCCTTCCAAACTCCTCGGGGCCGGAGCCACCAGGGCCGAAGCCACTCCGCTGTCACTTGCAACCAGAGGACTAATTTCGCCACCGTCGGCTTCGGGAGCCGCCGGGGCCGAGGTCAGGTTCAGGTACTTGAGCGCGGTCGTAGAATTCGTGCCGTTCAAACGAGCGGAACTTTCATCCGCCACGGTCACGCTGGCATTGCGACCCACGTCGTAAAGGTTCGTGAT
>JANNTE010000222.1:0-1496 GCA_031403365.1 Betaproteobacteria bacterium | reverse complement strand
CCTTGTAGGTCGCCTCGCTGCTGGAGAAGATCCCGGCCAGGCCATAATAATCGCCAAGCGTAATCGGATCGAACTTGTGATCGTGACATCGAGCGCAGTTGAGTGTCATGCCAAGAAATGTCTTGCCGACCTTCTCGATTTGTTGATCGACGAGATCCATCGCCATGATCAGCTTGTCGGACTCGACAATGTTCACATTCCCCAAGACCAGAAAGCCGGTCGCCGTTAATTGCGATTGGCGTTCTTCGATGCTCTGCGCCACGAGCAAGTCGCCGGCGAGTTGTTCTCGGATGAACTCATCGAACGGCTTGTCGTCGCGAAACGCCTGGATCACGTAGTCGCGATATCGCCAGGCATGCTCGGCTGGCACATTGTTGGCCGAGCCGATTTGATCGGCATAGCCCACCAGGTCGAGCCACGGCCGTGCCGATCGCTCCCCAAAATCGGGAGATGCCAGGAGATGATCGACGACGTGCTCCCATGCCAGCGGAGAATGATCATCGATAAAACTTTGAATCTCACTTGTCGTCGGCGGAAGCCCGATCAGATCAAGCGACACTCGCCGCAACCACAGATACCGGTCGGCGTCGAGCGAGGGGTGCAATCCACTGGCTTCGAGCTTCGCCAAGACAAATCGGTCGACGATCCCCAATGGCCATTGACCGTCGCCGACCGCTGGCGGAGCGACCCGCTCGAGCGGCTGATAGGCCCAATGCGATTGCGCCGCCGCCTGGTTGACGTCCGGTGCTTTGTCGCTGGCAGTATCCGATCGCGGATCGGGGGCGCCCATGCGCACCCATTCTTCGAGCAGGGCGAGCTCCGCGGCGGCCAACTTCCCATCCGGAGGCATTTGCAGATCCGCGTCTTGATACCGTACGGCCTTAATGAGCAGACTGTCCTCGGGCTTAGCGGGGGAAATTGCCGGTCCGCTGTCGCCACCCTCGATCAAGCCCCGACGCGAATCGAGTCGCAATCCTCCGTTGACTTTTTTCGCCTCCGAATGGCACTTGTAGCAGCGCTCGATGAGTAGCGGTCGAACTCTTTGCTCGAAGAACGCCAAATGCGCGGGCGTGATCGGATCGGTTTCGCCGGCGCGAGCGATCGCGGGCAACACGAGCGCTGCGAGCACAAGCGGGCACACCAATTCTCTTAGAATTCGGGTCTGCATGCCTTTGACCATTTGCCGCGCTAGGCAACCAACCTGAGCGAATATTCAGACAGAGCACATCGAATGCACGCCACGATTATAACAACGCCCGCCCCCGCCCGGGACCAGGCAATACTGACCGTTTCTCGATGGTTCCAAGTGGATCAGGCTCAGGAACAGGGTCACGACGAAGGGCCCTAAAATCTTTGCGCGATACACGTGTGAGCGCACGGTGTTAAAATGGCGACCATCTCGTATCGGAATTCTCCGCTCGAGAATTGATCGTTTCGTATATTCCCGGGTCTGCTGTGTCGAGTGAAAGGATCCTACGCGTATGAAGTCGTTCCAT
>JANNTE010000221.1:0-12547 GCA_031403365.1 Betaproteobacteria bacterium | reverse complement strand
GCCAACGGTACCGGGGCCCCTTCCGCCAGTAACTACTTCCACGAATTCTCCGTGCCGACCCACCCGAAAAATCCCAAGTCGTGTCCATCAGCAGAACATCTTGGGATCGATTCACAGATCATGGTGTGCGCCCGCTTGGCTGGCATTGGTTAGGTCTGGATCCTTCTTTACATTACAGCGCGGGCATCGCCGCACGTCGGGAACGTGGCTCCAACAGAAATCTGCAAGTGGCGGTGATGCCCGTAACGTTTTGCAGTTAGTCGGCGAAAACACCATGAAACCATATTTTCTGCGGAAGATTTGATCCCGCGCACAACAATAAGCGGAAAAACCGGAGTTGTGCACCCTGCATTTGCTTTTACCACGCGACCAGAATTGTCTTGATTTTCGGCCATGGCAAATCGTCAAGCAAAAAACGGCGGTGACAATTTCTTTGCTGCGGCAGCGGGGCAAGATCTGCACACGGATTATACGCATGCTCGCCACGTGCGACGGTGTTCTGAATAGTATGAATGAACCTACATTTGGCTGCCAGACGCTTCACTGGCAAGTCTGCGTCTCGGCTTGATGAAGACCGTCGTGATATTCGCACCGGCAGCAACTATTGAATGGGGCGTGACGACCACTCTGGTATCGCCTACGCGGCTGGATCGCCAACGGTTCGTTTGATGCGATGTCCGGTGGCAACGCAAAAGGGTAGAATTCTTCCATCTGCCAGATTTCAAAGAACCAGAAAGCCAAACGCTCCACGCAACTGAAGCCTTGTTTGATGAACTTGTCTGCATTGTGCTTCTGCCGCACCGAGTACTAATTCATTTGCCGTGAATCTTGCCAACGGAAAGAACCAGTTTGATGCGTAGCATATACGTAGTGCGATATCTGGTTTACGTCGCACTGGTCGTTTCGGTACTTATGGAAGGCGCCCTTCGATTGTTTGGCGGTTCCCTTGGGGACGCAGCAATGAGTTTGGAAGAAAGGCGCAAACGCTGGCGTGAAGCGGCTCAGGTAATGCTAGAGGAGAGGAAAGACGCACTTGCGGTGTTCGATCCCGTCTTGGGATGGAGACCGCAGGCTGGGCTCAGTTCAGGTCCAAACGTCATTAACCGGCTCGGCTTGCGCGCAACCGTGGAATACGCGGCGAAGCCGCCCGAGGGAAAAATTCGGGTATCAGTGTTTGGAGATTCTTTTGTTTACGGAAGCGGTGTTCAGGGTACTGAGGCGTGGCCCTCGATTCTGGAGAATGCTGTTCCTGGTATTGAGGTGCTGAATTACGGCGTGCCAGGCTATGGTCCGGATCAGGCCTATCTCAGATTTCGGGCGGAGTTCCTGTCAGTTAATCCTCATATTGCAATTTTCGCGATTTCGACGCCCGCGTTGCGCCGCATACTCATCAGATCCGCCGTATTTCTCGGTACCTCAACAGACTTCATCGCCAAACCTCGCTATACCCTGGATGCGCAAGAAGAACTGAACCTGCTGCCAAATCCTATTCAGAAACTGTCGGAAGCAAGTCGGTTTGTGAATGATCCGTCCCTTTTTCTCGAGATTGGCCAGTTTGACTACTGGTACGAGCCACGGGTATTTGATGAATCACTCTTGCAAAACTCTGCGGTATATCGCGCAGCAGTTTGGACCTGGTCCGGCGTAAAGCGCAGGTACTTGGACCCAGACAGACCGTATGCAGGTTTGCCGTTTCAAGGTCAATTCAACAGATATTCATCCGCATTCAAGATTCTGGTAAAGCTGATCCAGCGCTTTCGCGAAGATGCAATCGCTGCGGGAGTTAGACCAATCATTTTGGTTCTACCGGATAGAGATTCGACGGCGCGCTCTTGGGATGGAATAGTCGGGACTATGGATCCTTTGACGGCATACTGCACGGAGGAGGGACTGACTTGCATTGATGCGACCGAGGCCTTCCGATCACAGCCAAGGCATAGTGTTGTGCGGGATTGGTTCGTGGATGGATTTCATTATTCTGTCGAAGGCAATCGAGTTGTTGCTCAGTGGCTGGCGCAAGAAATTGACTTCAGAGATCTACATGTTGGAGCAGAGAATCGCTCACCTGCGGCAATTAAGAAAGTCCGCTCGCATGGCTTAGACGGAGGCAATTGAATTTTTTCAACCGGCGATGTAGATACAACGCCGGCGCGACCCGCGCCTGACGTGCGGCAAAGCGTGCCTGGCGGCGAGACCCCGCGCTCAGACTCGTTTGCATCGGACTTCTGGCCCAGGCGCACTGGGCCGCAGCTTCCCGGTAGTTGCGTTTCCGAAAATCGGCATGGAGTCGCCGGGCACATAAGGAAGCGCGCTGGTTGTTACGGAATTACCATGTTCGGCCTGAGTTGCCGCAGGCTATAATTGTCGCGGTAGCGGGTGCATGAAATGCCCGTCAAGAGCCAGAAGGGCAAAAGTTTATGTCATCGGTCGCTTACGTTACTGCGGCGATTGTTATTGCGCTATGCTTGGTTGCGGCGATGTACATCGCGCCGTATGCGATCAAATGGCGCCAAAGGCGTGAGTTGCGCGCCTTGTGTCGTCAGCAGCGGTGCGTCGTGCTGACCTATGATGACGGGCCCAGTAAAGACATTACTCCTCAGTTGCTCGACTTGCTTTCATCTCATCGCGCACTGGCGACGTTTTTTCTGCGCGGCGATCAGGCGGTTGCCAATCCGCATCTGGTAGATCGCATGGTCAGCGAGGGCCATGAGGTGGGGTGCCACTCGGCTCGTCATTACCACCCATGGAAAACATTGCCGTGGAAGCTGACATCGGATATGAACGAAGGCTATCGCATTCTGTCTCCCTGGATTCGACCCAACGGGCCGTTTCGCCCGCCGTTTGGCAAGCCTTTTCTTTTTGTCTTCATAGGGCTGGCGTTACGGCGTTCGCGGCTCGCTTGGTGGACAATTGATTCCGGTGACACCTTTAGTGCCCGGCCCCCTACAGAGCATACACTTGCGGCCGCCAGAGCCGCCCAAGGCGGAGTGATTCTGATGCACGATCGCAGAGAGAACAACGCGAGTCATTCACAATATGTACTGGAACTGACGGACCGATTGCTGCAGATGGCGCGCAGCGAAAACCTTGCTGTGAAGCGCATGAGTGAACTATTTTCGGTACGCTGATCCAGGATATAGGGACCGGCCCGCTTCGATCCGGAAGGGCCAGACTCAAGATGCTGTCAACTCTTTGCTCCGGGTTGGCTCGATTAAACCCCCAAGTTCCTCCAATGCTCGATGAAAGTCGCGTTTCTTTGTTCGGAATATCCACTCGTCACACACACCTTTATTCGACGCGAGATTCACGGGGTTGAGAAGTGCGGAATCGATGTTGTGCGTTTGACCATTCGCAAGCCGGTCATTGCGGACTTGCCGGATCCGGCGGACCAGAACGAACTCGGTAAGACCATTGGTATTCTCGATCGTGGTGTGTACATATTGCTTGATGTCGCCGTCGTTGGCCTTACTCGACCAGGAGCCTGGTTGTGGGCGGCATCGCGTGCCACAGCATTCGGATGGCACTCCAGTCGAGGACTTTTGCGACACTTTGGCTACTTTGCGGAGGCGTGCTCGATTTGGCGCATTCTGCGGCGCGTAGGTGCAGACCATATCCATGCCCACTTTGGTGACAATGCGACCATGGTGGCCTTGCTGGTCAAGTGCCTGGGGGGGCCGGGTTATAGTTTTCAAGTCCATGGCCCCGGGGAGTTTGACGCACCCCAGTTTATTCATCTCCCCGAAAAAGTCGCTCAAGCGCGCTTCGTGACGGCGATTTCGGACTATGCGCGTGGTCAGGTTCTGCGCTGGTCGGCACCTGAACACTGGAGCAAAGTTCACGTTATTCGCTGCGGTGTTGATGCGACGTTCTTCGCTGCCACCGATCGGGAGGTACCGGACGTGCCACGCCTGCTGTCGATTGGTCGCCTGAGCCGGTCGAAAGCTCAACCACTGTTGATCGATGCTGTCACACGACTGGTAAAGGAAGGCCGAACGTTTGAAGTGATATTAATCGGATCGGGTGAATTGCGTGAATACCTGGAGCGAGCCATAGCCCAACGAGGCATAATGCATGCGCTCAAGTTGGTCGGTGTAAAAAGCGGCGAAGGCGTCAGGGAGGAGTTGTTGAGTTCACGAGCTCTCGTTTTGCCAAGTTTCGGCGAGGGTCTGCCGGTAGTTATCATGGAGGCGTTTGCACTCGCCCGGCCGGTCATTGCGACACAGATTGCAGGAATTCCCGAGCTCGTCGTCGACCAGCGCAACGGCTGGCTGATTCCCGCCGGTAGTCTGGATCGTTTGACTGACGCGATGCGGCAGGCCCTCGACACACCAGTGGCAAGGCTAAGGGAAATGGGCGCCACCGGTCGCGCAGCAGTCCGCGAAAAACACGACTCGGAACGCGAAGCCGAAAAGCTTGCCAAACTCTTTTTGCAGACTCACGATCTCAGTTCGGAGGAGGCGTAACGATGCGGATCGCGATTGGAAGTGATTTTTGCCCTGTCGGCCCGATCGGAATCCGATGCCAGAATGCGGACGCAGAAGCTGTCTTTGGTGATTTACTGACGAATTTTCGTGAAGCTGATCTCGCGGTACTGAATCTTGAGTGTCCGTTAATCACTGAACAGACACCGATTGCCAAGAGCGGACCGGTACTGGGAGTCGCGCGCGATCACGTAAACGTCTTGAGCGCGGCCGGTTTCGATCTGGTTGGTTTGGCGAACAATCATGCGATGGACCACGGCGCCACCGGACTGGCCAGTACCATATCCGCATGCGAGGAAGCCGGGCTGACCTGTTTCGGCGCCGGACCCGACCTCAATGCTGCCCGACAAGTCAAGGTGCGTGAAATAAATGGGTGCCGTGTGGGTTTTCTCGGCATGGCCGAGCACGAGTTCGGTATTGCACAGCACGACAAATGGGGCGCCAATCCGCTGGACCCGATCGATTTCGTGCGCAACGTCGGGCGCCACTCGAGTGAGTGGGACTTTCTCGTTGTCTTGCTTCATGGGGGAAACGAGTTTTATCCCTACCCGCGACCGTCACTAATGAGCGCATGCCGGTTTCTTATTGAACAGGGCGCAGATGCAGTCATTTGCCAGCATTCGCATTGCGCGGGATGCTACGAAACTTACGAAGGCGGGCATATTATTTACGGGCAAGGCAATCTGCTGTTCGACCACGCAAGTGCGTCGCCCTCGTGGTACGAGGGATTACTGATCACGCTGGATGTCGCAGGCCCGCACTCATCGAAGTTGGGACTGGTGCCGACTTGCCAGTCGCGCCCGTACCCCGGCGTAAGGCGAATGCCAGAGCCACGCGCAACGGCATTCATTGCCGAAATTCAGGTGCGGTCAGAGAAAATTCGGGACGACGCATTCGTCAGGGAGCAGTGGGACGATTATTGCGAGCAAAAGCGCGAGCACTACCTGCGCCGCCTGGGGTCGCCCAATCGCGCTTTCAGGGCTCTTGATCGGCTGACCGGGTATACCCGGTTTATGTATTCTCGCAAGCCTCTTCGGGCCGAACACCTCAACATGTTTCGATGCGAATCACACCGCGAGGTGTTAATCAATATCCTTTCTCGTGGTTTCTTGTAGAAGGACCAGTCGTATGAGGGGCACTTCTTCGAGCCCAAGGACCAGCTAGATGGGAGATTTCCTGCTCGATCTGCGTCATCGCAGTGAGCGATGTGATCAGGCCGAGAGGCTGCGCTTCTATCCCGATATGGTGGTGGATCGAATTGAGCGGGAAATGTTCACCCTTTTCGTGAGTCGTACCGGTAGCGACCGACTATGGGCACCCTACGAGTCTCCCGACGGAGTTGTTGTCGCAGTAGCCGGTCGTGTGGCGCTGGATGCAAGGAAATGGGAAGACAGCGCTCGAATCGATGATACCGGAGGCTTGGCATGCAAGGCCATTTATCAAGCGTTCCGCGAACGTGGAATTGAGAGTCTTGGCGAGTTGAGCGGAGGTTTTGCAATACATGTGTATGACGCACGCGAAGGCGTTTACCATCTGGTAAATGACAGGGGAGGCGCGTTTCCCTGCTATTCCCCCGCGACCACGGACGAAATCGTCTGCTCCCACCCGGACGTGCTGGCGCATTTGCTCGGGAAGGGTGCAAGTCCGTCGGTAGATTCCCCGGATGCCTGGGACTTGACTTCCATGGCGGAGTTTATTTCGACCGGTGTGGTCTCATATCCGTACTCATACTATCGTCAGGTCGTCGCCCTCGATTTCGGCAGCATTCATTGCTTTGGGCTGGGCAAGCCGGGTCCCCGGCGCAGAACCACGACTCGATACGCAAATTGGCAGACTGAAAATCTGAGCGATGACACGGACGAAGATATTGCAGAGCGGTTGGCACAGGCGATTACCGTGTCGGCTCGCATGCGTACCTTGCCGATTCTGGGTAAGACGGCCATAGCATTGAGCGGCGGTCTGGATTCCAGAACCATTTTGTGTGCCGCGCAACGGCACGAACATCTACTTGCGTTTTGTGCATTCGATCAGCAGAACGCGGAATTTCGTTACGCCAAATCGATCGCCGACAGTCTCGGAGTCCGGCTGATCCCTTTCGAACGGGACTTTGATCACTATGCCGACAATGCCGAAATGGGCGTGCGGATATCGGGAGGAATGGGAGAACTTGCCAGCAATCATTTTCTCGGTTTTCGGGACAGGCTTAGGCAGCTCGGAGTCGAGAATCTGGTAACAGGGTGCTACTTCGACTATCTCTTCAAGTCGCTCGCCCTCGACGCGAGGGAGCAGGGAATTCTGCGTCGCGAGCGGCTCGGCGAATTTTCATTCCAGACATACTTGCCGCATTTTTCCATCTCGCAAAAATACAATCAGGGCCTGACCGATCGCATGGACGCTCTCTTTCCCCTGGATGATCGGTTGGCATCCGATTCCGTTACTCATGCCCGCAATGCGATGCGGCGCATTTTTCCGCTCTATCATGAAGGAGACAACGCCCAGCGCCTCATTCCGCAGCGCGTGATGGATTGGTATTCCGCGGCGGTAGATCCGGGCTTACTTGAGTTATGCCGGATCATTCCGCCGGAAATGAAGCTCAACAAGCACGTATTCCGCATGGCAATAATGCGGGTCTGCGGTGAGGCGATATCGAATATCCCGGATGCCAATACCGGACTGCCGATTTCCGCATCGGCCTTTCGCGTCGGCATGAATCGATATCTCATTGCGCTGCGACGCCGTCTCGAACGGCGGCGCATGCGCATGTCCACCGAGGAATCCTGGCCGAACTGGCCTTACTACGTTCGCAGCAGCAATAAATTGCGGACACTCTGGCAGAGGCCCAATCCATTGGCGCGCGAACTCATCGAAGAGCTGACCGGGGAGGCATTTCGGGAAAATGTAGCGAGCTACGGCGATCGGTCTACCCAATATTTCATGCGTCTGCTCACGCTCAAATTGTGGCTGGATCAACGGGGCAGCTACGGATTGCCGTAGTGTCAAAGCTCTGCGCTGCGGCGGATACCTGCATTCGCCTTATATCGACACTCATGCGATACTTGACAGCTGAATACATTACCTTGGAACGTTTACCAGCCAGTGACTGATTGCTGCTTTGTTCCACTCTCATGCAGGGGAGACACTTTCATTTGTCGGAAGCATCTCCCCTTAATTTTGACCATCCTGCGGGTTACTTAGACATGTGCGGAATTTTCGGCGTTATTTACCGAGACGGGAAGACCGTTCCCGATAACAACCGACTCCAGGAAACCAGCCGCATTTTGGGTCACCGAGGTCCGGACAGTGCCGGCATATTCAGTGAATCGGGGATCGGTCTCGTTCACACCCGACTGTCGCTGCTCGACCTGTCGGAGCGGGGCAGTCAACCATTCTGGGATGAACAACGACGTTACGCGTTGGTCTATAACGGCGAGATTTATAACTTTCAGAATTTGCGTACGGAACTGGAGGCGAGCGGCATCGCATTCTCCACGGAATCCGATACCGAAGTGCTGTTGAAGGGAATATTGCATTGGGGGCTGGATGTAATATTGCCAAGGCTTGAAGGGATGTTCGCGTTCGCGCTGTGGGATAACCAGCGACGAACATTGACACTTGTGCGTGACCGTCTTGGCATTAAGCCGCTGTCAGTCTATGAAGACGACCAGGTGCTGGTATTCGCGTCCGAGGTCAAGGCAATTTCTCCGTGGGTATCCTTGCAGCCCGATTCCCACATGACCTCGGCCTATCTGTCCGGATTCGGCGGCGCGACTCGGGATCGTTCTTTCTTCCGCGATGTCACCATTCAGGCTCCCGGAACAGTAAAAGAAGTCAGAAGCGGTCAACGGTCAACAGAACGATCTTTTTTTCATATAACGGAGTTCTGGCAGGGCGATGAGTATCACCGGCTGCGCGGACTCAAAGCGGGGGCAATCGTCGATCACGTCGAGGAGTTGCTTTTTGCCAGCGTCAAGAAGCATTTGATCGCCGATGCACCGGTCGGGGCATTGTGCAGCGGGGGTCTTGATTCATCCTTGATCATGGCGATGGCCAGCAAGGTGCATACCAACCTGGCCATATTTCACGCGAATGTCAAAGGTCCCCTCAGCGAGTACGACGCCGCCAAATCCCTGGCAGATCATCTGCGGCTTGACATGAAGACTGTCGAGGTTGGGGATGTTGATTTCATAGAGCAGCTTCCGTCGGTGATACAGCACTACGAATATCCTTTCACTTATCATCCGAATTCCGTGCCCTTCCTGTTGGTGTCCCGTCTGGTGCGCGCCAATGGAGTTAAAGCCATATTGTCGGGAGAGGGATCGGATGAGTGTTTTCTCGGTTATGGTCCGATTGCCTACGAGGATATGAGGCAACGATATCGCCGGTTCCTGTTGCGGGCCCGCGACATCGTTCACCGTGTGCCAAAACTGGGGAAGGCGCTGTGGCCGCGAGTCGCAGGACATCATTTAGCTGTTCAGGATATCGAGCAGAATTTCGAAATTACAATGGATCGTCTGCGGGTACAGCAACGTATCCGCGAGGTCGGCATAGACGTACCACCCAGGGAGTATCGATCGCTAGAGTGGCTTGGGTATCATTTGAGAACTTTGCTTCACCGAAACGACGCGCTTGGGATGGCAGCGAGCATAGAGGCGCGGTTTCCGTATCTCGACAACGACTTCGTTAAGGCGGCCGTCAATATGTCTTATCAGTACAAGATCAGACCTTCGATGAATGCGCACGACAGATCGCATCCGTTCTTACGGGACAAGTGGGTGGTGCGCAAAGTTGCCGACCGCTACATACCCCGCGCATTGAGTCAGAGAAAGAAAATTGGCTTTCCGACCAACGCCTACGATCGCATGCGGTGCCCGCCTTCCTTTTTCAAATCGGGATTCGTAGCCGATCTTTATCGTCTCGGCGATCAGGCCGTGACTTACTTGTTGGAAAATTCAGACCGCGACCTGCGAGTGCGTTTGTTGATGCTGGAAGTTTGGGGGCGGTTGTTTTTTCGCGGAGCCACGCAGGCGGAAATCAATGGTGAAATGCGACGGCATATATCGATTGATCCAGCCTGAGGGCGTCTCAATCAAGGGCCTGCGGTGCAGGCTGGTTGTGCCGGTGCGATTGACAATTCCACGGCACTGATGGTTGTGAATTAGTACTTCGCCATGAGCATACGCATAGTTCCACACTCGAAAGAACTTTCCGCCGGCGTCGAGGCATTCATTAGACGGATGCGTGCGGGCGGTTCGTCGCATGGCTTCTACGTCGATCCTGAACCTGACTGGATTCCGAAGCGACCCGGACAGAATGTCTGGCGCGAATTCTATGTTGCCATCGATGAGCAAAATGAAGTCCATGGCGGCTTTTGTTTGAAGCCGCAGGACTGGATAATTCGCGGCGAAACCAAGGTTGTTACGGATTGGCAGGGACCCGTTTCTGAAGGCAGCGTCAATCCGCAGTACGCCCCACTCGCCATGCGTCTGATAAGAGAGATGGTCAAGATGCGTCCGGCAATATATAGCTGGGGACATGGCGGCAATGAGCAGCCGATGCTGCAACTCCTTCTTAAAATGAACTGGTTTACACATGCAACACCATTTTGCCTGCGTGTGCTAAGGCCCTTCCGGTTCTTTCGCCTCAATCGCTATTTGCGCACGTCGAAGCTCCGACGAATAGCGTTGAACCTTATGGCATTCAGCGGGGTCGGCGTTGTTGGCGTTCGAGTATTGCACGCTTTCCTTCGATTGAGAGCGATGAGGCGCTTTCCCGCGACTGCAGTGGAATTCAAGGAGTTTGGAAGCTGGGCTGACGACCTTTGGAAACGGTGCCAGAGCCGCTACACCGCGATCGCGGTGCGCGATGCCGCGTCCATGAACCTGCTCGCGCCCGCTACAGGATGGCCACCGGTTACACGGCTACGGATCGAACGCGCAGGTGAGCCAATCGGATGGGCCTTGGTCATGGCTTCGCGCATGCGCGGCGATGCCCGGTTTGGCGACCTGTACGTAGGGTCAATTGTTGATTGCTTCGCGGATCCGGCCGATGCGGGAGATGTTGTCTCGGCGGCAACTACGTTCTTGCGCCGGCTCGCGGTAGATATCATCGTATCAAACCAGTCTCATCCGGGATGGGTTGAGGGCTTTGGCGTGAACGGCTTTCTTCTTCTTCCCGGCAGGCGCTTATTCGTTGCTTCGCCGGAACTGAAGCGTTTGTTGGAGCCGATTTCAGAGATTACCTCTGGCCTCCACCTCACCAATATGGATGGGCACGGCCCGCATGCCCTCTGAAGAGGTGCTAGGGTAGCCGCGTTACCTAAGGAATCTGTGATTTGAGCTTCCCCCGAAATTTCGTCTTCCAGGCGTAGTGGTTTAACCTCGACGACCTGAAAAGGGAAATACAGTTGAAGATACCGAAGCAGCAGTACACGGTGGAGTTCAAGGAACTGGCGGTAAGGCAGGTGAAAGCGGGCCAGGGTATAGGCGCGGTGGCGCGGGAACTGGGGCTCGTTGAACAGACGCTGCGCAATTGGGTCAAGGCGGCGGCAGCCGGCAAGCTCAACGGCGCGGGAAGCAAAGCGATCACGCCGGAGCAGATGGAGTTGTCGCGCCTGCGGGCGGAGAACATCCGATTGCAGCGGCAGTGTGAAATTCTAAAAAAAGCGACGGCGTACTTCGCGAAGGATGTGCTGTGAAGTACGCCTGGATTGACGGGCATCGACGGGAATTCGAATTGGCCGAGCTGTGCGCAGCACTGAGCGTGAGCGCCAGTGGCTACCGTAGCTGGAAACGCGGCGGCTCTGCGGCGCGCAAGCGGCTCACCGATGCGCAGATGCTGGCGCTGAATCGGAGCATCGAGCGGCAATGGAAGAACGCCTACGGGTCGCCCCGGATGGTGCGCGAATTGCGCGATCGGGGCTTCCCGGCGGGCAAGGCCGCGCGTCGAACGCCTGATGCGAGACAACGGCATCCGGGCGCGCCACAAGCGCCGATTCAAGGCGACCACCGACTCGAAGCATGCCCTGCCGGTGGAGCCCAACCGGCTTGACAGGCATTTCCAGCCTGCGGCGCCCAATCAGGTCTGGAGCGCCGATCTGACCTACATTTGGACCGACGAGGGCTGGCTCTACCTGGCGGTTGTCCTCGATCTGTTCAACCGGGAAGTCGTGGGCTGGTCGATCAAGCCGCGCATGACGGCGGACATCGTGATGGATGCGTTGAGCATGGCGTGGTTCCGAAGGCGACCCGCGCCGGGCCTGATGCATCACTCTGACCGGGGAAGCCAGTATGCCAGCCATGTCTTCCAGGCACGGCTGCACGAATACGGCATGGTCTGCTCGATGAGTCGCAAGGGCAACTGCTGGGATAATGCGCCCACGGAGAGCTTCTTCAACAGCTTGAAGAACGAGCGCGTGCACGGCACCCGTTACGACACGCGGGCCGCGGCAAAAGCGGACCTGTTCGACTATATCGAACCGTTCTACAACCGCAAACGGCAGCACTCGACTCTCGGCTACGTCTCGCCGGTGAAGTTCCTGGAAAACTGGGTCAGCACTCAGCATGAGCAGAAGTTGGCGGCATAGTGCCGATGGCCTGGAAGACGAAAAACAGAGGGAAGCTCAATCTAAAATGTTCCAAAATCACCCACTCGATTTCCTGAAGACCCAATTAACAATGCATTTCAAGTGCGCACGTCAAGCCGTTCGCAGACCTCCGCATACGCCATGGGCGAAACTCCGATCGAGTCATGGAATTCCTGCGTCGGTGTCTCATCAGGAGATATGAACTTGGGACGTACGCGGAAGAGGTTTTTGGGGATTCCGAGCATGTGATACCCGGCTGCGCGCATTGCCTGTACCGAGGCGCGTTTCCAGTACGGTAAAGTAAAGTCGTCCGTTTCGATCACCACAGCATCTGGCGGCGTTCGCGAGAAAATGTGACGAAGCGTCGTCAGCACGATTTCCTCATGGCCTTCGACATCGATCTTGATCAAGCGAATTCTCGGAAGATTGAGGGACTCGATATACCTCGACGCATGGCGCAACGCAATCGAGATACTTTCACCGG
>JANNTE010000220.1:0-4283 GCA_031403365.1 Betaproteobacteria bacterium | reverse complement strand
GCGCGGTTCGCCCCGACCTGCCTGAAGCGCGGCACGTGGTGCCGATGCTGTCAATCCGCACCGAGACCGATTCAGAAGCCAGTGGCGCGGTGACATTCGACCAGCGCATGCGTCGTGAACTGAAGCTCGGGCCGGACGACGCGCCGCTGGAGTACAACGCCGAGCTCAAGTTTGATGGCGTTGCAATCAGTCTGCGTTATGAAAATGGGGTGCTGATGCGTGCGGCTACGCGCGGCGACGGGCAGGTGGGGGAGGATGTGACCCCTAATGCCAGAACCATCCGCAATATACCGTTGCGCCTGCTGACCCGTCATCCGCCGGATGTGCTCGAGGTGCGTGGCGAGGTTTTCATGCGCCGCGAAGATTTTGAGGAACTCAACGAACGCCAGCGTGCCAGCGAAGGCAAGGTGTTTGTCAATCCACGCAATGCCGCAGCCGGCTTCTTGCGGCAACTGGATTCACGCATAACCGCGACTCGACCGCTGACCTGCTATGCCTATGGACTGGGTGACGTCACAGGTTGGCCGATTCCGGCCACGCAAAGCGCGATCCTCGATGAGTTCAGGGCGCTTGGCGTTCCGGTATCCGATGAACGGGCGGTCGCACAGGGTGCCGGGGGGCTGAGTGCTTTTCACTCGCGCATTGCGGCACGCCGCGCCGAATTACCGTTTGACATCGACGGTGTTGTTTACAAGATCAACAGCCTTGAATTGCAGCGCACGCTGGGTTTCGTGTCGCGCGAGCCACGCTGGGCGGTGGCTCACAAGTTTCCCGCGCAGGAAGAGCAGACGCGGCTGCTGGGCATCGAAGTTCAAGTCGGTCGTACCGGAAAACTCACCCCGGTGGGCAAGCTGGCGCCGGTGTTCGTTGGCGGAGTGACCGTGAGCAACGTGACGCTGCACAACGCCGACTACATCAAGAGCCTCGATTTGCGCATCGGCGACACCGTTATCGTGTGCCGCGCCGGCGATGTCATACCCCAGGTCGTGGCGGTGCGTGCGGAGTTGCGGCCATCCGGTGCTGTCGAGTTTGTGATGCCCGCGCGCTGCCCGGTGTGCGATTCACTGGTGGTGCGCGACGACGATGAAAAGGATGTTCGCTGCAGTGCCGGCCTGTATTGCTCCGCGCAGCGCAAACAGGCGTTGCTGCATTTCGCAGCAAGGCGGGCCATGGATATAGAGGGCGTGGGCGAAAAACTGGTCGATCAATTGGTCGATTCCGATTTGGTCAAGACGCCCGCGGATTTGTACAAGCTCGATCTGAAAACTCTGACGGGTCTGGAGCGCATGGCCGGGAAGTCGGCTGCGAACGTGCTCCAGGCGATCGACAAGAGTCGCAATACGACTTTGCCGCGCTTTATCTTCGCGCTGGGCATTCGCAACGTCGGCGAAACCACGGCGAGGGATCTGGCACGGTATTTCGGCACGCTGGAGAGCCTGATGCAGGCCACGGAATCCGAGCTGCAGCAGGCGCCGGACACCGGACCGATCGTGGCGCAAAGCATCGTTCGTTTTTTCGCAGAGCCGCACAATCGTGAAATCATCACCCAAATGCGCGCAGCCGGCGTGCATTGGCCGCAGGCCGAGGTGGAGCGGGGCCCGAATCTGCCGTTGGACGCAAAGACGTTCGTGCTGACGGGAACGCTGGCGCACATGACGCGGGACGAAGCCAGGCAACACATCGAGGCAAAGGGTGGCAAAGTGGTGAGCAGTGTTTCGTGAAAAACCGATTATGTCGTGGCAGGCGCAGATGCCGGCAGCAAGCTCGAAAAAGCACGGGAACTCGGCATTGCCGTTCTGGACGAGCCGGGCTTGCTGGCTTTATTGGCGTAGCATGTCGTCCGGCGATTTTTTGACTGACCAGTATCGAATGACCAGGGGACAAAAATGACCAGAATTACCAAGGCGGTTTTCCCAGTGGCTGGAATGGGCACGCGCTTTCTTCCGGTTACCAAGGCCAGTCCTAAAGAGATGTTGCCGATCGTGGACAAACCGCTGATCCAGTTTGCCGTGGAGGAAGCTGCGGCAGCAGGGATTACACAAATGGTGTTTATCACCGGCCGTAACAAGCGCGCCATTGAAGATCACTTCGACAAGGCCTATGAACTGGAAACAGAACTCGCCGCCCGCAGCAAGCATCAGATGCTCGAGGTGTTGCAGAACATCCTTCCAAAAGGCGTCAGTTGCATTTACGTGCGCCAGACCGAGGCATTGGGTCTGGGTCACGCCATTCTGTGCGCGCGCCCGGTGGTTGGCAACGAACCCTTCGCGGTGATTCTGGCCGACGATCTGATTGACAGCGATCCTCCGGTCATGAAGCAGATGGTCGATATCTATGCCAGTGAACGCTGTTCGGTACTTGCCGTGCAGAACGTCTCGCGGGAAGAGACGTCAAGTTACGGCATTGTCCGCGCCGAACCCGGAGAGCGTGGCATGCATCGAATCACCGGTATCGTGGAGAAGCCAAAGCCCGAGGTGGCGCCTTCCACCCTGGCCGTGGTTGGCCGCTATTTGCTCGCACCGGAAATTTTCGATCATCTCGAGAGGGTCAGACCCGGGGCTGGCGGCGAGATCCAACTCACCGACGGCATAGCCGCCATGCTCGGCAGACAGCGCGCCCTTGCCTACGAGTTTCAAGGCGTGCGTTACGACTGCGGATCAAAGATCGGGTACTTGCAGGCCAATGTGCTCTACGCACTGCGGCACAAGGAAATTGGCGACGAATTTCGCGGCTTTCTCGACGCCCTCCCCATGCAAGGCAAGAAGGCCGCAACGCATGCTGAGTAAGGATCAAGCCTGGCAGATGCTGCGCGATGCCACGCTGCTGTTTGACGAAGCAACCGTCAACGACACAGTGCGGCGCCTTGCGCTGGAGATTACTGCGCGCCTTGCCGATACCTGCCCGCTGGTCATGCCCGTCATGGGCGGCGCGGTTGTGTTTACCGGCCAGCTTTTGCCGCTGCTGCATTTTCCGCTTGAGTTCGACTATCTGCATGTGACGCGCTACGACGGCAACACGAAAGGTGGCCAGATCCAGTGGAAGACAAAACCGCGTTCCAATGTTCGCGGGCGCACGGTTCTGGTCCTGGATGACATTCTTGATGAAGGCAATACGCTTGCCGCAATACGGGACCATATGCTTGCCGAGGGTGCGGCGGCGTTTCACAGTGCCGTCTTCGCCGACAAGGACATCGGGCGGGAGAAACCGATTCGCGCCGACTTTACCGGTTTGACCGTGCCGGACCGCTATGTCTTTGGCTTCGGCATGGACGCCCATGAGGCCTGGCGCAATCTGCCGGCGATCTACGCTTTAAAATCCTGAGGAGATAACCTTGCTCGGAATCATCGGTGGAACCGGGTTGACGCAGCTCGCCAATCTTGAAGTAACGCGACGCCAGATCGTGCGCACGCCATTTGGAGATCCTTCGGGTGCCCTGACTTTCGGGAGACTGAACGGGCGCGATATCGTATTTCTGGCACGCCATGGCTACGGTCATACCATTCCTCCGCATGAAGTCAACTATCGCGCCAATATCTGGGCGCTGCATGCAGAGGGTGCGGGGCCGATCATATCAGTGGCTTCGGTTGGTGGAATTCGCGCCGACCTGCGCCCCGGTACGCTGGCGATTCCTCACCAGGTGCTGGACTACACCTGGGGACGCAGGCACACCTTCTTCGATGGTCCGGATCAACCGGTAACCCATGTGGATTTCACCCATCCCTACTGCGAAGACCTGCGTGCCCGCTTGCGAGAGGCGGCGGCCGGGCAGCCGATCGTGAACAACGGTGTCTATGCCGCCACGCAGGGGCCACGATTGGAAAGCGCGGCCGAAATCAACCGCCTTGAGCGCGACGGTGCCGACATGGTGGGAATGACCGGTATGCCGGAAGCGGCGCTGGCACGAGAGATCGGACTGCGTTACGCGGTACTTGCCGTCGTGGTCAATCACGCGGCAGGCCGGGGGGAGAGCAGCGAGGCGATTCACCTGGATCAGATTAACGCGGTATTGAAGGCATCCATGCTTAAGGTGCGCCAGTTGCTGGAAAAACTGGTGGAGAGCGATGATTAGACCGGTGCTGCGGATGGGCGATCCAGTTCTGTACCAGCGGGCCGAACCGGTCGCACAGTTCAATACACCGGAACTGGCGCAACTGCTGCGGGACATGGACGATACCATGCGCTCGAAGCAGGACGATCGCGCGCCACGCGGGACGCGGTGACGTTGGCCACTACTCCACCCTCGAATTCGACGCGCGCGTTGGCCATGTCGAGGTGCGGGGAGA
>JANNTE010000219.1:0-1905 GCA_031403365.1 Betaproteobacteria bacterium | reverse complement strand
CTGGTGCAACAGGAAGTCCGGTATGAAACATTACACGCTGCGAGGATTACCGGAAAGCGACCGGTTTTCGCAAGGGCGCATGCCATGATCGACCATGCGGACTTCTGGATCAACGAACACTACCACCGCAGCGGGGAGCAGGTTACCTGACCCGTTCTGCAGCGCGCAATGTGTGCGGCTTGCGGGTGAAACAGGGGCCGATCCTGCCCGGGTTTCAGATGCGTCGGACATCTATCAGGTTTTCTGCTGAATGCAGAACGATACGAGCCGTCAGGCGACCTCGTTTCTTGCGACTTGCGCGGAGCGGCATCACCCTCGCAGGATGCCGTTTGCGGCATAATTGCGATGACTTGCCCGCCCTCTCAACCGGATTCCGCTCACTCCTTGTCATGAGCACTTCCCGCCCCCAGGCCGTCCCCACCACATTCATCGATAACGATCGCGTCAAGGTCACCGAATGGCGCTTCGCACCCCAGGCCGAAACCGGCTGGCATATCCATCAGATGGACTACGTCGTAGTGCCGCAGACAAACGGCAGACTGCTGCTTGAAGAAAAGGAAGGCAAGCGCTTCGCGGAACTCAAAGTGGGCATCCCTTATGCGCGCAATGCGGGTGTGGATCACAACGTGATCAATGCCAACGACCATGAGTTTGTATTCGTGGAAGTGGAGATCAAGTAGCTGCCTTGACAAGCCCGGCAGGCCGGTTCACTCTCACCCGTTCTGTTCGTCCACTTCAGGAGGAGAAAATGGCTAACTTGCAAATGTCAGGATCGAAGAAATTGGCCGTCGCAGCGATGGCCGTTACATTCGCCTTTTTCGGCGCGACGGAATTCGCGCAAGCACAGATTGCCAGGAACGTGGCTGCAAAGAGCCCGTGGGGTCCCAACGACGAAATCGGCACACTGAACATGATGACCGATGCCACCAGGCTCGAAGTGCTGACGCAGGTCACCGGCGGAAAAATCTACGATTTGGGAGTGGACTTGTTCGTCGGCATGCCGACCTGCTGCGCGCCTTTCGGTGATCCCACCTTTCAGATCTGGATGACGCATACGCCTGCGCGCGGCAACAGCAATGAGCTGCTGTCCTATTCCGGCGATGGCGTCTCGATGTACACCCATACCGGCACTCACATCGATACGCTGAACCACTTCGGGTTGAGCGGAAAGATCTGGAACCAGGTCAGCGCCGATGATGCCCTCGGCGTGCGCGGTTGGACCAAGTCGGGGGCCGACAAGTATCCGCCCATCGTAGCCCGTGGCGTGCTCATCGACGTGGCCGGTGCGAAGGGTCTCGTGCACTTGCCAAACTCGTATTCCATCACGGTGGCTGACTTAAAGGAGGCCTTGAAAAAGCAGGGCACGATGCTTCGCCCGGGCGACGTGG
Source organism: Betaproteobacteria bacterium (assembly GCA_031403365.1). Classification (GTDB taxonomy): domain Bacteria; phylum Pseudomonadota; class Gammaproteobacteria; order Burkholderiales; family JACQAP01; genus JACQAP01. The sequence continues at coordinate 517 of JANNTE010000219.1, read as the reverse complement.
TGCTCACGCGCACCGGTGTCATGGTCTTGTGGCCCGATGTGGCCAAGTACCGCCTGGCAGATCAGGCTGGCCTGGGCCTGGAGGCAGCGCAATGGCTGGTGGAAGGGCAGAAGGCGATGCTGCTGGGCGCGGACAATTTCGGCGTCGAGAGTTTTCCTTCCCAGGATCCCGCGAACTTCGTTCCGGTGCACACTTATCTTCAGGCCGAGCGCGGCGTCTCGCTACTCGAAGCCCTGTGGCTGGAAGAACTCGCCAAGGACAAAGTGTACGAATTCCTGTTCATTGCCTCGCCCTTGAAGATGCGTGGTGCGACCGCCTCACCCATTCGCCCGCTGGCAATCCCCATTCAGCGCAGGTAGGCGCGAGGATCCGCCGCGAAGTGTTTTCGCGTCACGGGCAAATACGGCCGCATGCCCTGAGTGCGTTTGCAAGTTCCGAGTGCTACGACGCACTCGGGCGCGCTGGTCTGGTGCGGCATAAACAGGTCACCATCGGCGATTGCCTCGATGCCTCCATC
>JANNTE010000218.1:0-3178 GCA_031403365.1 Betaproteobacteria bacterium | reverse complement strand
CCACGCCTCCACAGCAACGTCCGGGCGGCGGTAATTGGAGCCTTCCTTACCATCTTGCACCACTGATCCATCGATCATAAAGCCGCGTCGCCACGGCGCGCAGTGCCGCAAGCCGCCGGTCCATATCGCGGCGCATTTGCTCTGGCGTTTGCACTGCCGGGCTTTTCGCCTGGGCAATTTCCCCGGCCCCGGATTCGCACCAGCTCTTGATCAGGTCTTCCGTCATTTCCACATGACATTGCATGCCTAGATGTTTTCCCGCTACGAAACCCTGATTTTCGCAGTTGCGATTGCCCATGATGCGAACCGCGCCAGGCGGTATGGCAAAGGTTTCGCCATGCCAGTGAAAGGATTCGAACCGCTTCAGATCAGGTCCGAACCATGCACGCGCCAGCGGGTTGTCCTCGACTTCGATTTCGCCCCAGCCTATTTCCTTGACCGGATTGCGCTCAACCCTGCCACCCAGCGCCTTGGACATCAACTGCCCGCCCAGACAATGGCCGATGACCGGAACCTCGGCAGCGACTGCCTGCCGGATCAAGCCGAGGACCGGCGCGATCCAGGGCAGATCGTCATTGGCGCTCATCGGCCCGCCCATCAATGCCAGACCGCTGAATGCATCGCTGCGCGCGGGCACGGCTTCACCCTCGTCGATGGCGATGATTTTCCACGGCAGGCCGCGCGCATCGAGATACGTGGCAAAATAGCCCGGCCCTTCGGTGGGCGAATGACGAAAGATGGCAATCGGTTTCACGGGCAAGGAATATCCATGCTTTCCAGTGCCGCAAATGTTACGCGAGTTTTACTCGGACTTCTGATTCTGTGCTCGCCGGCACAGGCGATCGAAGTCAGCGTAGTGGCCTTGTTTCCGGACAAAGCCGTGCTGATCGTGGACAAGGGCAAGCCACGCACCCTGCGCGCCGGAGAAACTTACGCGGGCGTAAAACTAATCAGTTCAAGCAGTGAGGAGGCCGTGGTTTCGATTGCAGGCAAACGGCAACGATTGCGCATCGGTGACGGAATCTACAGCACGCTCTCAGTCCCGAATGAACGCGCCAGCGTGGTTCTGGTACCGGACAGGAACGGGCATTTTGTAACTTTGGGCAGCATCAACGGGGCTTCCGTCCGGTTTCTGGTCGATACCGGAGCAACCATGGTGTCGATGAATCTGGATGATGCACGGCGCGCCGGGGTCAATTATCTCGCTGGGGAGCGCGGCTACTCACAGACCGCCAACGGCGTCGCTCCAATTTACAAAGTGAAGCTCGCCAAAGTCAGTCTGGGCGACATTACGCTGCAGAACATCGATGGTGTGGTTCACGAAGGCAGCGCCTTGCCGGTGGTGTTGCTGGGTATGAGTTTTCTGGGCCGGCTGGAAATGCGCCAGCAAGGCGACAGCCTGACTCTAACCAAGCGCTACTAGTTATCCGAGTTCGCGTTTTTCATCCACAAACCTGAGGACCCTGACGACATGATTTACGAACTGCGTATTTATCATGCATTCCCCGGCAAGCTGCCGGCGCTCAATGCGCGATTTTCAAATCACACCTTGAAGATGTGGGAGCGCTTTGACATTCGTCCGGTGGGCTTCTGGACCACCGCCATCGGCGAGAGCAGCAACGACCTCTATTACATTCTGGCGTGGGAAAACCTGGCGGAGCGTGATCAGAAGTGGAACGCTTTTGTGACGCATTCGGACTGGCTGGCGATCCGCGCGGATACCGAGAAGGACGGCCCGCTCACGACTCACATCACCAATCTGATCCTGACCCCAACCGCCTACTCGAAAATGCGCTAAGAGGCTTTCGAACATCTGGGTTCAACAGGCTCCCGGCTCAGTTGAACATTGCGGCCCCGGCATAAGCCGGTTGCGCCGGCAAAGTTTCCGGTAACGCGACAGGACCCGGGGTTGCCGGCGGATCAAGCTCGGGGCACTCTGCCGGAGGCAGAACCTTGGATTTGGCCAATTGCTCACGCGCGACGCGGGGTTTCATGGATATTTTTCGGACCGCGCGTGCCTGTGGGTGGCGCGCTGACACCTTCAGCCTTGGTGCCGGTTTCGCGATCCGGGCGGCTGGACTTGCTGTTTGCACTTCGACCGCGGCAGTGCTGCCATTTGGCGCAACAGGATCGGTTCTGGGCGCGGAATCCGCAACCGGTTTCGCTTCGGGTTCCTTGACGGGTTGAACAGGAATCGGCTTCGTGGCTGGGGGTTCCGGCGGATTGCAGGCCAGTACGAGCAACTTCTCCCGCACGGAATCGGGCTCGACTGAAGCAGGAAACTGCAATCCTTCCAGGTGCACGCGCTTGATTTCGACGCCATCATTGCCAAGGTAGACCTTGAGTATCGCTTCGGTGGTTCGCTGCGTGCAGTGATAATTTGTCAGCGACTTCACCCAGTAATATCGACCCTCCCAGCCGTATCCGGCCTGGGGGCTGCTGAATTTTTGCCAGTCCCAGGCCTGCACAACGTTGCCGTTGCGCGCGAGCGCACCGATGTCCATGTATAGCGAACGCTCGCGCGTAACGCTGACTGGTTTCCAGTACGCGCCGCACACCGGCCCGGCAAGTGTGGACAGCATTACTGCAATGGCAAAGTTTTTCGTCATGGGTCGATTTGTTCACCTGCTCATTGCCATATCGGCAATCCGGCAAATTTCTGAAATTCCGGGCTCCGTCCGGGCAGCGCCTACCGGGAATCGTGTCCGAGTTCTCGTGTCGGAGGTCTATGCCCGGACCAGCGAAAATCGTAGAATCAACGGCCATCAAAACCCTGCACCCGCAAGAGAATTCGATCATGGATGAAAAACTCATATACAACGTCAATGTGGCCGCGCAGGACGTCCTGCTCAATCCGGATGAGATCAAGCGCCGCATTCCGCTGACCGAGACAGCCGAACAGACGGTCCTCAAGGGCCGCCATGCGCTGGAACGTATTCTCGACCGCCGCGATCACCGCCTGATGGTTGTGGTCGGCCCGTGCTCGATCCATGATCCGGCGGCCGCCCTGGACTACGCGCAACGGCTCAAGAGTCTCGCCGATGAAGTCGCCGATACGCTGCTGATCGTCATGCGCGTGTACTTTGAAAAACCGCGCACCACCACCGGCTGGAAGGGACTGATCAACGATCCGCACATGAATGACTCTTTCGATGTCGAGGAGGGCCTTCAACTGGCG
>JANNTE010000217.1:0-1760 GCA_031403365.1 Betaproteobacteria bacterium | reverse complement strand
CACTCCTCCCCAACCGATCACCACCACCCGGCCGGATTTGACCACCGTGCGGATTCAGCCGGGCAACGTGAGGGTACCGATGGTGTATGTCGCCACCGGACGCTATCTCGGTCTCGGGGATCTGGGATCGGTACAAACGCAGACCATCTACGGCATCAAGGACGCCACCGTTGATGATCTGGCAGCGGCACCGACGCCGATTGATGCCAGGGGCACCACGGTGGTTTCCCAGACACTGACCAACACCACCGATAGTGGCAACCAGGTCCGCACAATCACCGCCAACCCGGTGGACTTGCTGACTCAGAACGGCTGGCGGATTGATCTGCCCGATCCGGGCGAGCGAGTGAACCTGGATCCGGAACTGATTCTGGGAAGTCTGCTGGTGGTATCCAATGTGCCCACGAATACGGCCTGCGCTCCCGGGGGCTACCGCTGGCGTAATCTGATCGACTACCGAACCGGGGGCGTTGTGCCCGGGAGTGCCTACGCGGGCCTGTACGGATCTGCGTTGGGAGTCGGTATCAGCGTCGTGTGGATCGAAGGTGTGCCGTATGCGAGCATACTCGACTTCCGAAAAGGCACGGAAACCGGCGAAGTTGATATTGCCGGGCAAACTCCGACAGGACGCCGCAGTTCCTGGCGTGAATTGACCGAATGACCGGTTAGGATCGTCGCAAAAAAAAACGGCCCGCATTGCGGGCCGTTTTTCTATTGCAAATAGTCAACTGGCCAGCGCTTTCGGCAACGGAAACGTGACTTTCTCGGAAATGCCTTCCAGATTTTGCACTGACTTGGCACCGAGAGATCGGAGCTTCTGGACAACGGCTGCCACCAACACTTCCGGCGCCGAAGCGCCCGCCGTGACGCCCACAACTTTTTTTCCCGCCACCCATTCGGGTTTCAGGTCGGCCGCATCATCGAGCATGTAAGCCGATACGCCGAGATTGGCGGCGACTTCGCGCAGGCGATTGGAGTTGGAGCTGTTCGGCGAGCCGACCACGATGACGACGTCGCAGCGGGCGGCCAGCGCCTTGACCGCATCCTGACGATTCTGTGTGGCGTAGCAAATGTCGTCTTTCTTCGGCCCGAGGATGGCGGGAAAGCGCCTGCGCAATGCGTCGGTAATGATTTGCGCATCGTCCACCGACAAAGTCGTTTGCGTCACAAAGGCGAGATTGTCCGGATCGCGGACCTGGAGACGCTCGACATCGCGCGCGGATTCCACCAGATACATGCCATGGCTTGCCCGCGTCTGACCATCTGCCGAGGCTTGCGCCTGACCCGGAGAGTCTTCCACCTGACCCATGGTGCCTTCGACTTCCGGATGTCCGGCATGACCGATCATCACGATCTCGCGTTTTCCCCCGCGCATCTTGGCTACTTCGACATGCACTTTGGTGACAAGCGGGCAGGTGGCATCGAACACATTCAGATTGCGCTCTTCGGCATCGCGGCGTACCGCCTGCGAAACGCCGTGCGCGCTGAATACGACGGTTGCGCCTTCCGGAATTTCGGCCAGATCTTCCACGAACACCGCGCCTTTGGCGCGCAGGTCGTCTACGACATACCTGTTGTGCACCACTTCGTGACGCACGTAAATCGGCGCGCCATGACGCTTCAGCGCGCGCTCGACGATTTCAATCGCGCGGTCTACTCCTGCGCAAAAACCGCGCGGATTGGCTAACAGGACTAGCATGTTCTGGCCTATTGATCTTTCCCTATTTCATGACACATGCTTTCCCTCATCCCAACCCTTC
>JANNTE010000216.1:0-5409 GCA_031403365.1 Betaproteobacteria bacterium | reverse complement strand
GTTTTTGGGGAGTCGCCAAGTGGTAAGGCACCGGATTTTGATTCCGGCATTCGTAGGTTCGATCCCTACCTCCCCAGCCAGGCTAGAAACCAGAGACTGGAAATTTGAGGCTGGTTAAGGCGGACGGCGGGCAGGTTTAGGGCATACGTGTTCTGGTTTACAGGGTTTGGGTTTCCTGGTTTCTATTCTCTAGTCTCCGGTTTCCAGCATGGCTTACGACAGTTTGATGGTGTTTACCGGTAATGCGCATCGGAGGCTTGCCGAAGATGTCGTCAAACACCTCAATATTCCGCTCGGAAGAGCTACGGTCGGCCGTTTCAGCGACGGCGAGGTCATGATCGAACTGCTGGAAAACGTGCGTGGCAAGGACGACTTCATACTGCAGTCGACTTGCATGCCGACCAACGACAGTTTGATGGAAGTGCTGTTGATGGCTGATGCGCTCAAGCGCTCATCCGCCGGGCGGATAACCGCGGCGATCCCGTATCTGGGCTACGCGCGGCAGGACCGGCGGCCCCGTTCGGCACGGGTGGCGATCAGCGCCAAGGTGGTGGCGAATATGATGGTGGTGGCGGGTATAGACCGTGTGTTGACGATGGACCTGCATGCTGACCAGATCCAGGGATTCTTCGATATTCCCGTGGACAATGTCTACTCGTCTCCGATCTTGTTGGGGGATATCTGGAAACTGGGGCACCAGAATCTGGTGGTGGTGTCTCCGGATGTGGGTGGTGTGGTTCGGGCGCGGGCGCTGGCGAAGCGGCTGGAGTCCGATCTGGCAATCATCGACAAGCGTCGTCCGCGGCCGAACGTGTCCACCGTCATGAATATCATTGGCGATGTCGCCGGGCGCACCTGCGTGATCATGGATGACATGGTGGATACAGCCAATACCCTGTGCGAGGCGGCGCAGGCGCTGAAAGACAAGGGTGCGGAAAAGGTGCTTGCCTACTGCACCCATCCAGTGCTTTCGGGCAAAGCAGTTGAGCGCATCGAGAAATCGGCATTGGACGAGTTGGTGGTCACGGATACGATTCCGCTGCGCGAAGAGGCCAGGCGCTGTCAGCGCATCCGCCAGCTGAGCATCGCCGCACTTCTGGCGGAGACGATGCTTCGCATCAGCAACGAGGATTCGGTTTCCTCCTTGTTCATGGAATAGCGTTTTACGGTTCAGGTGTTTTTGGTGGGGCGGCAGCGATGCCTCCCCTTTTGAAGCAGGCAGCGGCTGGTCGCGGTCGCCGCCTTAATTTTGGGAGAGCAATATGGCAACGATCGAAATCAATGCGATGCCCCGCTCGCTGCAGGGAACGGGTGCGAGCCGCCGCCTGCGCGGCGTGGGCACTGTGCCGGGAATCATCTACGGCGGAGATCTTCCCGCGAAGAACGTGGAGTTTGAACATAACGGGTTGATTCATCAGCTCAAGCAGGAGGCTTTTCACGCCTCCATCCTGAGCCTGACCATCGAAGGAAAAAAAGAGCGCGTGTTGTTGCGCGACGTGCAGATGCATCCGTGGAAGCAACTGGTTCTGCACGTCGACTTCCAGCGGGTCTCGGCTAACAAGAAAATCCACATGAAAGTGCCGTTGCACTTTATCAATGCAGAAATTTCCCCCGGGGTCAAAACCGGCGGCGGCATCGTGAGCCACGTGATGAACGAGATTGACATCACCTGTCTGCCTGACAATCTGCCGGAGTTCATGGTAGTGGATGTGCAGAGCCTCGAAGTCGGCTCGGCGGTGCATTTGGCTGACATCAAGATTCCCGCGGGCGTGGAGTCGGTGCAACTCGTCCGTGGCGACAACGCCGTCGTGGCGACAGTGCAGATCCCGCGTGCCATGGTCGAAGCCGAAACCACGGCTGCGGCGGAAGGGGCTGCCGCCGACGCTGCGGCTCCAGCCGCCGGTGCAGCGCCTGCAGCCGGCGCCGCTGGTGCAACCGATGCCAAGAAGCCTGCCGGTGGGGCTGATGCCAAAAAGAAGGAGCCGGAGAAGAAAGAAGGCGGAAAGAAGTAAGCATTTGCAGTTTGAACCGCGGCCTGCCGTCAGCCCATGCTGCCGGGCAGGCCGGTTTTTTTCAATGCCATGCATTTCGACATGAAGCTAGTCGTAGGATTGGGCAACCCCGGCCGTGAATACGAAACTACGCGGCACAACGCCGGATACTGGTGGGTCGACAGGCTCGCCGCGCAGGCCGGAGCCCACCTGCGCGCGGAAGCCCGTTTTCATGGCCATGCCGGCAAGTTGATCGACGCCGGCAGGGAGTGCTGGCTGCTCAAACCCATGACCTTCATGAATCTCAGCGGCCGCGCGGTTCAGGCACTGGCGCAGTTCTACAAGATTGCCCCGGACGACATGCTGGTGGTGCACGATGAGCTCGACTTGCCCCCGGGCGAGGCCAGGCTCAAGAAAGGTGGTGGTTCGGCAGGGCACAATGGCCTGAAGGACATTACCGCGCATCTCGGGCCGGATTATTGGCGGCTGCGCATTGGCATCGGCCGTCCGGACGCGCGTGAACAGATGGTGAATTTTGTGCTCAATCCTCCGCGTCAGGAAGAGCGGCCGCTTATCAACGATGCGATTGAGCGCAGCCTCGACGTCTGGCCACTGTTGCTTGAGGGTAAAGGCGAAGCAGCGATGCTTAAACTGCACACGAAACGTGAACCGTAAACATTGAGCGGTGACCGGCCTGCGCTGGATTCTACTGTTTACCGTTTACCGTTTACCGGGCACTAAACATGAGTCTGAAATGTGGAATTGTCGGGTTGCCCAATGTGGGAAAGTCCACTTTGTTCAATGCGCTGACCAAGGCCGGCATCGCGGCGGAGAATTATCCGTTCTGCACCATCGAGCCCAATGTTGGCATCGTGGAAGTGCCGGACGCGCGGCTCGCACAACTGTCGGCAATCGCAAAGCCGCAAAAAGTTATATCCGCGATTGTCGAGTTCGTGGATATCGCCGGGCTGGTTGCTGGAGCATCGAAAGGCGAAGGCCTGGGCAATCAGTTCCTGGCCAACATCCGCGAGACCGACGCGACGGTTCACGTCGTGCGCTGCTTCGCCGACGACAACGTCGTGCACGTCACCGGCAGGGTGGATCCGCTGGCGGACATCGAAACCATCGAAACCGAACTCGCGCTGGCGGATATGACCACGGTTGAAAAGGCAGTCTCCCGCAACCGCAAACTGGCGCAATCCGGGGACAAGGACGCAAAGCTGCTGATGGGGGTGCTGGAAAAGGTGCAAAAACAACTCGATCAGGCGCTGCCGGTACGCGCTCTCGATCTGTCGAAAGAAGAAAGGGCACTGATCAAGCCGCTGTGCCTGATTACCGCAAAACCGGCGCTGTACGCCGCCAACGTGGACGAGCATGGTTTCGGCGAGGACAACTTGCTGTTGCAGCAAGTTCGTAAAAAAGCGGCGCAAGATGGCGCTCCGGTGGTGGCTTTCTGCGCGCGCATGGAGGCCGAGATCGCGGACTTGTCCGACGAGGACAAGCGCGTGTTCCTTGCCGATATGGGCTTGCGGGAGCCGGGACTAAATCGCCTGATACGCGCCGGCTATGAGCGGCTCGGGTTGCAGACTTATTTCACCGCGGGCGAGAAAGAGGTGCGAGCGTGGACCATTCACAAGGGGGATACCGCGCCCCAGGCTGCCGGTGTCATTCATACCGATTTTGAAAAAGGGTTTATCCGCGCCGAAGTGATCGGCTTCGACGATTATGTCGCCCATAAAGGTGAGCAGGGCTCGAAAGAGGCCGGCAAGATGCGCCTGGAAGGCAAGGAATACGTCGTCAAGGATGGTGATGTCATGAATTTTCGCTTCAATGTCTGAAGCTCGCCACGCGCCCGTTGGGCGGCGGCATTTCCACGCGAGCATTTACTTGCCCCGGTCAATTGGGTAAATTGGCCGCTGTCCAAATGACCTTGGAGGATACTTGGGTGAATAAATTTGCTGCGCTGAGCGTAATTTCGATGTTGCTGACCGGGGTGTCTACCGGCGTTGGAGCGCAAGACCTCGTGCCGAAAGAGGTGGAAGTCATTTCGCCATGGCATATTGGTGTTGGCATTGCAAGGAACAGAGCTTCGATTTCGCAGGAATCCATCGATTCAGTCGGCGCCGCGGCCGCCCCGGCGGTTCTTGATTTCGTGGTCGTCGAAAAGCAGGACGTGGCTACCGGCCTGAAGCTTGTGGTTGGCTATGACGTCAATCGTTATTTTGCTGTTGAGGTGGGCGCGGCCAGTTTTGGAAAGGCCAGTGTCGAGTACGACTACCGCGTCGGTTTGAGCTCGGTGGGATTCCTCAAGACGGACTACAAAATGGAAGCACTGTTTGCCGACGCAGTAGGTATCCTGCCATTGGCAGCAGGGTGGTCGGTGCTTGGTCGCGGCGGTATCAGCATTGGTAGAACAGTGGCCAGCTTCGATGGATTCCCGATTACCTTGATCGCATCCGGCGATGATCGCCGGCAAACCAAAGTCCGGGCCAAGTTCGGCTTGGGCGCAATCTACGAATTTACTCCCAGAGTATCGGTGCGGGGTGAATGGGAGCGCTACCAGTTGCCTGATCCGGTGAGCACGCTCCTGGGCTCCAACAAGCTGGTTAAAATCGACTCCCTCACGGCCTCAGTCGTTTATCGTTTCTGAGAGGGATCTCGGACCGTCGGCGGCCGCCAAGGCTGCCGTGAACTGGCGAGCATAGCCCCCAGCACTGGCGACGCCGGTCATCTTAGGGGTGCTGACTGGCTCGTTCAGTAGCCGGGAGCCCAGATCGTCGCCATGCATCTCCAGCCAAGAGCGGTGCAGGCGCGACTGCAGTACCGCGCCGCGCGCCGACCAAAACGGCCATCAGCGCGCAAAACAGCGACGAAAGTTCCAGCCGGAATGTGAGCACGGTCGCGGCATCGGCCGGATGGATCGGCCTGGCGCGCTTGACCAGAATCGCCTTGACCGAGCAGCCGAATGCCGCGAAAAATAGCCAGATCGTACCGGCATGGAAAACCGGTACTCGCCGCGCTTGCCGGAAGCGAAATCCTGGATGAAAAGGTGTTAACGACGGCTGGAGCCGCCTAACATCGAGCCAAGCACGCCGCGAATGATTCGCCTTCCCACTTCCGACCCGACTGCCCGAGCCGCGCTCTTGACCATGGCCTCTCCGGCGGATTGTCTGCGCGATCCACCGCCGAATACACCGCCCAGCAGGTCGCCGAGCATGGATCCGGAAGCGCTCGCCGGCGGCGCCCCAGCGGTGGGCCCGGCGCCCGCAGATTTTTGTACCGCTGGAGCACTTTCGACAGCGATTTGTTCGCGGCGCGCCTTGAGCACCTCGTGAGCCGACTCACGATCGACCAACGGCTCATAGATGCCAGCCACCAGAGAATTCTTGATGGTGGCTGTGCGTTCTTCGGGCGTGAC
>JANNTE010000215.1:0-22931 GCA_031403365.1 Betaproteobacteria bacterium | reverse complement strand
CCGAAGCTGCATTCGCCGATCTTTGGTCTGATCAGCGAATACATTGTCGGCATGAAGGACTACGCAAGGCAGTTGCGCGACGCAGCCAGAGTCCCGGCAACGGATGGATACTTGGATCTCATGCAGTTTCCTCTGGAAGGCGTGCAAGTGGTCGGCCGTCATGCCTATCGGATCAAACTGAAAGGCAGGTATCCGCAGTTCGTCTACTGGCTGGCCATGCCCTTTTTTGCTCCTGTGCCCTGGGAGGCTGAGCGCTTTTATTCGCAGCCCGGAATGGCGGACGGCAAGAATCTCTCGCTCGATTGGTATCCTGTGGGCACCGGCCCTTATATGCTCACGCTGAACGATCCCAATCGCGCAATGATCCTGGAGCGCAATCCGCACTTCGCCGGCGAACCTTATCCAGCCGAGGGCGAGGATGGCGACCGGCAAGCCGGGCTGCTCGATGATGCCGGGAAACCGATGCCCTTTATAGATCAAGCTGTGTTCAGTCTGGAAAAGGAAAGCATCCCGTATTGGAACAAGTTTCTCCAGGGATACTACGATGCTTCCGGCATAACGTCGGACAGTTTCGATCAGACGGTGCAGATTACCGCTGACGGTGAAGTCAGCATCACAGACGATATGCAGCAGCAGGGCATCCGTTTGCAGACGTCGGTGGCGACTTCGGTGATGTATGTAGGATTCAATATGCTCGATTCAGTGGTTGGCGGAGACTCCGAGCGCTCGCGCAAGTTGCGCCAGGCGATTTCCATCGCGATAGACCAGGAGGAATATATATCCATTTTCAGCAATGGCCGCGGCATCCCGGGCCAGGGACCCATTCCGCCCGGGATATTCGGCCATCGTGACGGCGAGCGGGGTGTCAACAAAATCGTCTACGACTGGATCGATGACAAGCCGCGGCGCAAGCCGGTAGAGTATGCGCGAAAGCTCCTCGCCGAGGCGGGCTATCCAGACGGCGTCGATAGAGCCAGCGGCAAGCCGCTGACCATCTACTTCGATACTGTGTCTCGGGGCGCGGAAAGCAAATCACGCATCGACTGGATGACCCGGCAATTCCAGAAAATCGACTTGCAGCTCGTCGTGCGCAGCAGCGACTTCAATCGCTTTCAGGACAAGCTCCGAAAAGGCACCGCGCAGTTGTTTTTTCTCGGCTGGAACGCTGACTATCCCGATGCAGAGAATTTTCTGTTCCTGTTATATGGACCCCAGTCGCGTGTGAACAACGCTGGAGAGAATGCGGCGAACTACCAGAATGCGGAGTTTGATCGATTGTTCGAGAGCATGCAGGCCATGCCAAACGGAGCGCAGCGCCAGGAAATCATTGATCGAATGGTTGCCATACTGTGCGAGGATGCGCCCTGGGTATTCCTGTTGTACCCAAAGGACTACACACTGGCGCACGGCTGGGTGTACAACCGCAAGCCGAACAAGATGGCGAACAACGGCCTGAAGTACCAGCGTATCGATGCCCAGGCGCGAGGACAAAAACGTGCTCAGTGGAATCGTCCGGCGGTCTGGCCAATCGCAGCCGGGCTGGGCGCACTGGTATTGATTCTCGCCCCCGCCGTTCTTTCGTATCGCCGGCGCGAGCGCGCGGCCGGCACGCTGAAAGCGTCATGAGCGCCGGCCAGTGATCCGCTATCTGCTGCGCCGCATGCTTTATGCCGTCCCGATTCTGATCGGCGTGAATCTGCTGACCTTTTTGCTGTTCTTTGTCGTCAATTCCCCGGACGATATGGCGCGCATGCAACTCGGGCAGAAACGGGTCAGCGATGAAGCGGTACTTAAATGGAAACAGGAGCGCGGCTACGACAAACCTCGCTTCCTCAATCCCGCAGCGGAGGGAACGGGCAAGGTCACCGAGACAATTTTTTTCGAAAAATCCGTGCCGCTGTTCTGGTTTGATTTCGGCCACGCCGAGGACGGACGCGATATTGCCCACGAAATCAGCCTGCGCATGTGGCCCAGTCTCGCGATTGCATTGCCGGTATTCATCGTCGGCATGCTTTTCTATATCACGTTCGCGCTGCTGATGGCGTTTTTTCGCGCCACCTATATTGATTTTACCGGCGTACTGTTATGCGTGTTCGCCATGTCGGTGTCGGGTTTGTTCTACATTATTGGCGGGCAATATCTCATCAGCAAGCTGTGGAATCTGGTGCCGATCTCGGGTTATGCGGAAGGCCTGAACGCGGGGAAATTCCTGGTACTGCCGGTGCTCATCGGCATCGTTGGCGGCGCCGGCGCGAGCGCGCGCTGGTATCGGACTATTTTTCTGGAAGAGATCGGCCGAGACTATGTGCGGACTGCGCGTGCCAAGGGGCTGTCTGAATGGCGGGTGTTGTTCCGGCATGTCCTGCAGAACGCGCTGATCCCGATTCTGACCGGTGCGGTTGTGGCGATTCCGCTGCTGTTTCTCGGCAGTCTCATCACAGAATCTTTCTTTGCCGTTCCCGGTCTGGGCAGCTATACCATTGATGCCATCAACAGTCAGGATTTCGCCATCGTTCGTGCCATGGTATTTCTCGGTTCTTTCCTTTACATCGTCGGGCTTATGCTCACTGACATCTCCTACACCATGGCGGATCCACGGATTCGATTGCAATGAATCTGCCGATCAGGCCTGTGGTGCTCACCACCGATGCGCTGATCTTTCTGCTCATCGCCGTGGTTTGCGCATCAGCCTGGTACATCAGGCAACGGCCCCATCTGCTGGCGCCGTGGAAAAAAGTGGCGCACGACCGGATCGGCATGGTTGCCGCGGTTGTCCTGCTGGTGTTCGTCAGTATCGGCGTGCTTGACTCGTTGCATTTCAGGCCACGGCTGCCGGGTGACGGGGGCGCGGGCACACCGAATTACGCCGTGGAAGTCAGTTCCGTGCTCGATGTTGTCGCCGCACCGCTGCGGAAAAGACAGGAGAAGACTTACTCCGCGCCTTTTGCCACCCACCTTTTCTCCAAAGAAACCGTAGTGTTGCCAAGCGGTGTGGAAGCGCGTGTGTTCCCGCGGTTGATTCATGGCGGTGCCCATCTTGGGAATCCGGAGACTGAATACTCTGGCGATATTTTCAAACGGATTGTGGCGGGCGTGGGATTGGCAGTTCTGGTCTGGAACGCGCTGCTCTTGTGCCTGGCGTTCTGGCTGGCGCACCGCCGCGCACGCCGTGTCCGCGACACCTGGCGGGATATCTGGTCCGGCAGTACGGATATTCCGTGGCGCGAAATGCTAATCACGATCGGCATGCTGCTGCTGGTGTTTGTGCCGATGATCCTGCTATCGGCCAGATATCATGTGCTCGGCACCGACAAGGTCGGGCAGGATGTGTTTTATCTCACGCTTAAAAGCATTCGCACCGGCCTGGTGATCGGCACACTCACCACACTGGTGATGCTGCCGTTCGCCATCGCGTTTGGCATTCTGGCCGGCTATCTGCGCGGCTGGGTTGATGACGTGATTCAATATCTCTATACCACGCTGCATTCAATCCCCGGCGTGCTGCTGATCGCTTCTTCGGTATTAATGCTGCAAGGGGTCATCGACCGCCATCCGGACTGGTTTCAGACCGCGGCCGAGCGTGCCGATGCGCGTCTGTTCCTGTTGTGCATGATTCTGGGGGTGACCAGTTGGACCGGGCTGTGCCGTCTGTTGCGCGGCGAAACGCTCAAGCTGCGCGAGTTCGACTACGTTCAGGCCGCGCGTGCGTTTGGTGTCTCGGACTTCAGAGTCATGACCCGCCACGTCCTGCCCAACGTCATGCACATCGTGCTCATTGCCCTGGTCATGGATTTCAGCGGACTGATACTGGCTGAAGCCGTGTTGTCCTATGTAGGCGTCGGGGTTGATCCGACCATGAACAGTTTCGGCACCATGATCAACGCGGCGCGCATGGAAATGGCGCGCGAGCCGATGGTATGGTGGTCGCTCGCCGCCGCCTTTTCCTTCATGCTGATGCTGGTGCTGTCGGCCAATCTGTTTGCCGATGCGGTGCGCGATGCCTTCGATCCGCGCGTCGGCAGCCGCTTGAAATTGCCGGTGTCTACGGCAAAACTGCTTTCTGCCGGACGCAGTCGCTGAAGCGCCATGAGCACTGCCATTCTGCAAGTGGATGATCTGCGCACCTGGCTGGCGGGCAGCGAGGGTGTGGTACGCGCCGTGAACGCAGTGTCCTTCTCTGTCGGACGTGGGGAAACCTTTGCGTTGCTGGGCGAATCCGGTTGCGGCAAGTCAATGACTGCGCTGTCGATCGCGCGGTTGCTGCCGGACGCCGGGAGGATTATCTCGGGTTCGGTGCGCCTCGACGGCGAGGACCTGCTGCAACTTCCGGAAGCCGCCATGCGCGAGGTACGAGGGGCGCACATTGGCATGATTTTCCAGGAACCCGGCACCAGTCTCAATCCGGTCATGCAGATCGGTGCGCAGATCGGCGAAGTTCTGCTTCAACACACGCCACTGCGTGGCCGCGAAGTTGCTGACCGTGTGCTGGAGTTACTCGATGCAGTAGGTTTACCTGACCCCGCGCGGCGTGTGAACGAGTACCCGTTTCAGCTCTCAGGCGGCATGAAGCAACGCGTCATGATTGCCATCGCACTTGCCTGCAATCCCGGGTTGCTGATCGCCGATGAGCCGACCACTGCGCTTGATGTGACCATCCAGGCGCAGGTGCTCGATATGCTGCGCAGTCTGCAGGAGAAAATGGGAATGGCGATCCTTCTCATTACGCATGATTTGGGCGTGGTATCCCGGATGGCGCACCATGTTGCCGTAATGTATGCGGGCGAAATCGTCGAATCCGCGCGCCGTGAAGACTTCTTCCGCAATCCCGCGCATCCGTATTCGCGCAAGTTGTTCGCCTCGCTGCCGCAAAGGCAGGCGCGGGACCGCGCGCTGGCGGTGATCCGCGGGCGCGTGCCATCATTGATTGGTGAAAGTGCCGGCTGCCGCTTCGCTGAACGCTGCGATTTTGCCTGGTCCACCTGCCGTACCGTCCATCCGGCCTGGTCCACGATAGAGGTCAATCATGGTGTGCGCTGTCATCTGCATGCCGACAACGCGGAGCAAACCGCGGCGGCCGCCGGGCCGGGTGCCGCGTCCGAGGTCGCGCACGCGGCGCCATATCCCGATACCGACACACCGCTGCTCAGCGTGCAGGATCTGAAAATATACTTCCCGATTCGCAACGGGGTATTGAGGCGCGTTGCAGGCCACGTAAAGGCCGTGGATGGCGTATCGCTGTCCTTGCACAGAGGCCGCACCCTGGCACTGGTGGGCGAATCCGGTTCCGGAAAAACGACGGTGGGCAGAGGCATCGTGCAATTGCTGCCGCTATCGGGTGGCTCTGTGCGTTTCGATGGTGTCGATCTTTCCTCCCTTTCGACGGGGGAACTGAGGCAACGGCGGCGCGACTTTCAGATCATTTTCCAGGACCCATACGGCTCCCTCAATCCGCGCATGCGCGTGCTGGATATCGTTGAAGAGGGCATGATCGCGCTCGGGCTTGGCGGTGACCGCAAGGCGCGCGCGCTTCGCGTCGACGAAGCACTGACCCAGGTTGGACTCGCCCCGGAAATGAAATATCGCTACCCTCACGAATTCTCCGGCGGCCAGCGTCAGCGTATCGCCATTGCGCGCGCGCTTGCGGTTGAACCGAAGTTGATCGTCTGCGATGAACCGACCAGTGCTCTCGACGTATCGGTTCAGGCGCAAATACTCAATCTGCTGCGCAATTTGCAGAACCGGCTCGGCATTGCTTATTTGTTCATTACCCACAACATGTCGGTCGTCGAATTTCTCGCCGATGATGTGGCGGTCATGTACATGGGGCGGATTGTCGAGCAGGGCAGCGCCGAGAATGTGCTGCGCAATCCCCGGCACGACTACACCCGGACATTGCTATCGGCGGTGCCCAGGGTTGACGCGACGCACGCCCGCAACACACGGGCATGAGGCGGCGGTAAGAGGGGCAACGGCCCAAGTGCACGGGATTCTAGCGGCGGGCGATTCGCGGGTTGGTGTATATGGTCAGTCGCTGGCCAATGCGCAGATGGTTACCCTTGAGATGATTCCACTCTTTCAAAGCGGCTACGCTGACGCGGTGTTTCAACGCGAGGTAGTACAGACTGTCACCCGTTCGCACGCGGTAGACCACTCTGCCGCCGTAAAGGTCTTCCGGGGCCTGAAACTGGGGGCTGTTCCATGTCTCGCCCAGGTTGGAGGCGGTGCCGTCTTCGGTCAATGGCACCAGCAGCGAGCGTCCGGGCGGTACCGCGACGTGGCCCTTTAGCCCGTTGATCTCGCGCAGTCGGGCCGGGGTCATGTTAAATTTTTCCGCGACCATATTCAGGTTTTCGTTTTTCTTCAGCGTATACGTTTGCCAGGATAGCAGCGGCCGCTCATAGCTCTTCAGGTTGGCATGGAAGATTCCGGCTTTTTCGGCGGGAAGAAGCAGCGAGTGTGACCCGGTCGACATGATCACCGGCCGGGTATGGCCCGGGTTAAGCAAGCGGAATTCATCAACTGACATTTCCGCCAGATATGCCGCCAATTGCAGGTCCATATGGTCCGGTGCAGGAATTGTGGTGAAGTACGGCTGATCCGGGATGTCTTGCAGTGGAGAGCGTAGCAATGACGGGTTGGCGATGATGTTCTTGACCGCCTGCAGTTTCGGTAGATAGTTGCGTGTTTCTCGAGGCATGCGAAGGTGTTTGTACTCCGTGGACTTGCGCTGCGCCCGGTTTTTGGACATGGCCCGGGCTACCGCATTTTCCCCCCAGTTGTAGGAGGCAAGCGCGAGTTGCCAATCGCCGAACTGCGCGTGCAGCGCTTCCAGATAGTCCAGGGCTGCCCGTGTGGCGCTCAGCACGTCGCGGCGCCCGTCGTACCACCAGTTTTGCTGCAGGCCATAACGCTTGCCGGTCATTGGCATGAATTGCCATATTCCGACCGCTCTGGCGCGCGAGTATGCGATGGGATTGAAGGCGCTTTCGATCATCGGCAGCAACGCCACTTCCATCGGCATGTTGCGCTTGTCGATCTCGTCGACGATAAAATAAAGATAGAGGCGGCTGCGCTCAATCATGCGCTGGAAGTATTCCGGATGGTTGATGAACCATGCCTGATGGCGCTTTACCAGGGGACCGTCAATGTCCTCCATGGCGAAGCCGCCGCGTACACGTTTCCAGATGCTTTCCGGCGCTTGCGGCTGTGCCGCGAAGCCGCTTTCGAGGTGCAGGGGGCTTTCAGTCGGCGCAGGTGAATGGGTGACGGCCTGAGTGTCGGTCAGCGAGCCGGCCAGTGAGTCCTGAGGCGGCGCATTTTCCGGCTCAAGATATTCGGCAGGCTTCGAGCCTTCGTCGCTGAGCGCCAAAATTTCCGGCGTTAGCGGCGGCGCCGGTCTGTACGCATTGGCGGCGGCCATGGCAGTCACCGCGTAAACGCCGATCATTACTGAAAGTAATTTATTCATTATCTGACGCAAGATATTGATATGTTGTGGCATGTTAACAGAGTGCCGGGTTCCGTCAAGGCAAAAAATGCCGCCTGACCGGGCGACCCGGGTAGGCCTACGGTTACTCTGATGAGCGCGCCGCGCAGACCAGACACTTCCGTCAACAGGAGTTCGATGCTTGGTGCCGCGACAGCCAGTTTAGGGTCCTGCCCGCCAGCATGGCGTCGCCCGCCTCCGGCAATGGCCCAGGAGCCGGTCGGACTCAGGATGATTCGGCTGCAACGGCGGGAGAGCGGTCCATATTTCGCCGCCTTATCCTTACGTATTCCCGATATGCGCGTCGAAATCGTCAACATCTGTCCTCGCTCTCCCACCGTTTCGCGATCGAACACCTGAGTCCGACCGGCTCCTGGACGAGAGCCATTCCCTTTCCAGATCGGCCCGCCTGGGTTCGATTCCGGGCACCGTCAGTTATACTCGTGCGAGCATGTTGAGTGGTCACTAATGTAATCGCGTAGATGGCGGGTGGGCGGAACATATTGAGGCATCTGTCGCACTATCGCGGTCTGCTTTGGCCGGCTCGCTATGGTGAATGCGATTAAGACGCCGGGAACATCGATAATGCAAAGCCGAATGTCAATTCCGTTTGAACCGGGCCGACTGTCCGAATGGTTTTCCACGCCACTCGGCGCTCGCCTGCTTGAAAAGGAGTTGCGATACTTCGATCTGGAACTGGCCGACGTATTCGGGTTCAACGCGATTCAGATCGGGCTGCCTGAATATCCATACCTGCGCACCAATCGCATGCCCTTCCGTTGCGTGATCGGCAGCGAAGGTCCGGTCGGTCTGCGAGCCGATCCCTGCGCACTGCCGCTGCACACCGCGTCGATCGATCTGGCCGTGCTCCCGCATGCTTTGGAGTTCAGCGGCAATCCGCATCAAGTCTTGCGCGAGGTTTCGCGCATTCTGATGCCCGAAGGCCACATGGTGCTGTCGGGATTCAATCCCTGGAGCCTCTGGGGCCTGCGTCGAGTGGCAACGCGCAGCGATGGCATTTATCCATGGTGCGGGCAATTCATCAATCTGCCAAGAATCAAGGACTGGATGGCGCTGTTGGGATTCGAATTGGCCGGCGGGAGTATGTGCAGCTATGCGCCTCCACTCGTTAGCGAAACGTGGACCCGGCGATTGCGATTTATGGAAGCAGCGGGCGATCGCTGGTGGCCGTTTGCGGGCGGGGTTTACTATCTGCACGCCATCAAGCGGGTTCCGGGCATGCGTCTGATCACACCGCAATGGCGGGCTCATACCAAGAAAAAAGCGCTGGCGACGGTACCCAACAAAACCAACGGGAGGGACGATGCCATGGCAGCCCGTATACGGCATCAAGCGGGGGATCACCATTGAGCGTTGTGGTAGACGTTTACACCGACGGCGCATGCAAAGGCAATCCAGGGCCGGGCGGTTGGGGCGTATGGATGAAGTGGGGCGAGCATGAG
This sequence comes from Betaproteobacteria bacterium, assembly GCA_031403365.1. GTDB lineage: Bacteria > Pseudomonadota > Gammaproteobacteria > Burkholderiales > JACQAP01 > JACQAP01. The sequence continues at coordinate 13,982 of JANNTE010000215.1, read as the reverse complement.
AAGGCACTTTGCGGCGGCGAGCCACAAACGACCAACAACCGCATGGAAATGATGGCGGTGATCAAGGCGCTGGGATCCCTGAAACGCAGTTGTACCGTGCGGCTGCATACCGATTCAAAATATGTGCACAGCGGCATTTCCACCTGGATTCACGACTGGAAGAAGCGCGGCTGGCGCACCGCAGACAAGAAGCCGGTCAAGAACATCGATCTATGGCAGGAGCTCGATAAACTGGCCGGCACTCATAAAATCGAGTGGGTCTGGGTCAAGGGACACGCCGGCGATCCGGGCAACGAGAAAGCCGATGAACTCGCCAACCGCGGCGTGGACGAGGCGCTTCGAGCACAATCGAGGGACGTTTGATAAGTCGCGAGGCACGACCCATGAAGGTGCAACGATCAGGATGAGACATACGGCCAAGGCTCTAACGCGCGCCTGGCGCGCCGCACTTTTTCTGCTGACTTTTCTTCGCCCCACGTCCCTCGTCCCTCGCCCCTGATTCCATGCGCCAAATCATTCTCGATACCGAAACCACCGGCCTGGACCCGGCGCTGGGCCATCGCATCATCGAGATCGCGGCGGTCGAAATCGTCAATCGCCGTTTTACCGACCGGCAATACCATCAGTACGTCAATCCGGAGCGCGACATCGATGCCGGAGCGCTGGAAGTGCATGGCATCACGACCGACTTTCTATCCGACAAGCCAAAATTTCGCGATGTGGCGAAAGACATGATCGGGTTCATCGAGGGTGCGGAACTGATCATTCATAACGCGCCCTTCGATCTGGCGTTTCTGGATCACGAGCTCGCGCTGCTGGAGTTGGAGCCGATCAAGACCTATTGCCCGCTGGTGACCGACACGCTGAAAATGGCCAAGGTCCTGCATCCCGGGAAACGCAATTCGCTCGATGCGTTATGCGAGCGCTACCAGATCGACAACTCTGCGCGCTCATTGCACGGCGCCGTGCTCGATGCGCGGCTGCTGGCGGAAGTGTATCTGTCCATGACACGCGGGCAGGAGAGTTTGCTGATGGATATTGGCGGGCCGTCTACGCTGGTTCTGGACGAGGCGTTTTCGATGGCGGATATGCCGTTGATCGTGCTGCGCGCAACTGCGCAAGAGCTGGCCGACCACGCGTGCCAGCTTGGCGACATCGATGTTGCCGCCAGAGGCGCATGCGTCTGGAAGAAAATGGAATCCGCCGGTTAGTGCAAGCCGCAGTGTCAGCGCAGATTTGGTCGTACCGTACGAAAGTCAGACTGATGCCGTCAGGAACGATTCATGTCAACTAGTAAATTGTGGAGGGATTTCAAGAATGAAACTAGACAAACCGATCTGGGTGATTTCATTTTCTATTGCGCTGTCGGTTCCGGTTCTCGCGCAGGCGGCCGCGTTTGGAATATACGACCCGCGATCTTTGGGCATGGGAGGTGTCGGCGTGACTATGGCCACGGCAAGAAATGCCAGCTTCTTCAACCCGGCAATGTTATCGGCCACGCGCGAGGATGATGATTTCGCGCTGGGCGTGCCGATCGTCGCAGCACGGGCCAATGATCCGGACAAGGCGCTCGATGATATCGATGCCCTCGAGACCTCGGGCGACGATCTATCCAATACGCTGAGAGCCTTTGATGCGGCTCCTACGGCGCCGAATGCCACGGCGGCCGCTTCCTCGCTCGCCATATTCAACACTGACCTGAACAAGATCAGCAACAAAGTGCTCGACGCCGATGTCTTCGCCGGCGCCATACTGACCATTCCCAGCAAGAAATTCGGCGTTGGCGTGCATGTATCGGGACGGGCCAATTTCGGCGCCAAGTTGGTGTTCGCCGGTACGGACCAGGCCTTGATCAGCGGGCTGGCGACGGACCTCAATCAATGTGCTGCTGACCCGGTCGGCAATGCAGCGAACTGCACCAGCGCCCAGGCCACGGTGGACGCCGAAGGTCAAATCACCAACCTGCAGTCCAGATTGCTGGTGCGCGGACTGGCGCTGAGCGAAGCCGGGCTGGCTTTCGCGCGGCGGTTCGGATCGGCAGGGAACACCGACATCGGAATTACGCTAAAGGCGCAGCGCATCAGGACTTACGACTACGCGATTTCGGCGCAGGAAACTGAAATCGATACCAGCCGGGGAGAGCGAAACGAAAATTCGGCCAACATCGACCTCGGTATCGCGAAAGCATTTGGAGAAAGCTACAAAGTGGGTTTGGTGGTCAAGAACGTCCTCAGGAAAGAGTTCATCACGGTACTTGGCAACAAGATCGAACTCAGACCACAAGCGCGACTGGGCGTGTCGCACCATCGTAGCTGGGGAAATATCGGAATTGATCTGGATCTGACCGAAAACAAACCGATCGCGGAAGGCTTCGACAAGGAGAACCGATTCGTTGCCATCGGGGCTGAAATCGATGTGCTCAGTACATTACAGCTTCGACTGGGTTACCGCCACGACCTGGCGGGAAACTACGACGGCATGCCTTCTGTCGGTCTGGGATTCTCGCCATTCGGCGTACACATTGATGCCGCGATTGCAGGCAATGATAAGGAAATGGCGGCTGGCGTTCAGTTGGGTTTCAACTTCTGACCGGCATCGCAGGACCGGTGCGCTGCCGCCGCGCGGGGGACTTCTGGAGATTATGGTGGGTGGTACAGGGATCGAACCTGTGGCCCCTGCCGTGTGAAGGCAGTGCTCTACCGCTGAGCTAACCACCCGCGCGCGAGGCGGCATTTAACCACGGCTCACGTAACAGGGTCAATTTCGCCCGCCGGTATGGCGCGAGGCATCGCGTACAATGGACGCCTTTTCTCCTCGATATTTCCGATGGTCCGCACCCGTTTCGCTCCCAGTCCCACCGGATATCTTCACATCGGCGGCGCGCGCACCGCGCTGTTCTCATGGGCCTATGCACGCAAGACTGGAGGACAATTCATTCTTCGCATCGAAGATACCGACGTTGAGCGATCCACGCAGGCATCGACGCAAGCCATTCTGGAGGCGATGGCCTGGCTGGGTCTAAGCTATGACGAAGGTCCGTTTTATCAAATGCAACGGCTCGCTCGCTATCGCGAGGTCGCGCAAATGCTGATGGACAACGGCCATGCTTACCGATGCTACGCCGGCAAGGAAGAGCTCGATGCGATGCGCGAGGAGCAGCGGGCCAAAGGGCTGAAGCCGCGCTACGACGGCCGTTGGCGGCCGGAAAACGCGCAAGGCAAAACGCCGCCGGCCGGGGTCCAACCGGTGGTGCGTTTTCGCAATCCCGACGACGGCGATGTGACCTGGGACGATCTGGTCAAAGGGTCGATCTCGATATCCAATCAAGAGCTCGACGACGTGGTGATTCTGCGCGGCGACGGTGTGCCCACTTACAATTTCGGCGTGGTGGTGGACGACTGGGACATGAATATGACCCACGTCATTCGCGGAGATGATCACGTCAACAATACGCCACGGCAGATCAATATTTTCAACGCTCTCGGCGCGCCCCTGCCGCGTTTTGGCCACATACCGATGATCCTTGGGGCTGACGGTGAGCGTTTGTCGAAGCGTCACGGCGCCGTAAGTGTCATGCAGTATCCGGAAGAGGGCTATCTGCCAGAGGCATTGCTCAACTACCTCGCCCGCCTGGGCTGGGGCCACGGCGATTCGGAGATTTTTACCCCCGAACAATTCATCGAGTGGTTTACGCTTGAAGCAGTGAGTCGCTCGCCGGCCAAGTTCGATCCGGACAAACTGAAGTGGTTGAACGCGCACTACATCAAGCAAGCCGATGACGCACGGCTTGCCAGTCTGGCGTTGCCCTTTCTCAAGCTGGCCGGTTGCGATCCCGGCACCGGTCCCGATCTGCGTGCGGTGTGCGCGTTGCTCAAGGACCGGGCCGCTACCATCGAAGAGCTCGCCGATGGCGGCGTGTATTTCTACCGCCACCTGCATCCGGCGGCAGAACTGCGTGCCCAACATTACACGACGGATATTCTGCCGGCGATACGAGCCTTGCGTGCAAAGCTGGTCGCGGCGGACTGGAACCGGATTGCACTTGGGGGGGTTATCAAGGAGGTCATCACGGCACACGCGATAAAGATGCCGAAACTCGCCATGCCGTTACGAGTCATGGTCACCGGGACGGCACACACACCTTCGATTGACGCCGTGCTGGAACTGGTCGGACGCGAGGAGGTGCTGCGGCGTCTGGATGCGGAGCTTTCGCACTATCCGGGATCGTAGCAGCGCGAACAAAACGGATACGCCGCCGCAAGGGTGGCGCCGGATAGTTCCAAGGGGATTGTTCGCCATTCGCATCGCCTCTGCGATGGGCGAATCTCTCACAAGCGACTGGCGTCGCGCGAGAGACCGCCGTGCGAAAATCTGGACGGCGTCCCAAGCGATCAGTGATCGCTTGGTCGAACCCGAGGGGTTCGAATCAGCCCCTTGGTAACACCAAATAAAAACGCCACCGCAAAAGGGTGGCGTTCTTATTTGGCGTCCCCAAGGGGATTCGAACCCCTGTTACCGCCGTGAAAGGGCAGTGTCCTAGGCCTCTAGACGATAGGGACTAATGCTTGCAACGATCAACTGTTTCTTCGTGGTGGAGGTAAGCGGGATCGAACCGCTGACCTCTTGCATGCCATGCAAGCGCTCTCCCAGCTGAGCTATACCCCCGCGAAAGGGGCGCATTATACGGTCCGGCATTTCTGCTGTAAAGAATTGGGGATATGGCGAAAAAACGCCCGTCCATTGCTGAACGGGCGTTGCCTTACTGGTTTCAACCACCACCACCGGAGCGTGCCCCGGCGGCGGCTTGCGTTCAGGCGTTTAACTGATCGCCCAGCGGCAGGTTGCGGATGCGCTTGCCGGTCGCCGCGAACACGGCGTTGATGAACGCCGGTGCGAACGGCGGAACTCCCGGCTCGCCAACCCCGCTGGAGGGATCGTCGATGGTGGCTTCGATGATGTGCGTCTTAACATCCATGGCTCCCTGGCCGATACGCAGCACCGGGTAGTCGTGGAAGTTGTTCTGCTCGACACGGCCGTTCTTGAAGGTGATTTGATTCAACTTCGCGAGGCTCAGTCCCATTACCGCAGCGCCTTCGATCTGGGAAGCCACGCGCTCGGGGTTGACCACGAATCCGCAGTCAATCGCCGTGTCCACACGCGGCACCGTGACGTTGCCCTTATCGTCCACAGCGACCTCAACCACGGTGGCAACATAGCTCAAGAAGCTACGCTGTACGGCGATGCCCAAGCCATGGCCTTTGGGCAGCTTGCGTCCCCAGCCGGCTTCCTTGGCCACCCGCTCGACGACGCGGCGTGTGCGTGCCGTATCGACTGGATAGGTGCTCCAGGGATCGCCGTAATTCCACAACTCGCTGGTCACCGTCTTGCGCGGATCGACGATGCGGGCCGGTCCGATCATTTCGAGCAGGAAATCCTTCGGATCGCGTCCCAGTTCATGGGCCAGCTCCGCCACCATGGACTGCATGGCGAAAGCGTGCGGAATGTTGTTGACCGAACGGAACCAGCCAATACGCGTTTGGGCAACCGCTTCCCCGGTTTCGAGGCGCAGATTCGGCACGTTGAACGGCGTGTCGATCAGCCCCAGGCCCAGTTCCAGATTGCTCTCGCGCTTCGGATCCGGCATGAAGTTGGACATCAACGACGGCGATACGCTGCGATGACGCCAGGCTACGACCTTGTTGTTCTTGTCGAGACCGGCGGTAACGTGCTGATAGGAAACGCTGTGATAGAAGGAGTGATGGATGTCGTCTTCGCGTGTCCACACCACTTTTACCGGCGTGCCACCCATGGCTTTCGACAGAATCGCGGCTTCCAGCGCGAAGTCACACTTCGACTTGCGTCCGAATCCGCCTCCCAGCAGCGTCACGTTGACCTTGACGTCCTCTTCCTTCATGCCCAGCGTCGAGGCCACATCGCCACGGGTGCCACCGGGACTTTGCACGCACGCCCAGACTTCGGCTTTGCCGTTCTTGATCTGTACGACAGCCGCCGGCGGTTCCATCGGAACATGCACCCCATGCGGAATGTAGTACTCGCGCTCAATGACCTTGACCGCTCCGGCCAGAGCCTTGTCGACATCGCCTTCGTTGCGCTCAATTTTGCCCGGCTTGCGCGCCGTGGCCTGCATTGCCGCTTTGTAGGCGTCGGAGTTGTAGCTCTTGTTGGGGCCGTCATCCCAGGTCACTTTCAGCGCCTCGCGGCCTTTCAGCGCCGCCCAAGTGCTGTTGGCGACGACAGCCACGCCGCCCAGAGGGGCAAACTTGGCTGGCATCGGGGTATGGGGGATCTTTACGACCTTGATCACACCCGGCACCTTCATCGCAGCCGCTTCATCGAAAGTCTTGACCTGGCCAAGTACGACCGGAGGACGTGCGACGACTGCGTACTTCATACCCGGAACGTGAATATCCTGAGCGTAGTTTGCTTTGCCCGTGGTGATATTGAACATGTCCGTGATCTGAACTTCGCCTTTGCCGATATAGCGGAATTCCGACGGATCCTTGAGCGTGATGCTGCCCGCTTTTGGCGTCTTCAGTTTGGACGCCGCATCGGCCAGTTCACCGAAGCCCATCGATCGGCCGGTGGGGACGTGAACCACTTTGTGGTTTTGCGCGCGGCAATCGGAATCGGATGCACCCCAGGCCAACGCCGCCGCATGTTCCAGCATCTGCCGGGCGGCCGCGCCGCAAGCGCGCATTGGCTGCGTGAAATGACGAATGCTGCGTGAGCCGTCGGTATCCTGATTGCCGTATTTCTGTTCGTTGCCTTCGGCCTGGATGATCTTGACTTTCGACCAATCGGCTTCCATTTCGTCCGCCACAACCATCGGCAGGCTGGTGCGCGAACCTGTTCCCATTTCGGACCGGTGCGTGACAATGGTGACGGTGCCGTCCGAGGCTATGGAAACAAACACGTGCGGATCCCACACCACCCCACCGGGCATTCCGCCGGCGCCGGTTTCATAGGCGGCCATGGCGACGCCGGCAGGTACGAATTGCGCGGCGATAACCAGCCCGCCAGAACCGACCACACCTTTCAACAGGTTGCGGCGGCTTACGTTGGTAATGATTGCCTGATTATTTTCGGCTTTCATCTCAGGCCTCCTGGGCGGCTGATTTCACCGCTGCAAAAATGCGTTGATAACAGCCGCAACGGCAGATATTCCCGGACATGGCTTCGAGAATTTGGTCGTCCGACGGATTTTTGTTTTCGGCCAGCAGTCCAGCGGCGTTCATGATCTGGCCGCACTGACAATAGCCGCACTGCGGCACGTTCGCCGCGCGCCAGGCTTTTTGCACCGGGTGATTGCCATCCGGGGAAAGCCCCTCAATGGTTGTTACCGCCCTTGCGGAAACATCCTTCATGACCGTGACGCAGGAACGCACCGCTTTGCCGTCGAGATGCACCGTGCAGGCGCCGCACAAACCCGTGCCGCAGCCGAACTTGGTTCCGGTCAAGGCCAGTTCGTCGCGCAAGTACCACATCAGCGGCATTTGCGGATCGCCCTGATAGTCCTTGTCTTGCTTGTTCACTTTGAGCTTCATCTGATCAACCCTCCATCGAGCATGAAATTTCTTGGATTTGTAAAATTTTTTTGTTCAGCAGCACTAGATCCGGTTTGATTTGCAAGCTGCGCGGAAACTTTACCCCATTAACAGGTGCTGGTGTTACCGCGCGCGAAAGAAATTTCCATGGTCCGGACGCGATGGCGCATGGAGGCGAGGAAGTACCGCTTACGGACCACAGCTCGGTATCTGGAAGATGCGGCTGCGCACCATAAAATCCAGAAACGCTGGCGCGAGAGCAGCCTGGAGAAATTTGTTTCTAGAATTCCGGGCGGGCATATACGCAGGATGTCCCACGCTTGACCTTTGCATTGATGCGCCGCAGTATATGCACGATTCGCGTGATCTCAACTGGCAGATCTGGCTTGGGGTTTTGCCGCGCTGAATCGGATACTTGCCTCGCGGGAGTATCCAGGATCTCTGGATCCCGATCTTCTTCTTCAGATTTCGCTGCGCTCAATTCCGTGTTTCACCCGATGCCCGGGCAATGCTTTCTCATGTCACCTGATTTTCAGCCTGTCGTTCCTGCGGTTCTGTCGTTTCTGGATAACGCGACGCTGTATTCCTCGCGGTTTGACGATATCTATGCTTCCGCGAACGGTGCACTCGAACAAGCCCAACATGTTTTCCTGGATGGCAACGATCTGCCGCGGCGCTGGCAGGGAGCCAATCGTTTCACGATTGTGGAGACAGGATTCGGCGCGGGATTGAATTTTCTGGCTACTTGGCGCGCTCTGCGGCAAAGCGGTGCCACTGGGGTAGACCTGCATTATGTGTCGGTGGAGAAACACCCGTTCCCGCTGGCGGCACTGGAGGCGATTCATGAACGATATTCTGAAATCGGGGAAATCGCCGACCGGCTGCGCGAGCAGTATCCGCCGCTGCTGCCAGGGTTTCATCGTCTGCATTTCGACAACGGTCGTGTGACGCTCACGCTGTTGTTTGGCGACGCTGCCGAAATGCTGCATCAATTGCAAGCCAGGGTCGACGCGTTTTTTCTCGATGGTTTCGCCCCCGCCAGGAATCCGGACATGTGGAGTGCGGGTGTTTTCAGGGAACTGGCGCGCCTGGCTGGCGCGAACGCCACGCTGGCCACCTATACCGTTGCAGCGTCGGTCTGGAATGGACTCGAGGCGGCCGGATTCGCATTGGAAAAACGGCAGGGATTCGCAAGCAAACGGGAAATGCTTTGCGGCCGCTACGCGCGACCGGTCAAAGAAACGGGAAACATTCGCGACAAGCGCGTTATCGTGATCGGTGCCGGGCTGGCCGGAACGTCCTGCGCAAACAGCATGGCACGGCGGGGCTGGGACGTGCTCTTGATTGAGCGGCATCCGGGTCCGGCACAGGAGGCATCGGGCATACCCGCGGGTCTAATGCGGCCAGTGTTCTCGCTGGACTGGAATCCGCACAGCCGGTTTACCTCAGGCGCATTTTTATACGCGATCCGGCATCGATTGGCGGCCAGGCCGCTGGATGACGAACCAACGCCTGCAGGGAACGGTGTGCTGCAATTGGCGCGCGACGCATTCCACTTTGAGAAGCAGCAACGCATTGTTGAACAGTTTTCCCTGCCGAGAGACCTGGCATGCGTGGTTCAGACCCGGGAGGCGACTGAAATCGCCGGCACGACCGTAGCAGGACCGGCGATCTGGTTTCCCAGTTCCGGCTGGGCCAGCCCTGCGGCCATGTGCCGATCGAATCTTGACCACTCGGGAGGTGGCGTAACGAATCTCTATGGATGCGACGTCGCCGGGGTCAGGCGTACCGGCGCGTGCTGGGACGTGCTTGATGCCTCCGGACAAGTGCTGGCGCATGCTCCGGCGATCGTGCTCGCAAACGCGCTAACGGTGCGCCGGTTTGTGCAAGCCGACTGGCTGCCACTGCGGCCGGTGCGCGGGCAGGTGAGCCTCATGCCGCAGAGAATCGGCCGTGATCTGCGCACCGCAGTGTGCAGAGAGGGTTACATCACACCGGCCAAAGATGGCATGCATTGCGTGGGCGCCACGTTTAACGAGGATCTGCCGGACATTGAAGCTCGATTGGAGGATCACGAAACAAACCTTTTGCGCTTGGAATCGATGTTGCCGGGATTTGGCGAGGGGGTCACGACTGCAAACCTGGGCGCAAGGGTTGCTTTCCGCACCATGAGCTTCGACCGGTTACCGGTACTGGGCGCCTTGCCCGATCCGCGCCGGCCCGCTTCCGGGGATACGGACGGCTTGTTTACCTGTCTCGCGTTAGGGTCGAGGGGCATGACCTGGGCCGCCCTGTCGGCGGAAATCGTGGCGAGCCGTGTCTGCGGCGAACCCATGCCCATCGAGGCAAGTATGCTGAAAATGCTCGAGCCGGACAGATTCCTGAGGATGTACCCGGAGCGGCGGAATCAGGGCGGAAAGCCTGGCGGTACCAACGACCAGACTTCAGACACGGGCGCGAAACCAGGCTGACGGTATCCTCAAGTTTATTCACTAAGTTCTGAACTCGGGCTAGAATGCACTTGAGCGCCGTCAAGTAACTCTTTATTCAACCGTGGAAATCCATCAACAGCGTTCTGCGCTGATGGGTTGCCTTTCCTGCGTACGAAAGGCAGCATTTAGGGCACATCATGTCGTTACCAATGCGTAGATCGTCTTTCGAGATGGCAATGGGCATGTTGCGTGGCCGGTTCGGATTTGATGCTGCGCCATCGGAATGCGATTCGACCACTGTCGCGGTTGAAACTGCGGTCGAAACCCTGGTTGGCTTCGGTTAGCGAATCGTGACGGCCCGTTCCGGACCTTTTGAGCGTTCCCCGCGCGACCGGCGAAAGGTAGACCTCTTTGGAGAAAGCGAGGCGCGATTCCGCGCACTGGTCCAGAACTCCTTTGACATCATCACCATTCACGACGCCAGTGGTGTGACCGTATACGAGTCTCCCGCGGCATCGCGCCTGTTGGGATATCCATCGGGGATGTTGATCGGCAAGACCCCATTCGAGACCCTGCACCCGAAGGACGTGGCGCGGGCACGGATCGCTTTCGATGCCTTGCTCAAGGGGGAAGTGTTGACTTCACCGCTGATCCTGCGCTTTCGCCACGCGGATGGCTCCTGGATCTATCTCGAAGCCCTGGGAAACAACTTGCTTGATCATCCCGGCATCCGCGGTATTGTACTGACCTCGCGCGACGTTACTGAGCGCAAGCGTGCCGAAGAGCGGGTACGATATCTTGCGAACTACGATGCATTGACCGGTCTGCCAAACCGCTTCCTCATGCAGGAGCGCATGGGGCAGATTATTGCGCATGCGTCGCGCAACCAGCTGCGCGTGGCGCTTGTGCATGTTGACCTTGATCGCTTCAAGGAGGTCAACGAGACATGGGGCAGCTACGCGGGAGATGCGCTGTTGAAACAAGCCGCGGACCGAATCCGCCAGGCAACCCAGGAGGCGGAAACGGTTGCCCGGGTCGGGGGCGACGAATTCACGCTGGTCTATCCGAACGTCACCAGTTTGCAGGCACTGTCCACAACCGCGTCGCTGATTCTCGATGAGCTTGCCCGGCCCTTCGCAAACGACGGCCAGGAGGTGTTCGTTTCGGCGTCGGTTGGCATCAGTCTGTATCCGGATGATGCCGCCAGCGTTGATGAACTCATCAAACATGCCGGCGCGGCAATGTCCAGCGCCAAGCAATTGGCGAGAAACAGTTTCCAATTCTATACCTCCGGTTTGAATCAGGAGGCGCAGGACAGGATGCAGATTCAGACCGGCCTGCGCACTGCTATCGCACGTGGCGAAATGAGTCTGGTTTTTCAGCCCAAGATCGATCTTTCGACACGACAGCTTTCTGGTGCGGAAGCCCTGCTGCGCTGGAATCATCCGAAACTCGGGTCAATTGCGCCTTCGCGCTTTGTGCCGATCGCGGAGGAAGCGGGGCTCATCGGGCAAATCGGCGAATGGGTATTCCAGACCGCTTGCCGGCAGATTCGCGAATGGCAGGACGCGGGACACCAGATCCAGGTGGCGGTTAATGTGTCTGCCCGCCAGTTTCACGACTATGATCTTGCCGATCTCGTGACGAAAATACTGAGCAGTACCGGTGCCAAGGCGACCAATCTGGAAATCGAACTGACCGAATCCGCCGTCATGCGCGACGCGGAATCTTCCATTGTTGCGCTCGAGAAGCTGGCGGCGGTCGGAGTACAGATCGCCATTGACGATTTTGGCACCGGATACTCGAGCCTGTCCTATCTCAAGAGACTCCCGCTGGATTATCTGAAAATTGACCAATCCTTCGTGCGCGACATTACCTCCGATCCGAACGACGCTGCGATCGTGCGCGCCATCATTACCCTGGCGCGCAGCCTTGGAATAAAAGTCATTGCGGAAGGCGTGGAAAACGAAGCCCAGCTCGCTTTTCTGAACGCCTACGGTTGTCAGTATGCGCAGGGATTTCTATTCGGGCGGCCGCTGACCGGTCTCCAGCTTGCCAGGATGGCAGCCACGGGCGAGCTTGCGCAAGACGCAGGCTGATCAATGACGCAAAAAATCCTGGCATTCGCTGGCAGTCTGCGCAGGGGATCACTCAACAAGAAACTGGTGCGCGTTGCGGCCGATGGTGCGCGCGCGGCCGGAGCTGAAGTGACCGAAATCGATCTGCGCGATATCCCGATGCCGTTCTACGACGGCGACATGGAGCGCGAACAGGGAATGCCGCCAAACGCAAAATTGTTCAAGCGCCTGCTCATAGAGCATGGCGGCATACTGGTCAGCACTCCTGAATACAACAGCGGCATATCTGGAGTTCTTAAGAATGCGATCGATTGGGCCTCGCGCACCGAATCCGGCGAGCCGCCGCTAGTGGCGTTCAAAGGCAAGGTGGGGGGGGTTATGGCCGCCTCGCCCGGCAACCTTGGAGGCGTGCGCGCATTGGTGGCGCTAAGGGCGCTGCTTGCACATCTGGGTGTGATCGTTGTTCCAACTCAGCTTGGCATCATGCGCGCCAACGATGCGTTCGATGTCAGTGGCAGTCTATTGGACCAGACCCAGCGCGACATTGTCCGGTCCATTGGCGCCGAAGTCGTGCACTTTGTCCGTAAGCTCGGTTGATCAGTCCATAACGGTGCGTTGGTCAGAAGTCGTGCTTTGACTCGGTGCATGGGGCTGGCCGGGATTATCGGCAACGACCGTATTGCGTCATGAAAGCGCAATTTGTTCATGAGCTTGCAGTCCAGGGTGGGCATTGGGCGCTGGTGGCACAGCCTTTGCGGACTGGGTCATGGGGTTACTCATGTCATTAGATTCCTACTTTAACGAAATGTACCTGGCGGACGGCAAGGTACGCAGCCACTATCAGCCGCTTGCGGACTGGATAGCCTGTACCCCCCACGAGCGCATCGTGCAGATGCGCCAGGCGGCGCAACTGCTGTTTCATCGCGTCGGTATTACTTTTGCGGTATACGGGGAAGAGGCCGGGGCCGAACGCCTGATTCCCTTCGACATGCTGCCGCATATCATTCCTGCGGCGGAGTGGCGCGAAATCGCCAGGGGTCTGCAACAGCGCGTGCGCGCATTGAACGCTTTCCTGCATGACATTTACCATGACCAGGCAATCCTCAGGGCCGGTCGTGTGCCAAAAGAGCGCATTCTCGGAAACAAGCTGTTCCGTCCTCAGATGGTTGGCATCAATGTACCTGGCGAGATTTATGCGCATGTGGCAGGAATCGATCTGGTGCGCGCCGGAGCTGGCGAATACTATGTGCTGGAGGACAACCTGCGCACGCCCTCGGGCGTATCGTACATGCTGGAAAACCGCAAAATGATGATGCGGCTGGTGCCTGACCTGTTCGCGCGCCAGTCGATAGCGCCGGTCGAACATTACCCGGACCTTCTGCTCGAAAATCTGCGCAGCGTTGCCCCAAACGGCGTGGAGAATCCGACCGTCGTATTGCTGTCGCCGGGCCAGTTCAACAGCGCGTATTTCGAACATGCTTTCCTCGCCCAGCAAATGGGCATCGAACTGGTGGAAGGACCGGATCTTATTGTGCGCGACGATGCGGTCTACATGCGCACAACCAGCGGACCACAAAGAGTCGATGTGATCTATCGGCGCATCGATGACGATTTTCTCGATCCGCTTGTGTTTCGTGCCGATTCCCTGCTCGGTGTGGCCGGGCTTGTGGAAGCCTACCGCAGGGGAAAAGTGACCCTTGCCAACGCCATCGGTACCGGCGTGGCTGACGACAAGTCAATTTATCCCTATGTGCCCGAGATGATCCGCTTCTACTGCGGAGAGGAGCCCTTGCTCAACAACGTGCCGACCTACCAGCTCAGTTCGGGCGATGATCTGGCCTACGTGCTCGCACACATGGGTGAACTGGTGGTGAAGGAAGTACACGGCTCCGGCGGGTACGGCATGC
>JANNTE010000214.1:0-3610 GCA_031403365.1 Betaproteobacteria bacterium | reverse complement strand
TGCCTAAAATGTATTCGCTGATCAGACCAAAGATCGGCGAATGCAGCTTCGGGTGCGCGAGCCGGCGGATCTGAAATGCATAATCTTCGGCAACCAGCTCGCGCGTGCCGCTGTGCTTGAAATCCTTCAACTCGTAGATGTGTTTCAAGTCTTCCGGCTTTAGATGATGATATCGGTGCCTGCCTTGCTCGTCCAGGGCAAACGCCGGATGTGGCTGAAACATGATGCCGGGCCGGATATGGATTTCGTAAACGCTATGAGCAACTTTATTTACCGCGGTGGTCTCCGGCAGTCGCTGTCCGGCCGCGTCGTAATACACCGGCCGGGGAATGTGCGTCGCGGCAAGCGTGGTTAACTCGTATGGTCGCTTGAGATAGTGATACTGCAAAGGCGGCATGTAGATCTGTGCCGTGAACACCGCTTCGTTCTCGGCATACGACTGTACCGGATCGAGGTGCTTGGGACGCTCGGCGAACGAGGAATAGAGTATGTTTTTCCCCGCGTCCCGCGCCGGGTAGGGATCATTCCACGGGCCGCCGCAGCCGCCGAGTACGGCCGGCAGCGCAAGCAGCCCCGCGAAGGTCATGCGATATCTCATTGGGATCCAGTGTAGCGGATTGTCTGATCGCGGTTGATCGCGCTGCAAATCCTGCCGGAACCGGAAGGGTCTTTCGCTATAATGCGACGAAGTTTACCGGAGTACCACCATGGCCTTTCTCCAGAACAAGAAGATATTGATTACCGGATTGCTCAGCAGTCGTTCGATCGCTTATGGAATCGCGAAAGCGATGCGCCGCGAAGGTGCCGAACTGGCCTTCAGCTTTCAAGGCGAGCGGGTCAAGGACCGCGTTGTCGAACTGGCGGCGCAATTCGACAGCAAGCTGGTGTTGCCTTGCGACGTCGCGAGCGACGAGGAAATCGATGCGTTGTTTGCGGAACTCCGGAAACATTGGGATGGGCTCGACGGGATCATTCATTCCATCGCATTCGCGCCTCGCGAGGCGCTCGTGGGAGACTACCTCGAGTCCGTCAGCCGCGAAGCGTTTCGCATTGCTCACGACGTCAGTTCCTACAGCTTTGCAGCACTGGCCAAAGCCGGCACACCGATGATGCAGGGGCGCAATGCCGCACTGCTGACTTTGACTTATCTTGGTGCAGAGCGCTCTTTCCCGAGTTACAACGTCATGGGACTGGCCAAAGCGAGTCTGGAGGCGAATGTGCGTTACATGGCACAAAGCCTGGGTCCAAAAGGCATCCGCGTAAATGCAATCTCAGCCGGACCGATCAAGACGCTGGCCGCCGCTGGAATCGGCAGCTTTGGCAAACTGCTGTCCTTGGCGGAAAAGCAGTCGCCTCTGCGCCGCAATGTCACCATCGAAGAAGTTGGCAACGCGGCGGCCTTTCTGTGCAGCGATCTCGCCAGCGGCATCACCGGCGAAATCACCTATGTCGACGCCGGTTTCAACACCACGGCGGTTGGCTCACTGGAATAAATAACCCGCGCGCTGCCGGGCGATTGGGTACCGATCAGGGCACCGGTTCCAGTTTTCTCTTGTCGATGGTGACATTGGCGCGTTCGCGCAGGCTGGCAACATACGCCTGGTACTGATCCTGGGCAACCATCTGCGTCAATTGCTTCGCCAATGCCTTGCGTTGCTCGGGGCCTACTTCTTTCACGTCATTAACCTTGGTAATCCGGTAGATCACAAAGCGCCCTTGTGAGACCGGCACTCCCACATAAGAGGGCAATTTAGCTGTATCGGCACCAAATATGGATTGTGCTGCCTCGGGATGCAATCCCTGTCGCTTTTGCAGGGTGACGATCTGCGAGGCAGACCATTTCAGCTTTGCTGGTTCTGCTGCCTTCAGCTTGTCGAGGATCGCACGGCCTTCTTTTTCCACAATTTGCGTGAGCGCCTGGTCGGTCAAGTACTGCACAATGTCTTTGCGTACCTGATCAAAAGGCACCTGTTCGGATTCCTTGTGCTCAATGACCCGCGCCGCCAACAACATGCCGGGCTGAACCTCGATTGGCGCGGTGTTGTGCTTGTTCTTGAGCACCTCATCTGAAAACAGCGCTGCCAGCATCTTTTCGCCGCCAAGCAATGGATTCGGACCTCCCCCAGTGCGACTTACCCAGTCGCTTTGCTGCAGAGTCAACTTCAGGGCGTCGACTGCCGGCTGCAGGCTGTCAAACTGCTCATACACCAGATTATTGAACGTTTCCGATGCTTCCGCGAACCCATCGGCGACCTTCGGATTGCGCAGTTCCGATTCGATTTGTTCTTTGACAGTTTCCAGTGCCGTGGTTTGCAGCGCTTTGATCTCATCAAGGCGAATAATGTGGAATCCATACTGTGTGGCAATCGGACCTGTAATCTCTCCGACCTTCATTGAAAACGCCGCGTCGTCGAACTCCTTGACCATTAGTCCGCGCGCAAAGAATCCCAGGTCACCTCCGTTTTCCGCGGATCCCGGGTCCTTGGAATGCTTTGCCGCCAGCGCGCCTAATACCTTCGGGTTTGCCCTCACCTGCTTCAGTAATTCCTCGGCCTGACCTTTGGCTGCTGCTTTCTCTTCGGCGCTGGCGCTCGCCGCTACCGCGATCAGAATATGGCTTGCCCGGCGCTCTTCTGGGACTTGAAACCGGCTCTGGTTGTCCAGATAGTACTTCTTGATCTCTTGATCGCTGATCTGAATGTTGCGCTGAAAAGCCTCCCGCGACAGCACCGTAAACTCAACCTTGACCCGTTCGGGCAGCATGAACTCGCCGGCGTGTTCGGCGTAGTACTTCTGAGCGTCTGCATCGGAGATCTTTACCTGTCCGCGATAGTCAGCTGGATTGAACACCAACTGGCTGACTTCCCGCTCCTGCTCGCTGATTCTCAACATCCGGTCCGCCACGGAGTCAGGCACGAATGCGGACCCGGTGTATGCATTGCGCACTTGTTCGATGAGGATGCTGGAGCGTATCTGGTCCTCAAACATCGGCGCGGTCAACCCCTGCCCCTGCAGCAACTGGCGATAGCGCTCGCGTGAAAACTTGCCCGACTCGTCCCGAAACGCTTCAATAGCGGCGATGATCCCTTGCAGTTCAGTATCCGAAACGGTCATGCCGACTTTTGCCACGTGTGACAGCGTTACCTTGCGTTCAACCAGATCGTTCAGCACCGATTCCCTGAACTGAGGACTGTTGAATATCGCCGGATCGGCTTTCTCACCCATCATCTGACGCATTCTCTCCTGAGCCTCGCGCAAGGCCTGAGAATACTCGGCTCCCGAAATTCCAGCGTCGCCGACCTTGGCCAATGAACCACCGGCATCGGTATTGCGAAAATAGGAGTCAATGCCAAACAGCGCGAAGGGCGGAACGATCAGAATCAGCAACCCGATCTGCAGCCAGCGTTTATGCTTGTAGACGAAATCGTACATGTTCTAAATCCCGAATCCTAAAAAAAGGCGAGGCCAAAGTATGCCCGAAGCCGCGCGAAACTGCGCTCGGCGCTCCAATCGCGGGTGCCGAAATGAAAAAGGCGAACTCTCGTTCGCCTTTCAGGGTTTGGCGGAGTGGACGGGACTCGAACCCGCGACCCCCGGCGTGACAGGCCGG
>JANNTE010000213.1:0-3630 GCA_031403365.1 Betaproteobacteria bacterium | reverse complement strand
CTGGCGTGGTGGAAACCGCCGCTCGTTTCGAGTCTGCTTGCTTCAGCGGTGGATACTGCGATCTTCTTTACGCTGGCCTTTGCCGGCACCGACATGCCCTGGGTCACACTGGCGCTGGGCGACCTGGGCGTAAAGGTCGCCATTGCATTTTTCGCCCTGTTGCCATTTCGGATGGCGCTGGCGCTGTTTCGTCCGCGCGCCGAAGCCTTGCGTTAGAAAACCGATTTCACCGCAAAGACGCAAAGTACGCAAAGAAATACAAAGACAATTCGAGAAAAATGCAGTGATAATCGTCCCATCCAGGGGGAATGCCCTCGTTATCCGAACTGGTTTCCGCTTTCCTTTGCGTACTTTGCGTCTTTGCGGTGAATAAGGTTTCGCCCTAAGCCAGCTTGACCAACTGCTTGCCCAGATTTTGTCCCTTGAGCAGCCCGATGAACGCCTTTGGCGCGGCCTGAATCCCGTCTGCGACGGTCTCGTGGTACTTGAGCTTGCCCTGCGAAACCCATCTGGCCAGTTGCGACACCGCCCTGACATACAAATCCGTGCGGTCGAAAACGATGAAGCCTTGCAGCTTTACGCGATTTACCAGCAGCGAACGGATCATCTTGGTGCCGTAAGGCTCGGTTGAGTTGTAGTCGGAGATGAGGCCGCACAAGGCCACGCGCGAGAACGGATTGAGCACGCGGAACGCGGCGTCCATGACTTCGCCGCCGACATTTTCGAAATAATTGTCCACGCCATTCGGGCAAGCCGCCTTCAAATCGTCGATCAGTTTTCCGGCCTTATAGTCCACGCAGGCATCGAAGCCCAGCTCCTTGACTGCGTACTCGCACTTCTTCGCCCCCCCGGCAATGCCCACCGCGCGGCAACCCTGCAATTTCGCAAGCTGACCGACCACGCCGCCAACGGCGCCGGTGGCTGCCGACACCAGTACGGTTTCGCCAGCCTTGGGCGCGCAATGTTCCAGCAGACCGATCCAGGCCGTCGCGCCGGGCATGCCGCATACCCCCAGGTATGCCGACAGCGGCACGAGTTTCGGGTCCACCACGCTCAGTGCGTCGCCGTTGGACACAGCATGGGTCTGCCATCCCAGCGAGCCCACCACATGGTCGCCGGCCTTGAACTTCGGATTCTGCGATTCCACGATCTGGCCAACGGTGCCACCGACCATGACTTCGCCGATCTCGACATACTTGCTGTAGGACTTGACCGCGTTCATGCGCCCGCGCATGTACGGGTCAAGCGACAGCCACAGGTTTTTCACCAGAACTTCGCCACCGGCGGGTCTGGGTATGTCGGTCTCGACTATTCTGAAATTCGATTCCTCGACCGCGCCGCTGGGCCGGCTGGCGAGCACGACCTGAATATTTTTTGCCATGAAGTGCTCCTGTGAAAGAATGATGAATCGCGCGCCATTCTACCGGAGCGCGTCCCGTTCAAACCTTGCGAGAGATTGCGATGATTTATGCACTGAACGTTTTCAACCTGATTCCCGGCCGGGAAGATGAATACCGGGACTACAGCGTCAAAGCCGGCAAGATCATTTATGGCCTGGGCGGCAAAGTGGTCAGTGCCGGGACCGGGCCGTTGCGCGAATTGCATGGCGACCGCACCCGCCGGCAGATGATCGTGGTCGAGTTTCCGAGCATGGAAATCTTCGAACAATTCATCGACGACGCAGAGACCCGGAACATCCACCCGCTGCGCGAGAACTCGACCACCGATTACATCTGGACGCTGTATGAGCCTTGGGACCTGCGCACATGGGTCAAACTGGGCAACCGGGAGTGAAATGAACCAGTCCGCGCCACCCGGGCACAGCCGGGCGGGCTCGCCAGCCCTGGGCGTGCGCGTGACACGGGAATGACCGACAATCCGCAGGCCAGTCCTCACCAGGTGCCTTATGCCCACACTGCTTTTCTATGACAAACCCACGCTTCTCAATCGGGAAGCCCATCGCAAGCTCAAGGTTCGCGATGTCGCATCGTTCGCGTATGCGGCGAAGACCATTTCCGTGCTGCTGACGGGAAGCGAGTTTGCCGCCGCTGCCCGGCATCTGCCGATTCTTTTTGTTTCCGGCACCGACCAACAGCCCGCTCCGATCGCCCTGCTGGGATTGCGCCGCGACGAGAACCTGTTTGTCGAAGCGGACGGGCGCTGGTCGGGCAACTACATACCCGCATTTGTGCGCCGCTATCCATTCGTGCTGTTCGAAAATCCCGCGCCGAACGGCTTCATGGTCGGAATCGACGAGGCCTATTCCGGTTTCAATGCCACGGAAGGTGCCGCACTGTTTGCCGACGACGGCACCGATGGCCCGGCCTTGAAGCGTGTGATGGAATTCCTCAATGCCTATCACGCAGAAGCCACCCGGACGCAGGAGTTTTCCGCGCATCTGAAACGTCTCGACCTGCTGGTTCCGCAGGTTATCAATGTGACAAACAAGGATGGCTCCAAACACACGCTCGATGGATTCAGCGTGGTCGATGAGGCGCGTCTGACCAAACTCGACGAAAAAGAAGCTGGCACCCTGCTGCGCAGCGGCTACCTTGGCTGGATCTACATGCACCTGCTGTCCATGCACAATCTTGGCGACCTCAACACCCGGCTCGATGCCAGAATCAATCCCGGAAAATCGGCGTGAGCACGCTGCTTTTGCCGGAATTTGGCAAAGAGGCGATTTGCCTGCCTGTATCGAAGAGAATCGGAGCATCTGTGGGGACCCTGCCGACTTGAAAGGGGGCTGTGTCCGTTGAACTGCCGGGAATCAAGGATTGCCGGAGGTGCCTTTGAGCCATCGCAACAGCCGGCTTCTGCTGCCTGCTCGCGGGCGGCAGGAGGGTGCCGTTGCCCTGCGCGCGCGTGATTGCATACGCTCCGATTCCCGGCCCATGCCCTCGAAGCACCACCACAACGTCTACGTCGTCGAACTCGCGCCGGAAGTTTTGCAGGATGCGCGCTTTCGCAAAGCCAATCCCGGTTACGACGCCACCAAGCCCTGCGTTTACGTCGGCATGACCGGCCTCGTGCCAGAAGCGCGCTTTGCAAAACACAAGCAAGGCATCAAGGCGAACAGCTACGTCGAGCGCTACGGCCTGCGCTTGCTGCCCGGGCTCTTCGCCTATGCCAATCCGATGCCGTATGAGGCTGCGCGCGAAATGGAAGTGGAACTCGCGATCGCGTTGCGTGAAGAGGGTTATGGCGTCTGGCAGGGCTAGTTGCGATTCAGCAGAGCCTCAACCGGTGACAGCGGGAAGTCGCGAAAAATTAAGCGGCAGACCGGGACAATGCCATTGCATCGAATAAAGCCGACCCAGACCTGATGATGTGATGTATGCGGTGCGCAGATCCGCACCACCGAAACAGACATTGGTGACCATAAGGTCGAATTCCGGAACCGGCACGACCGCGCGCACAACACCGGTCGGCGAAATTGCCGTGATGCAGCCGGTGCCCAGAGTGGCAATGACGACACTGCCCTCGGAATCAACAGCGAGCGAATCCAGCCGCTCGTAACCGGTGAACTTGTGCAGCAATCGACCGGGCCAGAACGCATGCGCGGGCGGGGCGAGCTTGCCGGGACCTTGAATGTCAAAAGCCCACAGCCGCGCGCCACTGGTCTCCGCT
>JANNTE010000212.1:0-11632 GCA_031403365.1 Betaproteobacteria bacterium | reverse complement strand
AGGTGAAGGCGCCGCTGCGGCGAAAGCCGACCTTTACCAACTCGCTGTAGACCTGGCTGTCGATGGCATGGCTCGGTGTGGCGACCTGCGAGCGTGCGAGCTTGCCGGGCAGGTAGCTGCACGGATAAGGGGCGGTCGCATAGAACTGCAATACCGAGAACGGGAGGTCGTTGAGTTGTGTCATCGAGGAGGCTGCAACGCCGAGGTATTTTTCAATGCCAAGGAATTTTTCGACGCCAAGGTATTTTTCAACGCCAGGGTATTCTTCAACTCCAAAGTCTCCCTCAACGTCATGTCAACTCCGGATTGGCATTTGTGGCGCCAATCTGCCACGGCACCGGGACTGGCGGATAGTGTACCAATTCCCGCAGCCGGCGCGTGAATTCGGCGCGCGGAATTTCCCGCGCTCCGAAAGACGCCAGATGTGCCGTGGTCATCTGGCAGTCAACCATTCCGAATCCCCAGCACTCCAGTTGGCGTACCAGAGTAACCAGTGCAATCTTGGAGGCATCTGTGGCACGCATGAACATTGATTCGCCGAAGAACATGCGGCCCAGCGCGACACCGTACAGACCGCCGACCAGTTCGCTGCCCATCCAGGTTTCGACGCTATGCGCCATGCCAGCCTGGTGCAGATCGCAATAGGCCTCTGCAATCGCCGGGCTGATCCAGGTGCCGTTCTGGGATTGCCGGGGACTGCGGCAGCCTTCGATGACTTCGCGAAATGCGGTGTCGGCGCGGACTTCGAGGCGGGTGGTGCGCAAAGTCCTGGACAGGGACCGTGAAACTTTCAGTTCTGCCGGGAACAATACCATTCGTGGGTTGGGACTCCACCAGAGTATCGGCTGGTCCTCGTTGAACCAGGGGAAAATGCCCTGGCTGTAGGCGCTGACCAGACGCATTATCGACAAGTCGCCGCCAGCTGCAAGCAGTCCGTTGGGATTTGTGGCCGCTTGTTCGACCGGTGGGAAAGGACTGTTGGATTCGAGCCAGGCAATCAACGCTGGTTCAATAGCGCACGGATGCTCGGCATGCTCAGAACAGCTTGTCCGGATTCTTGCCGATCAATCCGCAGGCCACGCGAGCACCGGAATTGCCCGACGGCTGGGTCTGGAGGTCGTCCGTGCTGGCATGCACGATTACCGAGCGACCGATGATGCTGTTAGCACCGGCACTAAGAGAGACACCATTGATTTCGATGGTCATTCGTGCGGATCCGTTCGCGTCGGCAATGAGATTGCCCAGATCGCCGGCATGGCGCGCCGTGCCCGCCGGGCCGCCGTGCCGGGATGTGGCGGGATTGAAATGCGCACCGGCGCTGGAGGCATCCGCTGCCCTGCAATTACCCTTTTCATGGATATGAATGCCGTGCGAGCCATTGGCCTTGAGGCCGTTTATCGCGGCGTCTACCATCACGACGTCGCCTTTTTGCGCGAAGCTGACGGTGCCACTGACCGAATTATCCTTGGTAGGTGCGAGAACCGCGATGGCTGACAGCTTTCTGCTGAATATGCCGCTGCTGCCGCCGCAGGCGCTCAGCAGTGCACACATGCAGACCAGAAACCAGACGGACTTCATGGCACTATCTCGATACATGCAAAGGCCCGGTTGCAAAGCGGCGCTGCGCTGGTTTGCAGGCGCGCCGGAATTGAGTAAGGTTTGTAGCATTCACTCTTGCTGGTGTCAAATTGCTCCTGTGCGATCAGGAGACCGGACGCACGCGCGAAGCACGTGGCGCGGAACCGTAGAATCCGATGATAACAACTCGAAGCGGCGGCCTGAATTGAGCATTTCGATTCCGGGAACTCACACCAGTAAGCCCGATCGACCGTCCACGTGGGTTGCGCGCTGGACGCCGATGTTCCGGCCCGGGGGAGAAGTTCTGGATCTCGCTTGCGGCAGCGGCCGTCACACGCGCTACCTGGCGGCGCTTGGATTCCGGGTGGTCGCAGTTGATCGCGATGATCTGGCGCTCAAAGCCCTGAGCACCCTGGAGTGCGTAACCGTGCATCACGCGGATCTCGAACATGCCCCCTGGCCTCTGGCAGGCATGCGGTTCGACGCAGTGGTCGTAACCAATTATCTTCACCGGCCGTTGCTGCCAGAGGTTCTGGACGCATTGTTGCCCGCCGGTATTCTGGTCTACGAAACTTTCGCGGTGGGCAATGAGCGCTTCGGCAAGCCGTCGAATCCGGATTTCTTGTTGCGCCCTGGCGAACTGCTGGATCTGGTGCGGGGGCGTTTGCAGGTTATCGCCTACGAAGATATCGCAGTGTCAGAGCCGAAACCGGCCCTGATTCAGCGCATTTGCGCCGTTCGCCACCTGCGTGGGGCATGATGCTCCGGCGGGCGGGGGAATCGGTTAATATCCCGCTTTCAATTTGAGGGAAGCAGTCATGCTCAAGGGCAGCCTCGTCGCCATCGTCACTCCCATGTTCGAGGACGGCAGTCTGGATCTGGGACGACTGCGCGCGCTGATCGAATTTCATCTCCAGGAAGGTACCAACGGCATCGTTATCGTTGGCACCACCGGAGAATCTCCGACGGTGGACTTCGACGAACACTGTTTGTTGATCCGCTCCGCCGTCGAATATGCCGCAGGACGCGTGCCTGTCGTAGCCGGGACCGGCGCCAATTCCACCCGTGAGGCAATCGAGTTGTCCGCTTATGCCAGACAGGCCGGCGCGGACATGAGTCTTTCGGTGGTTCCTTATTACAACAAGCCGACTCAGGAAGGTTTGTATCGGCATTTCCGAGCCATCGCGGAAGCCGTCGATATCCCGCAAATCTTGTACAACGTACCTGGCCGCACGGTCGCTGATTTGCACAACGATACGGCGCTGCGGCTTGCGCAAATACCCAACATCGTCGGCCTGAAGGACGCCACCGGAGACATGGAGCGCGGTTCCGAACTGCTGCGTCGCGCGCCCACCGGATTCGCGGTGTACAGTGGCGAGGACGGCGCCGGACTGGCGCTGATGCTTCTGGGCGCGCATGGCGTCATCTCGGTCACTGCCAACGCGGCGCCACGCTTGATGCAGGAAATGTGCGCTGCGGCCTTGGCCGGCGATATCGCCAGGGCCCGATCGTTGAACAACAAGCTGCTTGGGCTGCATCGCCACCTTTTCGTCGAGGCCAATCCGATCCCGGTCAAATGGGTGCTGCAACAAATGGGGTTGATTGCCGCAGGCATTCGCCTCCCTCTGACTCCGCTGTCGACGTCGTTCCACGGTTTATTGCGCACAGCCATGGAACAGGCTGGTATCAGGCCCGCCGTTGACGTTTCCGCGATGGCAAAGTGAACCGGCTGCATTCGCCGAGGTCACAATTTCGAATTGTTTAAAAAATCTCCGAAAATGAAATTTTCAGGTGCGGTCGCCTTGGCGGCCATGTTGGCAATCACAGGTTGCTCCGGCCCCCTGATCCAGGGAAAGAAGATCGACTACAAATCGGCGCCGGGCGGGAAACCATTGAACGTTCCGGCAGACCTCTCGGTCCCTCCGACCAGTGATCGCTACAGTCTGCCGGATTCCGGCGCGAGATCGGCAACTGCTTCCGAGTATTCGGAGGGCCAGACTCCGCAGTCGGAAAGCGGCCCGGTTCCGGTTCTCCCGCCGCAAGACAAGGTTCGTGTTGAGCGCGCCGGCAGCCAGCGCTGGCTGGTGGTGGACGCCGAAGCCGACGCATTGTGGCCGACAATAAAGGAGTTCTGGCAGGACTCCGGTTTCCTGATTGATATCGAATCCCGGGAGACCGGAATCATGGTTACGGACTGGGCGGAGAACCGGGCCAGGATTCCGGATGGTGCGATACGTCGCTTGCTTGGAAAAATTATCGACAGCGCCTATTCCTATCCGGAACGCGACAAGTTTCGCACGCGGCTCGAGCGAGGTGCAGATGTCGGTGTCACGGAAATTTACATAAGCCATCGCGGCATGGAGCAGGTCCTCGTATCCAAGAGCAGCCGGACCGAGACCACGATGTGGCAGGCAAAGCCGATCGACCCGGAACTGGAAGCAGAAATGCTCGTCCGTCTGGCGGCCCGGCTTGGGGCGCGCGATGAACAAATCAGAACACAACTCAGCGAGCCGGAAGCTCCGAAAGCGACTATTTCGACCAGCAGCGGGCACGCAGAATCGCTGCTGCTCGACGAGGGCTTTGATCGCGCATGGCGGCGGGTTGGCCTGGCGCTGGATCGCGTCGGATTCACCGTTGAGGACCGCGACCGGTCCAACGGGTTGTATTTCGTGCGCTATGTCGACGTGGATGCGTCCGACCATGGCAAGTCGAAGGGATTCTGGTCCAGACTGGCGTTCTGGCGCAGCGACAAGAATGCAACGCAAGACCAATATCGCATCAGCGTCGCCGGCGTCGAAAAGGGGACTGAAGTCAGGGTTCTCGATGGCCAGAACGCGAAATCCAAATCACCGACGGCCGAGCGCATCCTCGCGCTTTTGCAGCGGGAGCTGAAATAGCGGCTGGTTGGACACCGGTGTCACCGGAACGCTGAATGCGATTCGCCTCTCTCGGCAGCGGCAGCGAAGGCAATTCATTAGTGGTGGAAGCCGGGTCCACCCGGCTGCTGCTCGATTGCGGTTTCGGCCTTGCGGCGACCGAAACCCGGCTCAGGCGCCTCGGACTTGCCCCGGAGGATTTGTCGGCCATTGTCGTCACGCATGAGCACGACGATCATATCGGCGGAGTGGCGAGGTTTGCTCGCCGTCATGGTATCGCGGTGTGGCTCACTCCCGGGACGCTGGCCGGCCTGGAAGGCTTGTTCTCGGGCGTGGCCGAAGTCAGTCTGGTCAGCAACTACCAGCCGTTTTCAGTTGGTGACCTGCATGTACAGCCCTTTCCGGTTCCGCACGATGCGCGCGAACCGGCCCAGTATGTGTTCGGCGATGGCGCCCGACGGCTGGGAGTCATCACCGACGCCGGGTGTTCGACACGGCACGTGGAGATGGTACTGAGCGGTTGCGATGCCTTGGTTCTGGAGTGCAATCACGATGCCCATCTGCTGAGTACCAGCAGCTATCCGCAGAAATTGCGCGAACGAATTGCGGGGCGCTTCGGACATCTGGAAAACAGCGAAGCGGCAAAATTATTGAGCCGGTTGGATAACGCAAAACTCCAACATCTGGTCGCCGCGCACCTCAGTCGCGAAAACAATCGCCCCGAACTGGCGCAGGCGGCTTTGGCGGCGGTCCTGAATTGTGATCCGGCCTGGATCGCCATTGCGCGCCAGGACGAAGGGCTCGACTGGCGCGATGTAACCTGATTGCGCCTGACAAGTCGGAGAAATGGGAATTGTGCCGGAACCCGACGGATCCGGGCGTCGCCCGGGTTTTCAAATTACAGACCGAGAGTCGTGGCCGATATCGCCGGCGACGAAGTTTCCCAGATCTCGGCGAACCGTTCGACAAAGCTGCTGGCGCCGATCGGATCGTTCAGGGCGAAAAGCCCGCGTATCTCTTCGAAGTGGAATCGGTGCACAAAGCAATGATCATCGACGACGACGAACGGGTCGTAGACCAGCTTGGCCGCAGGAAGGGTTTCATGAATGCTGATCGAGTGTGCGTAGTTGCGCAGTAAATTCAGCATGCGCGGACAGTTTCGATCGAGCGTCTGGATATCGTGCACGACGATTTGCAGAGTGTTGCGCCGGCTTGCGAGCAAAAAGCGCCTCAGCAGTTCGATGCGGTGCGACGCATTGTATGCCCGACCCAGATCGCGATCGAAAATCCGAATGCGGCACCACGCTTTCTGCAGAACCGAATCGATTGCGGCCTCGAACTGAGCGTTGCCGAGAATCGGAGTGCTTTGGGGTACTGGTTCGTCTGCCATGGTACTTGGCCCGTCATCAGATTGCGTTGCGGCGCCGGCCTCTTGAAAGGCAAATATAGCCGGCGCGGTACCAGCGGTAAAGCCCTGCCGCGGCAGGGCCGTTGTCTGGAATCTGTTGGCCTGGCAATTGGCGCGCATTCGCGAGCCTTCTCAGCGGTGCGGCGGTCCCCTTGGGGGATTTGAACTGTTCGCCGTTGATGAATACGGAACTGCTCGCGTACAGCATCAAGGATGGCAGTGTCAGTTCCACCCCCGTTCTGCGTGCAGCCCGCAAGAATGTGGACTCCGAAAGCGGTTTTCGGGGAGGCAGGAACATTACGCGCGGTTTGGGTTCGGTCAGATAGCAACCAAGGAATTCGGCAACATCGGCCCTCTTCCAATCAATGGTACCAAGCATGCGGCTGACCTTCGTCAACATTCCGGCGCCAATGCGGGCCGGCTCAGTCTGTGCGCCCAGATTCGGATCACTGTAGCGCTCTTCGTTGTCGAGGCGGTCTTCGAGGTAAATCAGGAACTGGCTCGTGAGTTCACGGTGCGATGGTGCCCGAAAACCGATCGAGTAGGTCTGGCAGGCGTCAACCGCGACTCCGTCGTGTGCAAAGGCTGGCGGCAGATACAGCATGTCGCCTGCGGACAGCAGGCATTGGCCATCGGGCGCGAAGCGCTTGAGTATTTTCAGCGGCGCATCCGATACCAGTGTGAGATCGCGCTGGTGGCTCACCTGCCAGTGCCGCTGACCCGGTCCTTGCAGCAAGAATACGTCGTAGGAATCGAAATGCGGACCAACGCCTCCACCAGCCGGCGCATAACTCACCATGAGATCATCCAGGCGGGTGAGCGGGATGAAGTCAAACTGCGCCAGTAAACTTCGTGCCTCCGGAAGCATTTGCTCGAGACCTTGCAACAGCAATGTCCAGTTGCGCGCAGGCAGGCGGGAGAATCTCTTGCGCTCGAACGGACCATGCTCCACCGTCCAGCGATTGCCGTTGCGAACGATCAGTCGGGATTCGCATTGCTCGCGGCACGCCAGATCGATCATGACGCCCAGATCGAGGATGCCTTCAAAGCCGGGCAAGGCATCGCGCACCAGCAGCGGTTGCTTTTGCCAGTGGCGCCGCAGAAACGCCGAGGCGGATAACCCGCCGAGAAGTTGCTTGTTCAGGTCCGTTCTCCCGTCGCCGTGCGCATCAGATCGGGCGAGGATTGTTTGAATTTAAAATCAGTTAGAATCCGCGCGGTGCGGCAACCCGTAAGGTGATGCCCCAAGTGCGCGCGGACATATTGCCGGCGTTTTAACATTGATCAAGGAGTTGAAGTAAGCATGAAGATCGGCAAGGATACCGTCGTTTCACTGAGTTATGAATTGTCGGATACCAGTGGCAAAGTAATCGAAAAAACCCCGGCCCCGGTGACCTATCTTCACGGCGGTTACGACGGAATTTTTCCGTTGGTGGAAGAAGCTCTTCAGGGCAAGGGAGTCGGTGACAACTGCAAAGTTACGCTGCAGCCGGACGACGCATTCGGGGAGTACGACGCCGGTCTGGTGCGCAGTGAGCCAAAAGATCTGTTCCCGAAGAATGTTGCGATCGGCATGCAATTTGAAGGCGCGAGCGAAGGTAGCGACGACTACACTTTGTACACAGTGAAGAAAATCATGGGTGACAAGGTCGAGGTGGACGGGAATCATCCTCTGGCGGGACAGACGCTGGTGTTTTCGGGAGCCGTGACCCAAGTTCGCGCGGCCACGCATGAGGAATTGCATCACGGCCATGTGCATGGACCGGAAGGGCATCATCACTGAACCGGCGAGTGAGCTTCGTTTTCAGTCGTTGCGTTTGCCGGTGAGCATGCGGATCATCGGCTCGTAGGCGCTCTCGCGGGAGAATCGCCAGCTCGATATCAGCAGCGCCACCGCCGTAAACGCGACCAGCACAGCGATGTCGGTAGTCAGTGAAAAATCCGCTCCCATCGACGAGGGCAGAATTCCGAGTACCGCGTGTTTGAGCAGATCCACGCCATAAGTGTAGGGGTTGAGCAGCGCGACAACCTTGAGCGCGGCGGGCAGCTGGCTGACCGGATACAAAGACCCGGACAGAAAAAAAACCGGGAAAATGACGAAATTCATGATGGCTGCGAAGTTGTCCAGCGTGCGCGTGAACGCAGCCACCAGCATGCCAATGCCCGCGCAGGCGGCAGAAGTGGCCAGCAATCCCAGCGCCAACAGACCGAAGTGTGTTCGCGAGTCGAGGTAGCCCAGCACGGCGAGCAGAATCAGCAGCAGGCCTGCCTGCAGGATGGCGGCTAAAGCGGCGGATAACATCTTGGCGACCACAATCCAGTAATGCGGGAAGGGCGCGATGATCAGCATTCGCATCACGCCGGATTCCTTGTCGTAGACCATGGTCAGCGCCGCAAGCATGGCACCGAACAGCATGGTCATGCCCAGCACCCCCGGTACCAGAAACTGCTGATAGCTGACGCCGCCGGCTTGCTGCAATACCGCGCCGAAGCCGGCACCAATGACGAACAGCCAGAT
Organism: Betaproteobacteria bacterium; assembly: GCA_031403365.1. Classification (GTDB taxonomy): domain Bacteria; phylum Pseudomonadota; class Gammaproteobacteria; order Burkholderiales; family JACQAP01; genus JACQAP01. The sequence continues at coordinate 3,252 of JANNTE010000212.1, read as the reverse complement.
CAACGGGCGCACCATCGCTGAGAGCAGCCGCGTGCGCTGACGGAACATGCGCAGCACCTCGCGCTCCAGTACCGCATAGACCGGCCGCCAGTGCGCCATCAGAGTTTCCCCTCCGCGACCCACAGGAATACGTCATTGAGATTCGGTTGCCGCCAGCGAAGGGCGCGCACCTGGATACCCGGCTGTGCTTGCAGGCTGGCGAGGCGGGCCACGTCCGCGTCGCCATAGCGGAACTGCGCGACCGGGCCATCGCGAAGACAGACGCCCAGCGTCGGGGCGAGCCGCTGCGCAAGCGTTTCAATATCCGGACTCTCGATTTCGACGATGTAGCGTCCGAGGCTCGCGACCATGTCGGCAGGCGAACCGCTTTTGACCAGTTTTCCGCGTTTGATAAAAGCAACCCGGTCGCAACTGTCGGCCTCTTCCAGATAGTGCGTGGTGAGTAAAACCGTCATGCCGGTGCGCGCGCGCAAATCCTCGATGAAGCGCCAGATCTTGCGTCGATTGGGCAGATCGAGTCCGATGGTCGGTTCGTCGAGGAACAGTATCTTCGGATGGTGGATGACGCCGCGCACGATGTCGAGTGCACGCCGCATGCCGCCGGAGAGCGATCCGACGGGCCTGCTGCGTTTGTCCGCGAGACCGAACAATTCCAGCAGGCCGGCCGTGCGCTCTTCGATGATGCGGCCTGGCAGGTTGTAGAGCAGTCCCGCGAAGCGCAGGTTCTCGGCCACGGACAAGGTGCGGTCGAGCGCGGATTCCTGGAATACCAGGCCAATATCCGCGCGCGTGGTCACGGCTTCACGCACCACGTCGCGCCCGAACACCTGGGCGCTGCCGCTGTTGGGGCGAATCAGTGTCGCCAGCATGTGAATGGTGGAAGTCTTGCCGGAACCATTGGGGCCAAGCAGCCCGAAGAATTGCCCGGACGGAATTTCGAGGTCGAGTCCGTCAACGGCGAGCACATCTCCGTAACGCTTGACGAGACCGCTGGCCTTTACGGCCAGCGCGATGGCGGGCGCCGGATTCATGGCGCGGGAGTGTGACCTAGACCGGCGCTTTGCTCAAGGCTCGCGAATTCTTGTCGTCGCGGAACAGGATCGGTTTGACGTCGATTTTCGCCGCCGGGATGTGCGCCTTCTCCACCGCATCCGTGACCAGATGATGCAGCGGCGAAAGGCCGCAGACTGGATCGGTATTGGCAGCATCGCCAGTCAGCATATAGGCCTGGCAGCGGCAGCCGCCGAAATCCTTCGCCTTGTCAGGGCAGGATCGGCAAGGCTCTTTCATCCAGGAGTCACCGCGATAGGCGTTGAAACCGGGCGAGTCGTACCAGATTGAGCGCAAGTCGTGCTCTCGCACATTGGGGAAATTCAACCCCGGAAGCTGGCGCGCTTCGTGACAGGGCAGCGCCAGACCGTCCGCGGTAATGGTCAGAAACAATGCGCCCCAACCGTTCATGCATGCTTTTGGGCGTTCCTCGTAATAGTCCGGGACAACGAAGAATATGCGCATCTTGTTGCCGATCCGTTCACGGAACTTATTGGTGACTTCCTCGGCGCGCCTGAGCTGCTCGCGCGTGGGCAGCAGTTGGTCGCGGTTGATGTAGGCCCAGCCGTAGTACTGCGTGTTGGCGAGCTCCACGTATTCGGCTTCCATGGCTTCGGCCATTTCCAGAATTTGCTGCACATGGTCGATGTTGTGACGGTGCAACACGCAGTTCAGCACCATCGGGTAGTCGTATTGCTTGATGAGTTTTGCTACCTTCTGCTTGAGCGCGAAAGTCTTGGTGCTGGAGAGAAAATCATTCATTTCCTTGGTGGAATCCTGGAATGAAAGCTGGATGTGATCCAGGCCGCCTTCCTTGAAAGCGGAGATGCGCTTTTCGTTCAGGCCCACCCCGGAGGTGATCAGATTCGAGTAATAGCCGAGCTTGCGCGCCTCGGCAACCATGATCTCGAGATCGTCGCGGATCAGGGGTTCGCCGCCCGAGAAGCCCAGCTGTGTGGCGCCGAGCTCGCGGCCCTGGCGCAGAACCCGAAGCCAGTCTTCCGTGGAGAGTTCTTCGCCATAACGCGTGTAATCCACCGGGTTGTAGCAGAACACGCAGTGCAGCGGGCACTTGTAAGTGACCTCAGCCAGCAACCACAAAGGATGACCCGGCGGATTACCCGGTGTATTACCCTTGCTTGGTACGGATCCAGCCTTTTCCATGTACATGCTCCAGAAAGCCGGTAACGTCCCCTCTGAGGTCCGAACCGGGAAATGCGGTTTGCAGATCTTCAATAATGCCTGCCACAGTCAGTTTGCCGTCAATACGCTTCATGATTTCGCCGGAACTCCCCGGCAGCTTTACCATGCCCTCGGGGTATAGCAGAACGAAGCCTTGCTGCGCCGGCTCCCATTGAAAGCGGAAGTGGCGCTGCAGCTCGAACACGGTGTCGTCGGTGAATGTCGAGGTTTCAGACATAGCGCGTCTCGCCGATTCCGTAGTTGAGTTGCATGGCGTCGAGCATGCTCCAGAGCACGTCGAGCTTGAACTGCAGGATGCCGAGCGCTCGCTCCTGATCGGCGCGCGTTTTGAAATAGTCGAGCGTTATCTGCAGGCCATGTTCGACATCGCGGCGCGCTTCGGAAAGACGCTTGCGGAAGTAGGCATAGCCCTGCGCGTCGATCCACGGGTAGTGTTGCGGCCAGTTATCCAGCCGCTTCTGATGGATTTCCGGGGCAAACAATTCGGTCAGCGAGGAGCACGCCGCTTCCTGCCATGGCGCGCGTCGCGCGAAATTGACGTAGGCGTCCACCGCAAAACGCACTCCCGGCAGCACGAACTTGAGCGAAGTAACATCTTCGCGTTTGAGCCCGCAGGCTTCGGCCAGACGCAGCCAGGCCTCGATGCCGCCTTCCTCCCCTTCGAGGCCGTCGTGATCAATGATGCGCTGGATCCATTTGCGGCGCTGTTCCCGGTCCGGCATGTTGGCGAGCACCGCCGCGTCCTTGACCGGAATGCTGATCTGGTAATAAAAGCGGTTGTAGACCCATCCTTGTACCTGCTCGCGGGTGAACTTACCGCTGTTCATGGCAATGTGAAACGGGTGGTAAATGTGATAGCGCTTGCCCTTGGCGCGCAGTTCAGCCTCGAACTGGATATTGTCCCATGGCAGATTTTCCGATGCGCCCATTGGCTTGTCCCTTTTAAAGCGTCACGTCCATGCCGTCGTAGGCGACTTCGATTCCGGCGGCGGCAAGTTG
>JANNTE010000211.1:0-28705 GCA_031403365.1 Betaproteobacteria bacterium | reverse complement strand
CCACTTTGCAGGCGGTGGCATTGAGTCCGGCTGCCCGGTCCTTGGGTGCAATAATGGCATGTGCGCCAAAGGCATCCGCCACTCGAAGGCAGGCTCCCAGATTGTGCGGGTCCTGCACCCCGTCGAGCACCAGCAATAGAGCGGGCTCGGTAAGCTGGCCCAGAGCTTCATGTACTGACGAGGCAAGTGTCGCCGGCTCTACAAGGGCCACCACACCCTGGTGGCGTCCGCCGGCTGCCAGGCTGTCCAGGCGCTGAGAATCCGATTCGCGTATCGGCACATTCACCGCCCGGGCGAGATCCGCCACTGCGCGCGCACGCGGGTCGCCGCGCCTGGCATCCAGATGGATTTCGAATACCGCCGCCGGGCGCCGCTTCAGCGCCGCCGTTACCGCATGCAAGCCATAGACGACCCGCCGCTCCTTCACCGTGCAGCTTTCGCCGCCCCGGCCCGCTGCAAGTCATGCGCCGTCGTGTCGAGTACAAAATCAATCTTGGCGGTTTCCAGGTCGACTTTCACCAGTTTTACCGGAATGCGGTCGCCGAGGCGGAAGCGTTTTGCGGTGCGTTCACCAAGTAATTGATGTTTCGCGGCATCGAAATGAAAATAATCGGCTCCCAATTCGGAAATATGCACCAGGCCTTCCACGTAAACCTCGTGGAGGGCAACGAATACGCCAAAACTGGTCACACCGCTCACCGTGCCGGTGAAACACTCGCCGATGCGGTCCCGCATGTAGTAACACTTCAGCCAGGCCTCGACGTCCCGGGTGGCATCGTCGGCACGGCGCTCGGTCTCCGAGCAATGAACGCCCAATCCCTGCCAATCGCCGGGCTCGAAGCGCTTCCCCTGCAATACGGCCTTGATCGAGCGGTGGATCAGCAAGTCGGGGTAACGCCTTATCGGCGAGGTAAAGTGGGTATAGGCGTCGTACGCGAGTCCAAAATGCCCGACATTGTCCGGGCTATAAACCGCCTGGCGCAAGGAACGCAACATGACTGTTTGCAGCAACTGGACATCCGGGCGGGTCTTTATTTTCTCGAGCAGCCGCGCATAGTCCTTCGCCTTCGGATCGTCACCACCGGTGAGTTGCAACCCGAATTCGCGCAGGAACTCGCGCAACATGACGAGCTTTTCCGGAGTCGGGCCCTCGTGCACGCGAAACAGCGCAGGATGATTGTGGCGGGAAAGGAAGTCGGAAGCGCAGACGTTGGCAGCCAGCATGCACTCCTCGATCAGACGGTGCGCGTCGTTGCGCTGGGTGGGAACGATGCGCTCGATCTTGCCTTCGCTGTCGAAAAACATGTGCGTCTCGATGGTCTCGAAGTCGATCGCACCGCGCAGCGTTCTGGCTTTCACCAGTTCAACGAAGAGTGCGTGCAATGCCTGCAGATGCGGCACCAAATCCTTGAGCTCGCGCGCGGCGGCGCTCTGCCCGTCTTCGATGGCCTCGGCTACCTTGGTATAGGTCAGCCTGGCGCGCGAATGCATCACCGCCGGATAGAAACGATAATTGCCCATCTCGCCGCGCGCCGAGACATCCATCTCGCAGACCACGCACAAGCGGTCAACCTCGGGCATGAGTGAACACAGTCCATTGGAAAGCACTTCCGGCAGCATCGGGATCACGCGACGCGGAAAGTAAACCGAGTTGCCGCGCGCGCGTGCCTCGACGTCGATGGCATCGTCCTGCTGTACGTAGTGGCTTACGTCGGCGATCGCCACCCATAACTTGAATCCCTTGCCGCGGCGCTCGCAATACACCGCGTCATCGAAATCCCTGGCCGTCTCGCCGTCGATGGTCACCAGGGGAAGGCTGCGCAAGTCCTCCCGCCCTTTGCGGTCGTTCTCGGAAACGCCGGCAGGAAACTTGCACACCAATTTTCCGATTTCGTCGGAAAACTCATGAGGCAGATCGTGTTTTCTCAGTGCAATCTCGATTTCCATGCCGGGATCGGCATAGTTGCCAAGCACCTCAACGATGCGGCCCACCGGTTGCACATGACGCTGCGGCTGTTCTACGATCTCGACGATCACGACCTGGCCTGGTTTCGCGCCACCATTTGCCCCCGCCGGTATCAAAATGTCCTGACTGATCCGGCGATCCTCTGGCGCAACCACCCCGATACCGTGCTCATTCAGAAAGCGGCCGACTACCTTCAAATTGGCCCGCTCGAGCACTTCGACAATGTGCCCCTCGCGCCGGCCGCGCGCGCTGATTCCACCTTCGCGCGCAACCACCCGATCTCCGTGCAATACCTTTGCCATTTCACCGGGATGCAGGAACAAGTCTTCGCCTTCGCCATCGCGCACGAGAAATCCGAAACCATCGGGGTGGCCCTGCACCCGCCCCTTCACAAGGTCGAGTTTGTCAACGACGCATATTGCATTCTTGCGATTGCGCATGATCTGCCCGTCACGCTCCATGGCCCGCAGGCGGCGATCGAAGGGCTCAACCTCATGGGCTGCAATGGAAAGCAGTTCTGCCATCTCGCCCACTTCCACAGGGACTCCCTGTTCGAGCAGTACATTGAGAATATGTTCGCGGCTGGGCAGCGGGTTCGCGTAACGCGACTGTTCACGATCAAGAAAAGGATCCCGCGCCCGGACATCACTTGCGGGTGCACCAGCGTCGGTCTTTCTTCCGGAAGTTCTTGTTGTTTTCTTGGTGGGTTTCATTCTGGCAATCGATTGAAGGCGAGCGCTGCTTCGTTGACAACCCGGCGCTTTCCCATTACATTTTGCGCCCTCTCATGCCGAGATGGCGAAATTGGTAGACGCACCAGGTTCAGGTCCTGGCGGTGGCAACACTGTGGAGGTTCGAGTCCTCTTCTCGGCACCAGATCGATATTCCCGTACAAGTTTACGCACCCCAAGTCTGGCCGGTGCACGAACTAGCACCGGGTGAACGGGTGGCGCAGAACAATCGTTTCCTTGCGATCCGGGCCTGTCGATATCATGTCCACCGGCACGCCGCATACCTGCTCAATGCGCTTCAAGTACAGCCTGGCATTGATCGGCAAATCCTCGTGACGCGTAATGCCTACGGTGCTCTGCGTCCATCCGGCGATGTCTTCGTAAATCGGCTCACACCCGGCCAAGGCGTCCGCCCCGGACGGCAGGATATCGATGTGGTCGTTGCCGCGGCGGTAGCCGATGCCGATCTTCAACGTCTCTACGCCATCCAGCACATCCAGCTTGGTGATGCACAAACCCGAAATCCCGTTGATCTGTACTGAACGCTTCAAGGCTGCCGCATCAAACCAGCCGCAACGTCTTGGCCGGCCGGTTACTGATCCAAACTCCTTGCCACGAGTCCGCAACTGTTCTCCGGTTGCATCGTTCAGTTCGGTGGGGAAAGGCCCCGAACCTACGCGTGTGGTGTAGGCCTTGGTGATGCCAAGGACGTAGTGCAGCATCTGCGGCCCGACACCTGCACCTGCTGCTGCGGCTCCGGCGACACAGTTGCTCGAAGTCACGAACGGATAGGTACCATGATCAACGTCGAGCAGGGTGCCCTGAGCGCCTTCGAAAAGCAGGTTGCTGCCGGCGTGATGCGCGTCATAAAGTGCGCGTGGTACATCAGCAATCATCGGAGCAAGCTGATCGCGCAAGGCGAGTGTTTCGTCGAGTGTCTTCTGAAAATCCACCGGCTTCGACTTCAGGTAATGCTCCAGCACGAAATTGTGAAAGTGAAGCACTTCGCGCAATTTTTCCTCGAATCGACCCGGCGCGAATAAATCCTGCAGGCGAATTGCGCGACGCGCGACTTTGTCCTCGTACGCCGGTCCGATGCCTCGTCCCGTAGTCCCGATTTTTTCCGCGCCCCTCGCAGTCTCCCGCGCCTGATCGATGGCGACGTGATACGCGAGAATAAGCGGGCAGGCATCGCTGATTTTCAAGCGTGAGCGCACGTCGACTCCGATCGCTTCCAGTTCCGTGATCTCCTGCAGCAACGCGCCAGGAGACAACACGACCCCGTTGCCGATATAGCAACTCACCCCGTCGCGCAAAATTCCCGACGGAATCAGGCGCAGTATCTGTTTGCGCCCGGCGATAACAAGCGTGTGTCCCGCGTTATGTCCGCCCTGAAAACGCACCACGCCATGGGCATGATCGGTCAGCCAGTCGACTATCTTGCCTTTGCCTTCGTCGCCCCACTGCGTGCCGACGACTACTACGTTGCTTGCCATCAAGACCCCTGCTTGTTTTTTGTTGGATTTCGATCAGACAGACCCGAAGCTAAAGGCACCAATTTCCAGGCGCCGCCAATTTTGACCAGTTGCTGCGAGCAGTTGAGCTCCATGCGATTGGCCTCATGCCCAGGCAGGTCCGAAACAACGATCGCACCCTCAGCACGCAAGCGCGCCACTTCAATGCGCAAAGCGGCATCGGCCGGCTGGTACGGAGCAAGCACCCGCAGCGGGCTGATCTGCTCTCTTGCCATCTCGGCAAGCTCCCTCAAATCCATGGTAAATCCTGTCGCCGGCCGCGCGCGACCGAACGCGCGACCAACTTCATCGTAGCGTCCGCCGCGTGCGATCGCATCCGGACGGCGCCCGGCGTAAGCCGCGAATACAACTCCGCTGTGATAATGATATCCACGCAGTTCCGCAAGATCGAAACATAGCTCCTTTACACTTCCGTTCAATTGAAGGCCGATTTGCTCGAGCGCATCCAGGCAGGACGTCAACTCCGGATATTGCGGAAGACGTCTGCGCGCAGTGCTCAGCACGTCCACGCCACCGTAAAGTTCCGGCAACAGCATCAAGGCTTCACGTGTAGGACCATCCATGCCTTGCGACGACTCGCGCAATGCAGGCACATCCTTGGCCTGCAACACCTGAAACAACTCCGCTTCCAATTGCGCGCTTGTTCCGGAGCGGGTAATCAATGAGCGGAAAACCGATACGTGCCCGAGATCCAGATGAACGCCATCGACGCCGGTTGCCTGCAACGCGGCAAGCATCAGCGCTTGAATCTCGATGTCGCTTTCCAGGCCCTGGTGGCCATAGATTTCGGCACCGATTTGCATTGGTTCGCGGGTGCGCAGCAGCCCGGATGGCTGGGTGTGCAGCACGGTGCCGGCGTAGCATAAGCGAGTGACACCCTGGCGGTTGAGCAAATGCGCGTCAATTCGCGCTACCTGTGGCGTCATGTCCGCACGCAATCCCAACATGCGCCCGGACAGTTGGTCGACCAGCTTGAACGTCTTCAAATCCAGGTCGTGCCCGGTACCAGTGAGCAAAGAGTCCAGGTATTCGAGCATTGGTGGAACCACGAGCTCATATCCATGCCCGTAAAACAAATCAAGAATACGGCGGCGCAGCCGTTCGACTCTCGCGGCCTCAACTGGCAAGACGTCTTCAATATACTCGGGAAGCAGCCATTTTTGCATGATTACTCGACACGAAAACAGGTCCAACCGTCAAGCACTGGGCCAAACAACGAGGCAGAACTATTTCGTCAGGAAAAGCAGCAGCAATCCAGCCAACATCGAGGATAAACCCACGAACCGGATCTGACCGTCGGACATTTCGGTCAAGCGGCGAAACGCGTCGCGCCACACGTTCGGCAGCAAGAAGGGCAGCAACCCTTCTATGATCAGCATGAGCGCAACCGCCATCATCAGCGCGTTCGAATAGACATCCATCAATCTATCGCGACCGCGTAATCTGTACCTCGCCTGCTACCGCGCCGGATTATCGTGCCTGCCCGGATGGGCTCTTCAGGTACCTGAAGAACTCCGAATTCGGTTCTAGCACCAGCAAGTCGCCCTTATTCTTGAAGCTTTGCCGATAAGCCTCGAGGCTGCGATAAAACGCGTAGAACTCCGGATTACGCTGGAAGGCGCGCGCGTAAATCGCGGAAGCCTTGGCGTCTCCATCGCCCTTGAGCCGCTGGGCATCTCGATATGCTTCAGCGATAACCACCTGGCGCTGCTTGTCCGCATCGGCCCGAATCTTTTCCGCCTCCGCGAAGCCGGTTGATCGCAGTTCGTTGGCGACGCGCTGGCGCTCGGCACGCATTCTTCCATACACCGACTCGCTGACTTCGGGCGTGAAATCAACCCTCTTCAACCGCACGTCCAGGACCTGAACTCCGATTTCGCGCGCGCTCTTGTCAGCGCGCTCGCGCATCAAATCCATGATGCGATCGCGCTCGCCGGAAACAACCTCGTGAATCGTGCGCTTGCCGAACTCCTCCCGCAGACTGCCATTGACGGCCTGAGCCAGGCGCACCCCGGCAACAACCTCGCTGCCGCCAACGCTCTTGTAATATTGCTCGACATCGATGATGCGCCACTTGACGAAGGAGTCCACCAGCACCGGCTTGTTTTCGCTGGTGACAAATCGCTGTGCTTCCTCGGCATCCAGCGTAAGGATACGGGCGTCGAAATAGCGCACGTTATCGAGCAGTGGCACCTTGAAGAACAGGCCCGGGGATGTCTTGACCGAAACTATTTCCCCCAATCGAAATACGATGGCGTTTTGCCGTTGATCGACGGTAAACAAACTCAGGCTGGCGACAATCAACGCAACGATGGCGGCGATGAGTGCCGTATTGATATTGAACTTCATCGGACCTCGCGATCTCGGCCGCGCAATGCATCGCGCGACCTTGGGGAAGAATCAACCGGCGGAGCCGGAATGACGGGCGCCGGACTCGCCTCCACGGCGGGAGTCCCGACACTTCCATTGTTCTGCATCAGCTTGTCGAGCGGAAGGTAGAGCAGGTTGCCGCCGCTGCTCTTCTGGTCAATCACGACTTTGCTTGAATTTGAGAGGATCTGCTGCATGGCGTCAACGTAGAGACGCTGGCGTGTAACGGCCGGTGCCTTGCTGTATTCCGCGAGAATCAGATTGAAACGCGATGCTTCTCCATCGGCGTTGGCAATCACGCTCTGCCGGTAGCCTTCCCCTTCCTGAAGCAACCGCGCTGAAGTACCTTTGGCCTTGGGCACAACGTCGTTGAAATACGATTGCCCCTCGTTGATTTGCCGTTCGCGATCTTGACCTGCTTTGACGGCGTCGGCGAACGCAGCCTGAACTTCCTCAGGCGCCTGCGCGTCCTGCATGGTCACCCTGGTGATGTCAACTCCGGTCTGGTAGCGATCCTGAATTTTTTGCAGCAATTCCTGCACCGTATCCACGATCTTTTCCTTGCCGGCGGAGAGCAGGAAATCCATCTTGTTTTTCCCCACCACCTCACGAATTGCCGACTCTGCCGCCTCCATCACCGACTTGTCGGAATCCCGGTTATTGAACAGGTAGTTCTTCGGATCCTTGATGATGTACTGCACGGCGAACTGGATGTCGATGATGTTCTCGTCGTCCGTGATCATCAAGGACTCATTCTGCACTTTGTTCTTGACGTTGTTGTTGCGGTAACCGACTTCGATGGTTCGAACCCCAGTCACATTGACAACCTCGACGGACTCAATCGGCCACGGCAAGTGCCAGCGCGGACCAGAATTCGTAGTCGCACTGAACTTTCCGAAACGCAGCACGACTCCTTGCTCGCTGGCCTCGACAATGTAGAAACCGCTGAACAGCCAACCAAGGAAGACCAGAACAAGCAACAGACCCAGCCCGCCGCCCATCTGGCGTCCTGTCGGGCCCGATGGCCGACCGCCACCGTTACCCTTGGCTCCAAACAGACTACTTAGCTTCTGGTTCAGTCTGCGCCAAAGTTCATCTAGGTCGGGGGGGCCGTCATTGCCGCGTTTTCCCCAATTCGGATCGTTCAATGCCATTCGTGTTTGCTTTCTGTTTTATGGGAGGAGGCCGGGGAGGGCTTGGAGGTTCACGCCGCCGCGACCCCTAACGCATTGCGCCGCGCGTCGTGCAGTATGTCGGTCAGAACGGAGTGCAATAAATCGATTCCCGCACCGGTTTTCGCACTGACGCGAACGGACGAGATATTACCATACTGGTCGCGCTCGATTCCGGGTTCCAGGCCAGCGGCGTCGATCTTGTTGATTACCAGAATATGAGGCACTGCGTCGGCGCCGATTTCGACCAGCACTTTGTTTACTTCCGAGATCTGGTCATCCCGCGCGGGGCTGGCAGCATCCACGATATGGAGCAGCAAATCGGCGCGGACCGTTTCCTCCAGAGTGGCGCTGAATGCCGCCACCAGAGTGTGCGGAAGGTCGCGGATAAAACCAACGGTATCGGAAACGATGACCGTTGACCCGTTTGCGCCGCTGATGCGCCGTGAGGTTGTATCCAGGGTCGCAAACAGCTGGTCTGCGGCATAGGCTTCGCTCTTCGTAAGCCGGTTAAAGAGCGTCGATTTACCTGCGTTCGTATAGCCGACCAGCGAGACCGACAGGCCGCGACCCCTTTCGCGCGCTCGCCGCCGGGTTTGGCGCTGCAGCAGCACCGTGGCAAGTTTGTCCTTGAGAACCTTTACCCGCTTGCGCAGCAACTGGCGATCGGTTTCCAGCTGCGTTTCCCCGGGACCACGCAAACCGATTCCGCCCTTCTGGCGCTCGAGGTGAGTCCAGCCGCGCACCAGTCGAGACGCCAGATGCTCGAGCTGTGCCAGCTCTACCTGCAGCTTGCCTTCATGGGAGCGCGCGCGCTGCGCAAATATGTCCAGAATCAGGCTGCTGCGATCGACAACCCGGCACTCGAATCGCTTCTCGAGGTTACGCTGTTGGGCAGGTGACAAATCGTGATTGAACAGCACCAGCGATGCACCACTCGATTGCACTGATAGTGCGATTTCTTCAACCTTGCCGGCCCCGGCAAAGGTGGCGGCATCGGGTTTGTGGCGCTTTCCCCTGATCATTGCCAAAGGTCGGACGCCCGCGCTTTCCGCCAGCCTGCGGATTTCTTCCTGGGACTCGGCAGCATCAAGTTCGCCAAAGTCCAGACTGACCAGGACGGCACGGTCTCCGCCGCGCGGGCGATCAAACATCGGTCGGCAGGTAGGTCAAGACACGCGATAACGGGCGCAAACCGGCATCCGGCGCAGGAAAATCCAGATCAGCGGCAAGCTTGGCACGGGCCAGCCAGGTCAACCACAGTCGATGCTCAGCCGTCCGCCCCATGCTCCACTGGCAGACTTACGGCGCGAGCCGGTACCACGGTGGAAATTGCGTGCTTGTAGACCATCTGCGTCACCGTGTTCTTCAGCAGCACAACGTATTGGTCGAACGACTCAATGTGGCCCTGCAACTTGATTCCATTTACCAGATAAATCGAGACCGGCACATGCTCTTTGCGCAATGCATTGAGGAATGGGTCCTGCAACAACTGGCCTTTCGCGCTCATGGGTGCTCCTTTTCTTCTTCTCGACCCTCGGTTACTTTACTGGATTTCCGACCGCATTGCCATCGGCCCGAATTGCCCATGCCTGCTACGTCCGTCGCCGTCCCGAAAACGGGTTGTTCCCCTGCTTGAAAGACACTCGTACCGGGGTTCCCCGCAAGTCGAAGGCCGCCATGAAGGCACGCTCGAGATAGCGGCGATAACTGTCCGGAACCTGGTTCAAGGCATTGCCGTGGACCATGATGAGCGGCGGATTCATGCCGCCTTGGTGGGCATAGCGTGGCTTTGGTCGTGTAAGGCCGGCGCGGGGCGGGGACTGCTTCTGAACCGCGGCAAGCAGGACTCGTGTGAGCCTCGGCGTGGACAACTTCGTCATTGCCGCTGTGTATGCGGCACTCGCGGAGCCAAACAAGGCCGGGACACCGGTACCGGTGCGTGCTGATATGTAATGCACTGCCGCAAAGTCCAGAAATCCCAGCTTGCGATGGTAGTCGCGCTTGACCTTTTCGCGGGTTGCTTCGTCGGCAGCGTCCCATTTGTTGATTGCCACCACCAGGGCACGCCCGGATTCCAGAATGAACCCGGCGAGATGCGCATCCTGGTCGGAGACGTCCTGGGTGACGTCCAGCACCAGCACGACCACGTTGCATTCGTCGATGGCTTGCAGGGTTTTGATCACGGAGAATTTCTCCGCCACGTCTTCGACGCGCGCGCGCCGGCGAACGCCTGCGGTATCGATCAAAGTATAGGTGCGCCCATTGCGTTCAAAGTCTATTTGTATGCTGTCACGGGTGGTGCCGGGCTGGTCAAATGCAATAACCCGTTCTTCGCCCAGCACGGTGTTGACCAGCGTTGACTTGCCGACGTTCGGGCGCCCGATGATGGCGATTTTCGGATGCCGGTCTTCCGATTGCCGCTCTTCCTCAGCGGGAAACTCCTCAAGGACGACCTCGATTAGTTCGTACACGCCCTCGCCATGCGACGCCGAGATCGTCAACGGTTCGCCCAGGCCCAGTTCTTGAAAATCAGTGGCAGCGGTCTCATGAGAAAGGCCTTCCGCCTTGTTGACAACCAGCCATAATCTGCGGGCAGTTTTGCGCAATTCGACGGCAATTTGCCTGTCGAGCGGCGTCAAACCCTGGCGTGCATCGACGAGAAGCAACACAGCATCGGCCTCGTCCACGGCTTGGCGTGTCTGGCGTGCCATCTCCTTGTAAATGCCGTCCTTGGCAACCGGTTCAAAGCCTCCGGTATCTACGACCATAAATGATTTCGGCCCTGTTTTGCCTTGGCCATAGTGGCGATCGCGGGTCAAGCCGGGGATGTCGGCTACCAAGGCCTGACGCGAGCGCGTCATCCTGTTAAACAGAGTCGACTTTCCGACATTGGGCCGGCCGACCAGAACGATGGTTGGTTTCAATTTGGTTTCAGACCGGGACAGGAATGTTGCAGGCTGGCGCAGCCACGACCCTAATTGCCAACGGAATCGCCCTTGAACGCAATCGCGTAGACGCCGCCCCTTTGGGTCTGTATGACTACGGTGTCGCCATCAATCGACTTTGGAGCCGCGAAAATGCGGCCACCGTCGGTCGCGATGCGCGCGGCAAACGAGCCGTCGTCACGTTTCAGAAAATGCACCCTACCCTCAAAATCCCCAACCACGACATGCTTCGCGATGGCAAGTGGCGCGCTCAGATTGCGGTGGGATAGCTGGTCCTGCTTCCATACGCTGGCACCGCTGCTTTTGTCGAACGACAGCACCGATCCGGCGTCGTCCGACAAATACAGGTTAAGTTCATCCGCCGCCAGACCGCCGACGCCGGACGCCGGACGCGCCCAGAGCTGACTGCCTTTTTGGGTTTCATAACACGCTACACGGCCCTGGAAAGCAACAGCGCATACCCGACCCGCCTCCACCAGCGGCAGACCCGCAATGTCCGTAATGCGCTCAAGTTCGTTATCGCCCTTGGGAGCCGCCACCACGGTCTCCCAGACCAGCCCGCCGTTCGCCAGATTCAGTATCACCAATTTGCCGGATGGCATGCCGGCAATGACGAAACCCTCAATGATGATCACTCCAGAATTGGAGCGCAGGGTCAGCGCCGGAGCCAGAGTCTGATACTCCCAGCGACGCGATCCGTCGCGCGCATCCAATCCGAATATGCGATTGTCTCCGCTGCGCACCACGACATACTCGCTGGTTGCCTGCGGCGAACCGAGCACTTCACTGGAAACTTTCGATTGCCACAAGGGTTTGCCTGCAAGGTCATATGCCAGCACCGCGCCCTTTGCGGTTCCAACCAGCACCAGGTTTGCGCTCACGCCAACACCGCCCGAAAGCGGCGCCTTGGTGTTGAGCCGCCACAGAGTCTTGCCGTCTGCGGCATTGAATCGCGCCAGCTCGCCACCAGCGCTTGCCGCGAATACGCTGCCGCCATGGAATGTCGGCGCGAAGATGTAACGACCGGCGCTGCCGATATCGGATTGCCAGGCGACTGCAAGCTTCGCCGAAGGGTTGAAGTGCGTCAATTTGGCCGGTTTGGGGCCTTTGCTGCCGCAGGCGCCAAGCAACACAGCCAGCATGCCACCCAAGACCATCTGGTGCCAGCGCACCGGCACAGCAAAATGAATCACTTGGCCGCGCCCAGCGCGTCGAGTTTTATCTGCACAACATTCCGGTAACTGCTATTGGGCGAGCTTTTCTCGAGCGCCAACTTGTAAGCAGCCCGCGCTTCGTCGCTCCTGCCTTGCGCAACCATGACGTCGCCCCTCAAATCGGCATACAAAGCCTCCATTGCCGCGCCATGACTGGCTTCCAGCAGTTTGAGCGCGTCATCGTATTTTTTCTCGTCCAGCCGAATTCCAGCCAGGCGCAAGCGTGCAAGATCCGAGGTCTCGCCATCTTTGGCGTTTTCGATGGCCCATTGCAGCTGGCTTGCAGCCGCGGCAGGGTCGCCATTCTCGTAGCTGGTTCTGGCCAGCGACAAGGCCGCCATGGGGCCGTAGGCAGTCGAGCCAAATCTGTCGATCAACTGTTTGCCGAGCGTGCGAACCTCACCGACGTCATTCTTGCGCACGGCTTCATGGAATTTCGTGAATAGCGCGGCAGCCTGTTCAGACTGACTGGCCCGGTGGTAACGCCAGGCCTGCGTGCCGGCAAGTGCAACTAGAGCGGCCACAACAAGCGTGACGATCAGCTTGCCGTATTGGTTCCAGAACTGCTTCAGTTCAGCTATCTGTTCTTGTTCTTCGAGATCGAATGCCATGTCGGAATCTTCTGCAATGGTTAAGTCAAGAATGAGTTGATTTCTGGATGATCGCCGCCGCTTGCTGTGCGTCGACTTGAACTTGTACGCCTGCTTCCCGCATCGGTTTGAGTGAGACCGCGCTTTTAACGGCCTCGTCTTCACCGATAATTACCGCAAAACGCGCACCGCTGCTGTCGGCGCGCTTCATCTGCGACTTGAAACTGCCGCCACCGCAATGAAACACCACCGAAAGTCCGCGCCCGCGCAACGTCTCTGCCACGTTCCAGGCAAAGCGACTGGCCAGATCCCCGCTATGGACCAGATAGGCGTCGGCGCAAGGCGCGGGCACCGAAGCCTGGGCATCCCCCAGCAAAGCCAGAATGCGCTCGATACCCATCGCGAAACCGCAGGCCGGCGCTGACTTTCCTCCAATCTGCGCGATCAGTCCGTCGTAGCGTCCGCCGGCGCATACTGTTGCCTGTGCACCCAGCCTGGTCGTGGTCCATTCGTAAACGACGTCATTGTAATAGTCCAAGCCACGCACCAGACGCTCATTTATCGAGAAATCGATGCCGGAATTCGTCAGCAGGCTTTGCAATTCCTCGAAATGCCTGCGTGAATCCTCATCAAGATCGTCCGCCAATTTCGGTGCGCTCGCAATGACTTCCCGCATTGCCGGATTCTTGCTGTCCAGAACCCGCAGCGGATTGCTGTGCAGGCGCCGGCGCGCATCTTCATCAAGCAACGCGGAATGCTTCTCCAGATGCGCGATAAGCCGGGTGCGGAATCGGCTGCGTGAATCCGTGTTTCCGAGAGTGTTGATTTCCAGCCGCAGGCCGTCCAGCCCCAATCGCTTCCACAGGCCTGCGCTCATGATCATGTGCTCCGCATCCACGTCCGGGCCGGGGAAACCGAGCGCTTCGACGCCTACCTGGTGAAACTGCCGGTAACGACCCTTCTGCGGCCGCTCATGGCGAAACATCGGTCCCATGTAGAAGACGCGCTGGGCGCCGTTGTAGAGCAAATTGTGCTCGATCACAGCGCGTACACAGGAGGCGGTTCCTTCGGGACGCAAGGTCAGGCTTTCGCCGTTGAGTTGATCGACGAAGCTGTACATTTCTTTTTCGACAATATCCGTCACTTCGCCAATGGAGCGCACGAACAAATCCGTCTTTTCCAGGATCGGCATGCGGATATTGCGATAGCCGTATTGCCTCAGCCAGCCACGTACCGTGTCTTCAAAATATTCCCACAAGGGTGCGTGTTCCGGCAGGACATCGTTCATCCCCCGGACCGCCTGAATTGTTTGTGTCATGAAGATGAAGTGTCTCGGAGGATAACGCGGCCGTTCAAGTGGGCGCACGCGCCGGAGCGCTGCCACCGGCGTCGGACGCCAGACCCTGGGCGCCGTCGCGCCCGTAACGGCGGGCGACATAGTCATCCACCAGGCAGTGGAATTCCTCTGCGATACGCTCGCCCTTGAGCGTGACTGTCTTGACTCCGTCAACGAAAACCGGCGCCACCGGCGTTTCGCCTGAACCCGGCAGACTGATCCCGATATCGGCGTGCTTGCTTTCGCCCGGCCCGTTGACCACGCAACCCATTACTGCCACCCGCAAATCCTCGACTCCGGGATAACGTGACCGCCATACCGGCATCTGCCGGCGCAAATGGCTTTGAATCTTGTCGGCGAGTTCCTGAAAAACCGTGCTCGTCGTGCGTCCGCAGCCCGGACACGCAATCACCATCGGCGCAAACGAGCGCAATCCCATGGTCTGCAGAATCTCCTGTGCAACGATGACCTCGCGCGAGCGGTCTCCACCCGGATCCGGTGTAAGCGATATACGTATGGTATCGCCGATCCCTTCCTGCAAAAGCACCGCCAGCGCCGCTGTTGACGCGACAATTCCCTTGGACCCCATGCCCGCCTCAGTCAAGCCAAGGTGCAGCGGATAGTCACATCGCTTGGCCAGTTCGCGGTAGACGCGAATCAGATCCTGAACCCCGCTGACTTTGCACGACAGGATGATTCGATCTCCCGGTAAACCGATCTCTTCGGCCTTCCGGGCACTTTGCAACGCCGAGACAATCAGTGCCTCGCGCATGACGTCCGTGGCCTCGCCCGGGGCCGGAAGTGCCGCGTTTTCGTCCATCATGCGGGCAAGGAGTTCCGGGTCCAGGCTGCCCCAATTGACGCCGATACGCACCGGTTTGCCATATCGGCAGGCTGTTTCAATCATGGACGCAAACTGATCGTCGCGTTTCATTCCGCGACCAACGTTTCCGGGATTGATCCGGTACTTATCCAGCATCTGGGCGCAATCCGGATACTGGGTCAGCAGCTTATGTCCATTGAAATGAAAATCGCCGATCAAGGGCACTCGACATCCTTCGCCCTCCAGCAGATTGCGAATCTCGGGCACCGCTGCGGCGGCTGCGGCCGTATTGACCGTGATGCGCACGAATTCCGAGCCTGCCTCGGCAAGTTCACGAACCTGTCGAGCGGTCGCTTTCACATCCTCCGTGTCGGTATTCGTCATCGACTGTACGACGACTGGTGCACCACCTCCGACAGCAATCCCGCCTATGCGCACCAGGCGCGTTTCGTGACGAGGGGTAAGGTATTCCGGCATGGGCGACAAGCGTGTCAATTCAGCGTCAGTCGCGCCACATCCACCTGAGTATGAGGTGCAAGGTCGAGAGCGCGATCGTCACGAAACATGCGCACACCCGCCGCATGTCCGACTACGATGGAAAGCGGCGGTTCGCCACTGACGCTGCGACGACTTCCTGCCGCGTTCAACTGGCCAAAGATGCTTTTTCCAGTTCCATCCTTGATCTCAACCCACGATTCCTCATCAAAAATCATGCGCACCGTCACGCGCACAGCTGCCGCGCCCGATGCAGCCGGTGCAACCGCATCCGCTGCCGGCTGACTTTCGGTCTTCGCGACCAGTTTGGGTTTTGATTCCGCTTTGACTGCCACTTTCGGCGGGACATCCGGTTTCGGTTCCGGCGGCGCCTGGACCGGTTCGACATTGGCAGCTGACTGAACGTCCGGGCTCGACATTTTCTCGGCGGCTACCGAAGCCGGAGAGGCGGAAGAATCAGTGGATACCGGTTCGGAATGACGGCCACGGCCGATGTAGGCGGACAATGCCAGTACGCCTATCACGAAGACGGCCACAGCTGACCAGGCCCAACTTTTTCTAAACTTGACCCGCACCAATGGCAAATCATCCGGCTCACGCTGGTCCGGTGCGGGCAGCGCCGGTGGAGCGAGCTTCAGGTCGGCTGCCTGAATCAGCGGATCCGGATCCAGATGGAGCAGCTTCGCATAATTGCGAATGAAGCCATGGATGAACACTGCATTCTTGAGTCCGGAAAAATCGTCCCGCTCGATTGCCTCGACCTGCCGCACTGAAAGCTTAAGCTGGCGCGAAACATCGCCGAGACTCAGGCTTTGATCTCTGCGCGCCTTGAGCAGTGCCGCGCCCGGACCGGTCGCGACCTCAGCCGCAGCGGCGGTGGATTGGGCGCTGGAAAAAGTTTCGGTCATTGAAAACGGCCTTCGTCGAATGCTCTGGTCTGCGGGGATTCCGGATAGCGATTCTTCAATTGCGCACCATAACTTGCAAATGCGGTTCGATTTCCAAGCCTGTGTTCAATGCGCACACCGAGCCACAGCGCATCGGCGGAAGGAGCAGATACTTGCATGTGACGATTCAGCAGTGTCCGGGCGTTTTGCATTTCATCGCGCTTGAACGCAATATCGGCCAACTGGTAGAGCGCCTGGGATTGATTTGGTTGCAGCGCGAGCGCCTTGCGCAGCCATTCTTCCGCTTTTGCGTCGTCGCCCAGAAGGCGCGAACAAACGCCGGCATTGGTGTACGCATTCTCCGGCGTAACATACAGGGGATTCTTCAGCGCGATGGCAAAATGCTTCATAGCGTCCTTCTCACGCTTGCGCTGGCACAGAAACATTCCGTAATTGTTGTTCGCCGATGAATCGGCCGGGTCTATTTGCAGGGCGCGCCGGAACGATTTCTCCGCCAGCGCATCTTCCTTCAAGGTGATGTAAACCAGTGCCAGCTGGCTGTGCGCGGGGCCGTAATCCGGATCGGCACTGATCGCCTCCTTGAGTTCCTGTACGGCTACCGGCATCTGTCCGGCGCCGTAGTACGCAGCGCCGAGCTCGGTATGGATTCTGGCGCGATTCTCCGCAGCGTCTCTCGGTTCGCCGGTTTCGGATTTTTCTTTCGTGGCAGAGCAACCAGCCAGAATGGCTACCGCAATCAAAATGGCGATCCGCGGCATGCCAGCGCCAGTCATGCGGATGCGGCCATAGCGCGCCGGCCTTTGCGCTGGGTGCGGTCCTGCACCTGACCGGCAAGCTGGCCGCATGCCCCGTCAATGTCATCGCCTCGAGTTCTGCGCGTGGTCGTGATCAGACCCGCGCGCATCAAGACGTCTCTAAACGCGTCAATTCGCGCCGGCGAAGAGCGCGAAAAATCCGGAATCCGGAAACGAATTGAAGGGAATCAGATTGAACTTACAGGACACGCCCTTGACCAGCGTCACCAGTTGCCTGGCCTGTTCCACTGAGTCATTGACTCCTTCCAGCATCACATACTCAAAGGTAACGAAATCGCGCGGGGCGACCCGGATGTAGCGTTTGCATGCAGCCATCAATTCCTTGAGTGGATACTTTTTGTTGATCGGAACCAGTCGATTGCGCAGATCGTCGTCAGGCGCATGCAACGAGACTGCCAGCGCCACGGGCAGCTGCGCGGCAAGTCTATCCATCGCTGGCACCAGCCCGGAAGTTGAAAGTGTTACCCGCCTGCGCGACAGCCCGTAACCATGGTCGTCCAACATTATTTTCATCGCCGCAACCACGTTGTCGAAATTCGCCAGTGGTTCGCCCATGCCCATCATTACGACGTTGCTGATCAATCTTTCGCCACCGTGCACGGCCCCGAGTGCGCGATTTGCCCACCATAACTGACCGATGATTTCTGCGACCGTCAAATTGCGGTTGAAACCCTGCCTGCCAGTGGAGCAGAACGCACATTCCAGCGCACATCCCACCTGCGAAGACACACAGAGCGTGCCTCGCCCCGATTCCGGAATAAATACCGTTTCGATGCCGTTGGCCGCACCGACTCCAAGTAGCCATTTTCGTGTGCCATCGAATGCGGTCGAATCTGTCATGACGGACGGCGCCTGCACCAACGCGCCGGCCGCGACGAGTTTGGCGCGCAAGTCCTTGGACAAGTCGCTCATGCTCTCAATGTCGGCCTGCCCAAAGCGATGGATCCAGCGCATGACTTGCCGGGCGCGAAACGGTTTCTCGCCGATTTGCGCAATGAAATCGGCGAGCTGTTCAGCGTCAAAATCGAGCAAGTTGACAGGCATTAGCGGGTATAGATACTCAGCGTCGGGAAAAAGTATGAGATTTCCAACGCCGCCGTCGCGGCTGCATCAGACCCATGCACGGCGTTGGCGTCAATGCTGTCGGCGAAATCGGCACGAATGGTTCCTTTCGCCGCTTTCTTTGGATCTGTTGCACCCATCAAATCCCGGTTCTTCTGAATAGCATTCTCACCCTCGAGCACCTGGATCATGACCGGCCCGGAAATCATGAAAGCGACCAAGTCCTTGAAAAAAGGCCGCGCCCGATGCACCGCATAGAATCCCTCAGCTTCATTTTGCGACAAGTGCAACATTCTGGCGGCAATAATTTTGAGCCCATTTGTTTCAAATCGGGAATAGATTGATCCGATTACATTTTTTTCCACTGCGTCAGGTTTAATGATCGACAGGGTGCGTTCAACAGCCATCTGGTTCTCCATATGGATTTAGAATTTTTGATGCTAATTCATAAGGATAGCATGCCTCGCCGATGAAAGGAATGGCAAATGCCTGATATCGAGACCGAGACTGGTGTCGGGACCGATCTTCCAATTCGATGCCACCAGAAATTTTCAGAAAATCGGTGATAGCATCAGCCATCCTGATGTCCGTCGCGTCCCGAGAAATGTCATTCAGTACCATCGATCCGCCGACGCCTGTCGAGAAACCGCGAGCATCAAACCTGCGACACCTGGTTGCGGCTCTGGTTTTGATTGGTCTCGCGATCCCGGGGCTGGGGTTGTATGACCGCCTGCGCGAACGCCCGGTCAGTATCACCGCGCCGCATGAGCCATCCATGGCGCTAATTACCGCCGATATCGCGCAGTCCGGCCCGCTAATCGCCAGCGCCGGCCAGGCCGTGGTGGAACACACTCAGCAGGCCCGTATCGTCGCTGCCGAATCTCCTGCTCCGTTCACCGAACAGGGCAGCGTAGCGCCGCCGCCACCGCCGTCGTCGCGCGCGAGCAGTTCGGAGCGCGCCGCAACGCATTCAGAGGCAACTTATGTGGTCCAGGTAGGCGTATTCAATTCCCCCGCCAATGCGCAGGCCTTGCAAAATCAACTGCGACGCGCCGGTCTCGAGGCTCGCCTGGAAACCCGGGTACAGATTGGCCCCTTCAAGGACAAACGCGAGGCCGACCAAGCCATCGCCCGCGCAAAGAAACTCGGGATCAATGCCATATTGGTCAAATCCCGCTGATCGTCCATAAGTCCGGTCACGGCGCGCCAGTTTCCTTCAACCTCTTTCCCAAACCGGTGCGATGCCGACCTCTTGCGGGTCTGCGCAAAACTCCGCCGCCACACCGACTCCTGGAACCCAGGCTAGCAATTCGCCGAAGAAGACCATCGGCATGCGATTGCGCTCCCAGGGTGCGATCGCATGCTCCTGCAACAGGCTCTTGAGGGCGCGGCGCGGCCTCTTTGTTCCAGTTCGCATGCGTTCGCCGCCGTTGCGGCCACGCACGGTCGCCGCACCTTTGTCGAAGTGTCGGCGGGCGATACCCTCGCCAATCACGGACTGCGATCGCAGTAATCCAAGGCCATCGGGCAGAGGCAAATCGCACCTGCCGTCCCAGCTTGAATACCAGTGGCTCGGCAAGCAATTCGATTGCTTCACAAGTCGCACTACATTGCGATAACTAGACAAGACCGCGTTGCCAAACCTGATCGAAATTTGCGCGTCCCAGCCAGCGTGCCGGCACTGGCGCAGGGCTTCCTCCAGGCGCGTGCGCGGTGGCATGGGCAGTTCGTGATCGGAAAAAAGCAGGCGGAGCAAGTTCAATGCGCGTGCATCGGTCAACTGTCTAAGGTGCTGCACCGACAGCGTTCCCGGCTGTGACGTCCCGGCATCCATGCGCGCCAGATCCCGCGCAAGATTTGCGTAATCGGCCATGTTCCGGCCAGTCCGTGCCAAGGTTTCGCGATAGGCAGGAAAGCGTGGTTCCAATCGAACCAGGATCTCATTGCGAAGGAAATTGCGGTCAAATCGCGAGTCAGCATTGCTGTCGTCCTCGACCCAGGCCAGGCCTTTCGCTTGCGCATACTGCTGAATTCCTGAGCGGCGCACATTGAGCAATGGACGCAGAATCAGCCGCACGCCAGATTCACCTCCGACTGCAGGATGCCGGCTGCTGATCATCGGCATACCGGACAAACCTTGCGGTCCAGCGCCACGCAAAAGCTGCAACAGGATGGTCTCCACTTGGTCGTCTGCGTGATGGGCCAGTGCGACACAATCGGTGTCGAGTCTGGAGTACACGCCATGGCGCAATCTTCGCGCCACCGCTTCGATGCCTTCGCCATCCTGGACCACGTCTACGCGCTCAACGGTCAGGGGAATACCGTGTTGCCGGCAAATCGATCGACAAAAGTTCTCCCACTCGCCCGAACGCGGGTTGATCCGATGGTTCACATGGACCGCTGACAGCATAAGTGCCCGCGAGGCCCGCAGTTCATGCAGGATGTCCAGAAGAACAACGGAGTCCATACCGCCGCTCAGAGCGATGGTGATCCGCCGGCCATGCAGAGAGTGCGCCTCGAGGGCCCGATCGACAATTTTTGCGACTTCGTCCTTCATGATCACGACGCAACGGTATGCTCAAACAAGATACCCCGCGCGCGCGGGGTATCCGGATTCATTTGCGGAACTTCACAAAATGAATTAACGACTCGCTGATTCCTTGAACTTGCCGTAGGCCATCAAACGCGCAAACCGAGCCTCGATCATTTCGTTGATCGGCTTTTCCTGCGCCTCGGCGAGAGCCTCCTGCAAATATTTGCGCAGGGATTGCATGAGTGCGGCCGGATTGCGATGGGCGCCGCCCGGTGGTTCAGCGACCACGCGGTCTATCAGCCCCAGCATCTTGAGCCGGTTCGCGGTAATGCCCAGAGTCTCGGCGGCATCCGGTGCCTTGTCGGCGCTTTTCCATAAAATCGAAGCGCATCCTTCCGGCGAAATGACCGAGTAAATGGAGTACTGCAACATCAAGGTCACGTCCCCGACCGCGATCGCGAGCGCCCCACCGGATCCGCCCTCGCCAATGATGGTTACTATGATGGGTACGCGAAGTTCCGACATCGCATACAGGTTGCGTCCGATGGCTTCCGACTGTCCGCGCTCCTCCGCACCGACTCCCGGGTACGCTCCCGGCGTATCGATAAATGTCATTACCGGGCAATTGAATTTCTCAGCTAGCTTCATCAGCCGCAAAGCCTTTCGATAACCTTCCGGCTTTGGCATGCCGAAATTGCGATAGAGCTTGTCCTTGGTATCGCGCCCCTTCTGGTGACCAATGACCATCACCGTCTGGCTCCCGAAACGGGCGAGCCCCGCTACGATGGCCGGATCTTCCGCGAACAGGCGATCGCCTTGCAATTCCTCGAAATCGGTAAACAGATTCTGAAAGTAATCCAGCGCATAGGGGCGCTGGGGATGGCGGGCCACCTGGGAAATCTGCCATGACGACAGCTTGGCATAGATATCCTGGGTAAGCGCGCTGCCTTTTTTCTGAAGGCGCGATATCTCCTCGGAGATATCGACAGCGGAATCGTCCTGCACGTAGCGCAGTTCTTCGATTTTCGCCTCGAGATCGGCAATCGGTTGCTCAAAATCCAGAAAAGTCGTTTTCACGGAATCCTCTCGCGCCATGTCTAGAACAGGACGCCGCGCTGACCGCGCGGATCGTTGGCAATCTCGACGCGTCCCTTTTTATCCTGGAACACGATCTGCATATTACCCCACTTGCGGCGGCTGATTTCCACGGTGTGCCCCCTGGCTTTCAGCTCCTCGACCAGGGAGTCTGGAAAACTTTCCGGTTCGATTTCAATCCGATCGGGCAGGTACTGATGATGGAAGCGTGGCGCCGCAACCAGGCCCGGGAGATCGATCTGCCCCCTGTCCAGATACGTGAGCACGCTCTGAAGGATCATGGAAATGATTCTCGATCCGCCGGGCGTGCCGAGTACCAGAACCCCGCGATCATCCTCCACAAAAGTCGGGGTCATTGACGACAGCGGCCGTTTGCCCGGCTCCACGACATTGGCCCGGCCACCAATCAGCTTGTACATGTTGGGCGCGCCCGAGTGGTGTGCGAAATCGTCCATGTGATTGTTCAACAGCACGCCAGTGTCACCGGCAACGAATCCGGATCCGAAAGGACCGTTGACCGAGAGCGTTGCGGCCACGCGGTTGCCCTGATTGTCAATTATGGAAAAGTGGGTCGTGTCCTGCCCTTCCTCGGCAGCTTGCGCCAGATCTGTGCTCAATGTGGCACGCGCCGGATCGATCGATGCGCCGCGATTGCGCGCATAGTCTCGCGACGCGAGCTGATGCACCGGCACCTCAACAAAACCCGGGTCCCCCATGTAGCGCGCTCGATCATGATAGCCGCGGCGCATGGCCTCGGCTGCAAAATGCATGCGGTCCGTTGCCGGCAGGTCGGCACGGTGTACCGGTTCGAGAATGAACAAACTCTGGGCCAGTACCAGTCCACCCGATGACGGCAGCGGCGCCGTGGTAATGACGGCGCCGCGATAGGTGAAGCGAAGCGGCTGGCGCTCGATCACCCGGTAATTCTCCAGATCCGACAGTTCCCACAGCCCACCCGCTGAGTTGACCGCGTTGGTCAGGTCCCGGGCAAAGTTGCCCTCGTAAAATGCGCGGCCGCCTTGCTCGGCAAGCATGCGCAAGGTGCGCGCGAGCATTGGCTGGATCAGGACGAACCCGGTCTGGACTGCCTTGCCCTGGTCGAGAAAAATGCTCGCGGCAGTGACATTGCCACGCAGGAGCCCCTCGCGCAGCGCGGTCGCGCCCGCGTAACGCCCGTCGGCGGGAAATCCCCGCTCCGCCAATCGGATCGCAGGCGCCAGCAATCGTGTCAACGGCAGGGTTCCGTATCGATTGGCCACCCAGTCAAGCGCCGCAGGTTCGCCCGGAATGCCGGCCGCAGTCGGACCCTCCCGTGTCAGTTTCTTCTCAAGCGCATCCTGGCCGGAGAGCAGCTCCCGTGAAGCCCGCGCCGGCGCCGTTTCTCGGGCATCGACGAAGACATCCAGTTCATCGGAAGCCCGATGCAAAAGAAAGAATCCACCTCCGCCGATGCCCGATGCAAATGGTTCGACGACGGCAAGCACGGCGGCCACCGTCACAGCGGCATCGAAGGCATTGCCGCCCGAGCGGAGAATTTCGCACCCTGCCCGGGTGGCCAGTTCGTGCGCTGACGCGATGCCGCATTGCTCGATTGCCGTCGCCGGACGGGCAATGCAAAGCACAAGCGCCAGGCCGCAAATCCAAATTCGCGGTGCGCTTACTCTGAACCTGTTCATCATGTTATTCAGTACCCGTTGCAAACATTCACGCGCTGGCCCGGCCCGGTACACCGGGCGTTGGCTTCTGCACACGAAACCAGGCGGCGTAAAGGGCAGGCACGAACAGCAGCGTGAGTATGGTCGCTGATATCAGGCCGCCCATGATGGCAACCGCCATTGGTCCCCAAAACTCGCTGAACGACAAGGGAATCATCGCCAGCACGGCGGCAAGCGCCGTTAGCACGATCGGACGAAAACGCCGCACGGTCGCGTCAACAATGGCATGCCATTGCGGGTGACCGGCGCGGATATCCTGTTCGATCTGATCCACGAGAATGACCGAATTGCGCATGATCATGCCGAACAACGCGATGACACCCAGATTGGCGACGAATCCGAATGGTACGTTCCAGGTCAGCAAAATAAACGCCACGCCGATCAGCCCCAGAGGAGAGGTCAGCAACACCATGATCGTCTTCTGAAAACTCTGCAACTGGATCATCAGCAGCGTGAGCACCGCGATCAGCATGAAGGGCATTACTGCGATGATGGAATTCTCGCCTTTAGCGCTTTCTTCAATCGCACCCGCGACCTCGATGCGGTAATACTCCGGCAACCGGGCGCGCAAGGCATCGAGCAGCGGATCGATCTGCTTGCTTACTACCGGCGCCTGGACATCGCCACGAATATCTGCGCGGACCGTAACCGACGGCTGCCGGTCGCGGCGCCATATGATGCCTTCCTCGAAACCGTATTCAATTTTCGCGATCTGCGCAAGAGGGATCCACTTTCCGGACTGAGTCGGCACATTGATTTCCGACAGTCTGCCGGGATCGAGGCGCTCGCCGGATTGGGCACGGGCCAGCACTTCAATCAATTCGTCTTTTTCCCGGTACTGGGTAATGCTGTATCCGGACAGGACAAAATTGAGCATGGTGGACAATCCTTGCGAACTTATACCGATCACGCGCGCCTTGTTCTGGTCAATCTCGAGACGAATGGTCTTTACCTGTTCATTCCAGTCCAGATGCACGTTCTGGACATTTGGATTGGCACGAACCGTGGTCGCAACCTCGCCCGCTATTTTGCGCACCTTTGCGATGTCGTTACCAAGCACACGAAACTGAACCGGATAGCCCACTGGCGGCCCGTTCTCCAGGCGGTTCACGCGCCCCCTGAGCATGGCAAATTCGCTTTCAAGTACGGTATTGAGTTTGTCGTACAACACCTCCCTGGCCTCGTTGCTGGTGGCCACGATCACAAACTGCGCAAAGTTCGGATGACCCAGCTTCTGGTCAAGCGGCAGATAAAAGCGCGGGCTGCCATTGCCTACATAGGCCACGTAATTCAGAACATTGCCATCGCTTTCGAGTTTTTTCTCCAACCGTTTGACCTGCACCTCCGTGGCCTGGAACGAAGCGCCCTGTGGCATCCAGAGATCCACGATCAACTCCGGGCGATTAGAGGAGGGGAAAAACTGGTTCTGTACGAAACGAAAACCGAAAATGGACAAGGCGAAAATCGCGATCGTGATCAAAATGACCGTCTTGCGATAAGTCACGCACCAGTCCACCAGTGCGCGAAAGCTTCGGTAGAACGGGCTGTCGTATACGTCTCCATGGTGCACACTGACCGGCGCGGGGACCAGTTGAGGCATCCACCGGTGCAGCGGCCCGTGCACGAATCGGCGGAACAACGAAGTGGGCGCCACGCCCTGCACAAAATCGGGAAGCAGTTTGTAACCCAAGTATGGGGTGAACAGGACTGCCACAAACCACGACACTATAAGCGCGATGGTCACCACCGCAAAAATCGAGAACGTGTACTCGCCGGCAGATGACTTGGCGAAACCCACCGGGGTAAATGCGACCGCGGTGATCAATGTGCCCGTCAGCATGGGAAACGCCGTCGACGTGTAGGCAAAAGCCGCAGCCTGTGCCCGTTCCATGCCTTGCTCCATTTTGGTGACCATCATTTCCGCCGAAATAATGGCATCGTCCACCAGCAGACCCAGCGAGATGATCAGCGCGCCCAGCGAGATACGTTGCAAATCGATGCCAAACAACTTCATCAGCATGAAGGTCATCGAAAGCACCAGTGGAATGGACAATGCCACCACCATGCCGGTGCGCAACCCGAGGCTGGCGAAACTCACCGCCAGCACAATCACGATTGCCTCGATCAGCGTCTTCATGAATTCGTCAACCGAGCGCTTTACCACCTCGGGCTGGTTCGAGTACTGATGGACTTCGATGCCGACTGGCAGATCCCGCCGGATACGCGCGAAAGCCTGGTTGAGGTCGTGTCCAAGCTGCAGAATGTCACCGCCCTTGGCCATCGATACGGCCAGCGCAATGGCTTCCTGCCCCATGTAGCGAACCTTCTGCGCGGGCGGATCTACATAGTCTCGATAAACACGCGCAACGTCCCCCAGACGGAACAGGCGTCCGTTGGCCTGGATTCCGATCTCGCGAATGCTTTCGACCGAGTCGAAGCTGCCGGAGATGCGCAAATGAATTCGGTCCGCTTCGGTATCAATTGAACCGGCCGGTGTCATTGCATTCTGTTCGCCCAGCACGGCAACAATGGCCAGCGGATCGATGCCGAGCGTGGCGAGCTTGCGATGAGAAATTTCGATGTAAATTTTCTGGTCCTGATCACCCAGAATTTCGGCCTTGGCGACATAAGGCACGCGCAGCAGTTCCTTGCGCGCCTTCTCCACATGGAGTTTCAGTTCCGCATAGGAATAGCCATCGCCTACAACGGCGTAGAGGTTTCCGAACACGTCCCCGAACTCGTCATTGAAGTACGGGCCGAGCGTTCCCCGCGGCAGGGTGTGGCGGATATCGCCCAGCTTCTTCCTGACCTGATACCAGACTTCCGCGACTTCTTTCGGCGGGGTGGAGTCCAGAAGCGTCAGAAAAATCGTGGTCTCTCCGGATTTCGTATAGGAGCGCACGAAGTCCAGATACGGTGTTTCCTCCAGCTTTCGTTCCAGGCGCTCCGTGACCTGCTGCTCCATTACGGCCGGCGAAGCGCCCGGCCAGAATGCCTTGATCACCATGACTTTGATGGTGAATTCTGGATCTTCGGCCTGGCCTAGCCTGACATAGGAAAACACGCCTGCGGCAAACAATGCCAGCATAAAAAAAAGCACCAGCGACTGGTGCTCGAGCGCCCACTCGGAGAGATTGAAGCCCTTCACTTCGCCACCTTGCCCAGAGGCTCCTCCTGAACGCGGACTTTCTCGCCGGCATACAACTTGTGCACCCCGGCACGCACGACCAGATCACCAGCATTGAGGCCGGAAACCACCACAACCTTGTCTTCCACGTAGGTGCCGGTTTCGACCGGCACCAGCTTAACCTGACTGCTTGCCTTGTCCACCACCCATACCGCCGAGCGTCCGCTGTCCTGAAACACGGCGGTCGCCGGCAGCAGGACGGCCAGCGTTCGCGCATCACCCTTCAAATCGACGTTGGCGGTCATTCCCAGCTTCACGGCCGCATCGGCATTCAGTATGCTGATCCGGGCCGGATAGGTTCGAGTGACCGGATCGGCAGAAGGACTCACCTCGCGCACCCGGCCCTTGTAGATCCGGTCCGGGTCTGCCCAGAGCGCGATGACGATGGTTTCGGCTGCGCTTAATTCCTTCAGTCGATTTTCCGGGACGTTGATGACGACCTCCCGCTCGCCGGTGCGCGCGAGTTTCATGACCGCTTGACCTGTAGCCACGACCTGACCGACTTCGACTTCTATGGCGGTCACCAGCCCCGCCTGATCCGCCACGAGTTCAGTGTAACCAGTCTGATTTCTGGTCGCCGCAAGCTGCACCCGCGCCTGTTCCAGTCGCGCCTTCGCAATGTTGTATCCGTTTTGCCGGCGGTCGAACTCGGCTTTGCTGATGAACGCCTTCTGGTACAAGTCGGTGTAGCGTTCGAGTTCCGCCTTGCTCTGCTCATACTCGGAACTGGCGGCCGCCAACTGCGATTGCGCGCCTCGCAGGCCAAGTTGCTGGTCTTCCGGATCAAGCCGCGCCAGTACATCGCCTTTCTTTACCTGACTGCCGACTTCTACATTGCGCGCCACGATCTTGCCGCCAAGCCGAAAGCTGAGACTGGTCTCGTAGCGCGGCAGAACTTCTCCGGAATAGCCGAAATCAGTACCAGTATCGGAAAGCGTAGCCGCCACGACATTGACCAGCCGGGGCTGCTCCACCAGCTCTGGCTTGTCGCCGCAAGCGCTCAGGAACACAACCAGCAAGTATCCCGCCACAGTTCCAACGCCGAAAGCGCGCTTGCCACCCCGGTGCGGGTCGAAACGCCGCGAGCGCACACGAATGCCCTTAAAACTTTTCAGGCCAGCAAGCACTTTCACAAGCTCACTGTCATTGACTGGCCGGGTTTAAGTGACGCGGCGTGAGCCGGGTCGGGGCGCGCCTCGATCCGGTATTGAAGCTGATCAGCTTCGCCCACGGCAGACTCCGTCGTGGCAAAGGGCGATATGTACGTAATCTTTCCGGGTATGGCACCCCTGCATTGCTCACACGAGAGTACGATCGCCTGGCCGTTCTGCAGTCGCGCCGCAACCGACAGCGGGACTTCGAAATTGACCTTGATCTTGTCGAATGGCAGGATCGACAGGACCTCTGCTCCGGCAGGTACCCAGTCCCCCTTGGAGTAAAGCGTTTCTGTCACCACACCATTGACCGGCGCGCTCGCCGACATCATCTGCATCTTCCATTCAGCCTGCGCAACGTCGGCTTTCAGTTGCTCGATTTCGTCCGCCCCCCCTTCCGGGCGTCTGTCGCCAGTGTCTGCCACCCGCTGGAGGCGTTGCGTCGCTTGCGCATGCGCAGATATTTCACTTGTTCCAGCCTGCGAAAAAAGATTTGCGCCTTCGGTTACCGTGCTGCCTGGCCCAACGCTGAGTGATGACAAATTTCCCGCCACAGGTGCCTCGAGTTTCACAATCGCGCTTTCCATCACGCCACGATAAGACCTCATTTCCTCGCGGGCACAGCCCGCAACGCCAACCACCAGCAGCATGGCAATCAATACCCTCGCGCCGGGGGTCGTACGCCACTGAATCATGGTGCGTCGTCCTTGAGTAATCGATTGACCTCTGCGAGATCAGCTTCGGCCAGCTTGCCGACCGCCGCCTTCAGCCGCAACTGGCTCACAATCGTGTTGTATACCGCCTGCGCCAGCTCACTCTGAGCGGCGTATCGTCCTCGCGCAGCCAGCCAAATACCTTCTTGCGCATGCCGGGCGCAGCCCAAGGGGTCGCATAGCTCGGGCAGACATTGCCGCCGTTGGCGTAACTCGCCTCACGGGCGACGCCGGGTTGGCGCTCGATCACCGTCACCTCGTGCCCATTCTCGGCAAGGTAGTAGGCTGTGGTGATGCCGATCACACCCGCGCCGAGAACGAGGACGCGCATGACGATCAGGAA
>JANNTE010000210.1:0-9286 GCA_031403365.1 Betaproteobacteria bacterium | reverse complement strand
AGCCCGAAACTGATGGCGATGAACAATCAGACCGCATTGCTGAAGGTGGTCGACAATGTGGTTTATTTCACCCTGGATTCGGAAACCAACCAGAACGCGAATAACACCGTCACCACCATCACCAGCACCGTGCATAGCGTCGCCGTGGGCCTGGTCATGAGCCTGACGCCGCAAATCAATGAGAACGGCCAGGTGACCCTGACGGTTCGCCCAACCATCAGCCGCATTGCACGATTCCGCGATGATCCGAACCCGTTGCTGCGGATTTCTCCAACCGGGGTGCCGCTCGCCCAGCCGATCCAGAACCAGGTTCCGGAGATATCGATTCGCGAAATGGAGTCCGTGCTGCAATTGTCCAGCGGACAAGTTGCCCTACTGGGCGGTCTGATGCAGGACAGCGTTACGCGCGATCGCGATCAGGTTCCCGGGCTTGGCCGGATTCCCGTTGCGGGCGAGGCGTTCCAGTTCCGCAATGAAGAAACCCAAAAATCGGAACTGGTGATTTTTCTGAAGCCGACCATGATTACCAATCCGTCTCTCGACAGTGACGAACTGGTGTTCTTCCGTCGCTTTCTGCCGAACATCGACCCGAGCGGCAGAACACCATGAGCTTGTTGCTCGAAGCCCTGCAGAAGGCCTCGAAGAACCGCGACGAAGCAAACGCCGAGACCACGGGCAACATCACTGAGATGGCGGATGAGCTGACGCTGGAACCGACGCTGTCCGCGCCTGATGTACTTCCGGATCCGGCAGTCTCGCCGACTGCCGCCCAGGCGGCAACCTTGTTGCAGGCCCGAAGCGCGCCGGGATTCAACGTCCTGGACTACGCACGCGAGCATTACATGATCAGTTTTCTTGGGTGCGCCGTTCTTTTTGCCCTCATTTACGGAACGTATGTCTACCTGCAGGTGGCCCAGCCGTTTCGCAGTCCCGCGCCGGCATTGGCTCCGCTGGTGGCGGCTCCGCCAATCGCAGCCCAAGCCAGCGCGCCGCTGCCGGACAGCGCAAAAATAACCGGATTACCTGGTGGCATGAATTCGTCGGACGCCATCTCCGGGGCAGGTGCCGTGGCCGCCATCGGCAATGTTGAGGATACATCCGGGCAACCACTCCCTCCGGCGTTGGACGAACCGACGGCCATGCCTGTGGCCAAAAAGAAAACCTCCGCCAAACCGGCCCCGGGTCCGAAGATGAAGGCAGTGTCCCGAGGCCTGCCGAATTCCGCGCCGCTTGCCGATGCGGGCGATACGGTGGAAACCATCGTCATTCCATCATTGCGGGCCGAGTCCGGCGCTGTGGAAGTTCGCAAGGACGCCGCAAAGCAAACGCAGGTCGCTGCGATGCTGATGCAAGCCTATGAAGCTCTTCAGCGTGGAGAAAACGCGAAAGCAAGGGAACTGTACGAACAATTCATCCAGCTGGAACCGCGCAGTATTGACGCCTTGCTTGGGCTTGGCGCCATCGCGCTGGGTGAAGGCCGACTGGACGATGCCAGCAGCTATTACCAGCGGATCCTGGCGCTCGATCCGCGCAATTCCTATGCGCAGGCCGGCTTGATCTCCATTGTCGGTGGCGCAGATCGTCCGGCCAGTGAATCCCGGCTCAAACAACTCATTGCACGCGATCCATCGGCGTTCCTGAATTATTCGCTTGGTAATCTGTATGCCGAACAGGGGCAATGGCCTTCCGCGCAGCAAGCCTATTTCCAGGCCTTTCAGATGCAGCAGGACAATGCGGACTACGCATTCAATCTGGCTGTCGGACTGGATCACCTCGGCCAGGACAAGCTTGCGCTCGACTACTACCGCAAGGCACTGGATCTGTCTTTCAAGAAAGGCCTCGCTAATTTCGATCAAACACTCGTCATCCAGCGCGTCGGCCAGCTTTCCGCTCGCGTAGAGCAGTGATTTAGCCGCCGATGTCCGAGCAGCGCAAGAAGCTTCGTCTGGGGGAGTTACTGGTTCAGCAAGGCCTGATCACCCAGGATCAGCTGCGCATCGCACTGACAGAGCAGAAAACCCAGGTCATGCCCATCGGGCGGCTTCTGGTCCGGCTCGGATTCGTCACCGAAGCCGTCATTCGCGACATCATGGCGCGCACCATCGGCCAGGAAAGCATTGATCTTTCCCAGGCGCTGGTTGATGCGGAAGCGCTCAAGCTCGTTCCCCAGGAATTCGCCCGGCGCCATCGCCTGCTGCCGATCGCGTATGACGCCGAGAAGAATTTGCTGATTGTTGCCATCACCGAAGTGTTCAATGTTGTTGCGCTGGATCAGTTGCGCGCCACGATTGGACAGAACATCCAGATGAAAACGGTGCTTGCCGGCCAGGCACAGTTGGACGAATTCATCGACCAGTTCTACGGCCACGAGCTGTCGGTGGACGGCATCCTGCGCGAAATCGAGACCGGGGAAATCGACTATCAAAGCATGCAGGCGATCGGGGACGAATATACCCAGCCGATCGTCAGGCTGGTCGGCGCCCTCCTGGTCGACGCGGTCAAGCGTGGTGCGTCGGATATTCACTTTGAACCGGAATTCGCTTTTCTGCGCATACGCTACCGCATTGATGGCGTACTTGAACAAATTCGAAGCCTGCACAAGAACTACTGGCCAGGCATCGCGGTGCGGATCAAGGTCATCAGCGGCATGAACATCGCCGAAACGCGCGCGCCTCAGGACGGACGGCTTTCGCTCAATCTCAATGGCCGGCCGGTGGATTTTCGCGTGTCCTCACAGCCCACGATCTGGGGCGAGAACATCGTTTTGCGTGTACTCGACCGCGAAAAGTCGATCATAAGCCTTGACCAGTTGAAGCTGGCCAGGCCGGTGATGTCTCGACTCAATCTAATGCTTGCCAGGCCGGAAGGCATACTGATTATCACCGGTCCGACTGGGAGCGGAAAAACAACCACGCTGTATTCGATGCTGGCCAAGCTCAATGTCGAGTCGGTGAACATCATGACGCTGGAAGATCCGGTTGAGTATCCGGTGGCGATGATGAGGCAGACCTCAGTATCCGAACTGGCAAAGATAGATTTCGCGAACGGCATACGCTCGATCATGCGCCAGGATCCCGATATCATTCTGGTCGGAGAAGTGCGCGATCGGGATACGGCGGAAATGGCGTTCCGTGCGGCGATGACTGGCCATCAGGTGTTCACCACCCTGCATACCAACTCGGCGCTCGGCGCGTTTCCACGCTTGCTCGATATCGGCATTGCGCCTGACATCATGGCCGGCAACATCATCGGCATCATTGCGCAGCGGCTGGTGCGGGTTTTGTGCATTCATTGCAAGGAAGCCCACGATCCATCCGTCGAAGAACGCCGCCTGCTCGGACGCGAAGCCCACGATCCGTTCCGGATTTTTCGGCCCGTGGGCTGCGGCCATTGCGGCAACCGGGGGTATCGCGGCCGCATGGCGATCATGGAAATACTGCATATGGATGCTGATCTGGACGAACTCGTCGCAAAGCGCGCAAGTCCGAGAGAATTGCGGGAGACCGCGCTATCCAAGAACTTCCGCACGCTGGCCGAAGAAGGCGTTGCCCGCGTTGCCGACGGTGTGACCAGTTTGGCCGAAGTTGCGCGCTCGATCGACCTGACGGGGCGCGCCGGTTAGCACCTCCGCGCGAACGTCGCACGATACTCGCGGCGAAATCGGCTTGAGCCCAAACAGACCCGTTCAAAGACAATTAGCCAATGGCCGCATTTCAGTACAAGGCAGTTGACCGGACGGGTCGTCAGGCTCGCGGCAAGCTCGACGCCACGAACGAGGTTGACCTCGAATTGCGCCTGAAAAAAATGGGGCTGGACCTGATCGTTTCGCGCGCCGTGCGCAGCCAGGGGCCATCGCTCGCCAGCGGCAGCGTGACCAGACAGGATCTGATCACATTTTGCTTCGACCTCGAACAGGTTTCACGCGCCGGAATCCCATTGATCGAAGGCCTGCGCGACTTGCGCGACGGCATGGAAAATCCGCGTTTTCGCGAACTCTTGACATCTGTCCTTGAAGACATCGAAGGCGGCAAGACACTTTCCCAGGCGCTGGCCGGATTTCCGCGCGTTTTCGACACCGTGTTCATCAGCCTGATTCGAGCTGGCGAACTTTCCGGGACATTGACCGAGGTGTTCGAGAATCTCGGAGCCACGCTCAAGTGGCACGACGAACTGGTCTCCCAGACCAGACGCCTGCTGGTCTATCCGGCACTGGTATTTGTCGTTGTAACCGCAGTCATGGTTTTTCTGCTGCTCTACCTCGTTCCTCAGGTAACCCAGTTGTTGAAAACCATGGGGCTGGCACTGCCTATCCAGACCCGCGTCCTGATCTGGATGTCCAACTTCACCGCTGCGTGGTGGCCCGTGCTCCTGGTCGCGCCGATCGTCGCGGCCCTCACGATCACTTTCCTGGTCCGCACCCGACCGAAATCGCGCTACCTGTTCGACTACGTCATCCTGCGTCTGCCAGTCACCGGAGTGATTCTGCAGAAAATTATTCTTGCCCGCTTCGCGAACTTTTTCGCCCTGATGTACCGTTCCGGCATCACCATTCTGGACGCCGTCAAGACCAGCGAGGGCATCGTCGGTAACCGCGTCATCGCCGATGGCCTCCAGCGGGCGGGTCAGCAGATCAATGCCGGCGAAAGCCTGTCCGAGGCGTTCCGCAATCTGGGCATGTTTCCGCCTCTGGTCATTCGCATGCTCAGAGTGGGAGAGACCACCGGCGCGTTGGATGCGGCGCTCATGAACGTAACTTATTTTTACAATCGCGACGTCAAGGATTCGGTCGATAAGGCCTTGAAATTGCTGGAACCGACGCTAACCCTGCTGCTCGGCGGCATGCTGGCGCTGATCCTGTTCTCGGTGCTGACACCGGTGTACGATGTAATCGGGAAATTGAACTTATAGTGCATTGATGGCGAAACTTCTTGTTTGCGTGTCGCGTGATCAGGCGAGCGTTGCCGTTTGGAGGCGCCGCCGGCTGACCTCCTGCGCCCGCTTCGACAACAATGAAGCGGGCTGGAATGCATTCGGCAATTTTCTGCGCGGCGCAAAAGGCCTGCCGGTCCACATCATGGTGGACACCGTCGAGGAAGATTTCCGTTTCGAGACCCTGCCGCACGTGCGCGGCAGCGAGCGCTCGGAAATGGTCGCGCGCAAGCTCAAGCAGCTCTATCGCGCCTCGTCCTACCACTCCTATGCCTTCCAGGAGCGCGGCACTGGAACACGAAAAGACGACCGCTACCTGTTTGCCGCGCTGACCGACGCGGGGCAGTTGACTCCCTGGCTGCACGCCATCGAGACCGCCCAGCTCCCGGTATCCGGAATCTATCCGCTGGCACTCGTCAGCGCTTCACTCATCGATCGTCTGAAGCTCAGGCAGCCGAATCTGCTGATCGTCAGCAAGAATGACGCCGGGTTGAGGCAGACTTTCTTCAAGGATCTGAAATTTCGCATCAGCCGCCTCACGCCCCTGCTTTCCGCCGCCGGCATGGCCGATCAGCATTACGCGGACGAAATCGCAAATACGCGCATGTACCTGGACGCGCTGACGGTCACGCACGTCGACGACACACTGGAACTCGTTATTCTGGATCAGGACGGCTCGCTTTCGCGTTTGCCCGCAACGATCATGCGCGGCCGGCCGAACATTCACTGTCAGTACCTCGATATCAACGCCATTCATGCGCGATTTGGTATCCCGATCTCGGAGCTCGAAGTCTCGACCGACACGCTGCATCTATTTCTTCTCGGCGAGAAAGCCCCGGCGCTCAATCTTGCCCCGGCCCAGATCACCCGCACTTATCAGCGCTTTGCCGCCGGCAGATGGGTTTATGCCGCTTCCGGTGCAATGCTGGTCGGTGCGGTGCTGTGGAGCGGCACCAATGTGTACCGGGCCATGGGCATCGATGACGATACCTTCGCTGCACAGCGGCAGACGCAGGACTTGCAGAGCAAGTACCAGCAAGTCGTGGCGCGCTTTCCCGAAGCGCCGACGAGCGCGGAAAATCTGCGCCACACCGTCCAGTTCGCCGAACAGATCCGCAGCCGGCTGCGCACGCCGGACGCGATGTTTGCCGTCGTCAGTCAGGCATTGACCGCTTCCCCTGACATCGAACTGCGGGCGCTGGAGTGGCACTATGGCGATTCAACGCCGCAAAAAGCAACTGCTGGGGAACCGTCCCCCGGCTTCGATGCGTTGATCCAAACCGGCATTGTGCGTGCAGAGGTTGCCGGTTTCGCAGGCGACTATCGCGCGGCCATGGGTTCCGTCCAGAATTTCCTGCAACGGATTGCCCAGGACAAGGCGGTCGCCGAGGTCAAGGTATTGAAGTTGCCGCTGGATATCGCTTCCAGCTCCGGTCTTAACGGGACCACTCAGGAAACCGCCGCAAAAGAAACGGCAAAGTTCGAGATTTCCATTTCCTTCAGGAGCGCTATCTAGATGAATCTGTCAGCGAAGGATTTCCAGTCAATCAAGATGCCGCTGATTGCACTGGCCCTGGCGATCGCCGCTTCGCTGGCCCTGTTGGCAATTACCGACCGCAAGCTTGAGAACTCGGAGAAGAACTACCGGAATCAGTTGACCGCGCTCACGGAGGCGCGCAGCCGCTACCAGCGCTCCGGAGAAGAGCGCGAAACCATCCTGCGTTATCTGGACAGTTATCGTGCCCTGGAAAAAATCGGCTTCGTCGGCACCGAGCAACGCCTGAACTGGGTGGAAAGTTTGCGCATGGCCAACAAGAATGCGGGCTTGTTCGGAGTGGACTACCAGCTGACCGCGCAAGAGCCTTTCCCGTTCGCCGTCAATGACAATCCGATTGCGAGCCAGGTCAGGCAGTCGCGCATGACCATCACCTTGGGCGTGCTGCACGAGGGCGAACTCGCGCGCTTGTTCAGTGCCCTGTCGGCGCAGCAGCCCGGGCTGTTTTCGCTCAATGGTTGCTCGATTGATCGCGCCGGCAGACAAGGCGCCCCGCAGCCAATGCAAGCCAATCTTGAAGCCAAGTGCGAACTGTCCTGGCTGACGCTGGAACCCGTTGGCGGAAAATCATGAAGAGAGCATTCCTTACCTCCGTCCTGATCGCCAGTGTCGTAATCCCATTGCAGGGCATTGCCGACCAGCCGTTCGGCCGGCTTTTCTTCACCCCGGCGCAGCGCAGCGCACTTGATGCGGGCAAACAGGTCCGCACGCGGAAAGCTCCGTCGGCCCCGGCAATACGCGGGCCGCGCGAATTCACGCTCAATGGAGTGGTCACTCGCAGCGACGGAGAATCCACAGTCTGGGTAAACGGCGCAACTCTCGACAAACGCAATTCCGGAGTCAGGGCCCGAGCGATAAGTACCGACCCAGCGGCAGCCGAATTAAGAGTGACCGGGGCGCGCAACAGTGTGCGGATGCGTGTCGGACAACACCTCGATACATCGAATGGCAGCGTTGGCGAACGCTTCGCGCAGACTGGCCAGGCACGGCAGGGATCTGCTCCGAATATGGCTGCCAAGGATAACGGAGCCAAGACCAAGCTCCCGTTCACAGCTTCGGAAGCCGCGCACGACGCGGCGCCGGGAAACTGAGCCCTTACAACGCATCGTGGCCAGGTCCGCGTATCAATCCTTGTCGTTTGCCAGACAATCGGGTGCCGCGATGCTCATTCTGCTGGCGTTGATTGCAATCGCCACCGGCGCCTTTCTGGTCAATACGTTCGGCGCATCGGCCCAGCAGATGGATCGTGAACGCAGAACCGAGGCGGCACTGGCTCAAGCAAAGGAAGCGCTGATTCAATACGCTGCCTCCTATGCCGATACCACCCCGGGAAACGTCCCCGGCTACCTGCCGTGCCCCGACGATGGCAGCAACAACGAAGGCACCCAAGCGACCGCTACCTGTGCCGCACGGGACGTTTCGAGTCTGGGCAAATTACCATGGAGGACTCTGGGGCTTGCGTCCCTCAGGGACGGCAGCCAGGAATGCCTGTGGTACGCAGTGTCAGGCAACTACAAAGCGAATCTCAATAAGACCTACCTGATGAACTGGGACACCAACGGCCTGATTACCGTTCGCGGACCCGCAGGCGATGTGGTCGCATTGGGGAATACGCCCTCAGGTGCCGTGGCAGTCGTATTTGCCCCCGGCCTCGCCATCGCCGGACAGACGCGTGCGGACGCGGCTCCTTCGATCTGCGGCGGCAACTATACCGCAGCCAACTATCTGGATTCCTCCGGCGGCTTCAACAATGCTGTTCTGACCGGGGGCGCCAACGTCATCAGCACCGTCGCCGCGGCCGCTGCAGTGCCTGGCGCATTCAATGATCGCCTGATCTTCATTACCGCCAAGGATATTTTCGATGCCATCGAGCGCCGTCAGCATGCTGATCCGACCGTTACTCCGACCACCCCTCCTACGCTCGTAAGTTTTTCCACGCTGCTCGGCAATGTCACCAGGCGTACCGCCGAATGTATTGCCAGCTATCCTGCGAGGAATAACCGTTACGCGTCCGATGATGATCGGCGGCTGCCGTGGACTACAGTTGATCCTTTGACCGGGGGAAATTACGGCCCTGACGACAACTACCTTGATCTTAACAATCGCTATTTCGGCCGCACCCCCCGGGATGTCGGCACTGGGAGCGATACACGATCAAAAGATCGTACTAACAACAGTAATTCAGGCAACTATTTGCTTTCTACAACCAATTGTCCGGCGGGGTGGGGTGCAGTGCAGCCTTGGTGGCAAAACTGGAAGGACCATATTTTCTATGCCGTCTCCCAGGATTTTGCTCCGGACGGTGATGATGACGATACTGACTGCGGCGACTGTGTCAGCGTGATTGCCCCGGGTCCTGACCCCGAGTATGCCGGCATTGTATTCTTCGCCGGTAAACGCCTGGCGGTACAGGACCGCCGCAACAATTTTAGTTCTTCGACCAGCACGGCAAAAAGCCAGCCCGTTAACTACCTTGAG
Organism: Betaproteobacteria bacterium; assembly: GCA_031403365.1. Lineage (GTDB taxonomy): Bacteria > Pseudomonadota > Gammaproteobacteria > Burkholderiales > JACQAP01 > JACQAP01. The sequence goes on along the minus strand of JANNTE010000210.1, from coordinate 324 downwards.
AGCGAAAACGCCACCGCCGACATCAATGGCATGGGAATTTATCGCACCGGCGCGGAATCCAGCGTTTTCAATGATGTGCTCTATTGCATAAACGAAAATCTCACGGTGATCTTGTGTCCCTAAGGAACAGGGCCGGTTGTTCCATCCGGCGCTCACCCCGCTCTGCTTACAGGCTCAAGGCCCGGCCCGATGGTTTTTCCCTGGTCGAGGTGGCCATCGCCCTCGTCATCTTCGCGCTTTTGGTCGGAGGCCTTCTGGTTCCTTTGTCCGCGCAGGTCGAACAACGACGCATTTTGACGACGCAGCAACAACTGGAGGAAATCA
>JANNTE010000209.1:0-2063 GCA_031403365.1 Betaproteobacteria bacterium | reverse complement strand
AATGAGCGACAATGACGCCGCGCAGCGTCTGAACGATGCGCGTGCTCTACTCTTCAAAACCATTTTCAACCGATCGAAATCAGCCGCCTGAACTCGCTTAAAACCCCACCGCTCAGACTCATACCTGGATTGGAATGTACTACCAGCCTTAATCTGTGTTCTCCGGCACACGGTGCCAATCTCCGGGTTGGAGTCCGGCCAGTGTCCATGGCCCGATGCGATGCCGGATCAGCCGCAGGGTCGGGAACCCGGCGGCGGCGGTCATGCGCCGGATCTGGCGGTTCTTGCCTTCGCTGATTTCGATGTCGATCCAACAGGTGGGAATGCTCTGGCGCGCACGGATCGGCGGAATGCGCGCCCATAAGCCGGGTGGTTCGGCGATGGGCGTTACCCTGGCCGGGGCGCTGACAAAATTGCCCAGGTCCACGCCGCCACGAATCTGGTCCAGCGCGGCTTCGCCGGGACAGTTTTCCACCTGCACCCAGTAGCTTTTCAGCCACTTTTTTGCGGGATGGCTGATGGTGTGCTGGAGCGTGCCATTATCGGTCAACACCAGCAGACCTTCGCTGTCGGTGTCGAGCCGGCCGGCGGGATAAACGCCGGTCACCGGCACGAAGTCTTTCAGCGTTTGCTTGCCGCCCGATGGACTGAACTGGCAGATCACACCATAGGGTTTGTTGAACAGGATGACCCTGGGCATCTTTTGGCTCCGGGCAGCGTGCCCGGTATTTTTCAGCGGTGCTCGTGCGTGATGACGTACTCGTAGGCGGGCAGAGTGAGGAATTCGACGAAGTCTTCGGCCAGGGTGAGTTCCTCGAACATCTTCGCGCCTTCGCCGTATTTGCCCGCCGCATAGGCTTTGTCGCCCAGCATGTCGCGGACTTTTGCGAGTTCCTGCGGAACGAGCGCGCGAAACAAATCCTTGCTGACCTTGCGGCCGTCGTCGAGTACGCCATGCGGGCTGCGAATCCAATGCCAGATTTGCGCGCGCGAAATTTCCGCCGTGGCTGCGTCTTCCATGAGATTGAATATTGGTACACAACCGGTACCCGCGAGCCAGGCTCCAAGATACTGGATGCCGATGTTGATATTGATGCGCAGGCCTTGTTCGGTGATCGGGCCTTTGGGCTGGAAATTAATCAGGTCTTTTGCCGCGACTTGCACGTCATCGCGCTTCTTATGGATCTGATTAGGCGTTTTCATCACCTTGTCGAAGGCTTCCTTCGCTATCCCGACCAGCCCAGGGTGCGCCACCCAGGTGCCGTCGTGACCGTCCGTGACTTCGCGATCCTTGTCCGCGCGCACCTTGGCGAGCGCGGCGTCATTGGCGGCGGGATCGTTCTTGATCGGTATCTGTGCCGCCATGCCGCCCATCGCGAAGGCGCCGCGCTTGTGGCAGGTCTTGATGAGCAGCAGCGAATACGCGCGCATGAACGGGCTGGTCATAGTGACCTGGCCGCGGTCGGCAAGGATAAAATCCTTCTGCGTGCGGAATTTCTTGATGCAACTGAATATGTAATCCCAGCGCCCGCAGTTAAGTCCGGCCGAGTGTTCGCGCAGCTCGTACAGGATTTCTTCCATCTCGAAGGCGGCGAGTATGGTTTCGATCAGCACCGTGGCCTTGACAGTACCTTGCGGCACGTTCAGTTCCTTCTGCGCGAATACGAAGACCTCGTTCCACAGTCGCGCCTCGAGATGAGATTCCATCTTCGGCAGATACAGGTAAACGCCCGACTTGTTCTTAACGCGCTGGGCGGCGTTGTGAAAGAAGTACAGACCGAAATCGAACAGCGATCCGGACATCGGTTGGCCATCGACAAGGATATGCTTTTCAGTCAGGTGCCAGCCGCGCGGGCGCACCAGCAACGTGGCCGGTTTCTCGCCGAGTTTATATTCCTTGCCTTCGGGACTGGTGAAGGAAATCGTGCGCGCGAGCGCATCGCGCACATTGATTTGGCCCTGCACTTGATTGTCCCAAGTCGGCGTCGAGGAATCCTCGAAATCCGCCATGAACATATTGGCGCCGGAATTGAGCGCATTGATGACCATCTTGCGATCGGTCG
>JANNTE010000208.1:0-1876 GCA_031403365.1 Betaproteobacteria bacterium | reverse complement strand
CTGGTCGCTGCTGCTTATCGATGGCAAGGTGCAGTTTTCGCTTTACGACACCGAGAACACTGCCACGATCGCGAGCCCGGCGGCGATCAATGACGGCCAATGGCACCATATCGCGGCCGTGCGCGACGCGGCGGGCAGATTGCTGCACTTGTACGTCGATCACGTCGAAGTGACGCCCGCCGTGGTCGATACCGCCACGAAGCAGTACACCCAATTCGAACACGTCCTTGTCGATCCGGTGTACTTGGGCGCTTTCAATACCCCGACCGCCAGCAGCAAGCTGGATGTCACCGTCGACACGCTGCGCTTCACGCGCGCGGCGCTTGCGCCCGACAAGTTCTTCGGCTCCGAGCTGGTCAGCCCGACTCCGCCGCCACCGCCGACCTATCTGCCCAACAATCCGACGTCGATTCCCGGACTGCAACTCTGGCTGCCGGCTTACGATCCGACGCGATATTTCAGCGATTTTGGTTCCTTCACCAATCCGCTGCCGTTGGTGCCCTTCGTGGGCATGGCGACGCGCTCGATGGTCGAGGGTTCGAGCAACGCCTACCAAGTTCAAACCAACAGGCCGTTCGCCCACCTGCTGTACGGAGAAGACTCGGTGATCGGCCCCTATTGGCGTCACGACTCCGAGCCCGGCACGCTGCTGTTTGGCTCCCAGTGGTCGGTGCACCATAAAACCGGCGGCGCCACGGACAGCCTGGACTTCGTGCAGAACACGGGGGTGTTCACGCTATCGACGTTTGTCAACGTGGGCGCCGCGACCGGCGGTTACATGACGATTTTCGACACCAGCGAAGGCTCGAGCGTGCTACCCGGCTTCAGCTTGTTCCTGCAGCAGAATGGGCTGCCGTTCTTAACCGTCACGGGCGGAACGCCGGAAACCGTCCGTTTTTTTGAATCGGCCGCGGCCGGCGCCGTGACCCCCTCGACCTGGTATCACATCGCCGTGGTCGGCAACGGCCCCGGCAATCCGATCCAGTTCTACGTCACACCAGTGAGCGCTTCGACGGTCTCGTCATTCAGTTCGACCGCAACGCTCTCCGGCGATAACGGCACGTATCCGACCGATCTGAACCACGAGCTGTTCATCGGCTCGCGCTCCAACAAGCAATCCCCCGGCAAGTCGCCCTTCAACGGCGGCATGGTCAACCAGACGATCTACGATACGGCCCTCACTCCGGCACAAATCCAACAACTGTTCCGCTTCGGCAAGGGCCTTCCTTTGACCGGGATTAGCCAGCCACCCATCGTCGATCTAAATGGCGTTACGGCCGGTCAGGATTTCGAGACGACCTTCACCATTTCCCAGGGTCCAGTACTCGTTAGCGGAATAGCAGCAATTACCGATGCCGACAGCTTCACTCTCGCTTCGCTGACTGCCACCTTGGGCAATCCGGAGGACGGTGACATCTTGTCAGCCTACACCGTGGGAACCCAGATCACAGCCAGCTTCGATGTCGGCACATTAATGCTCAGCGGCGAGGACACTGCGGCCCACTACCAACAGGTGCTGCGGTCGCTGACCTACGACAGCACTGCCGGCGGTCCTGGCGTGGTCACCAAGACGGTCAACATCGTGGCCAATGACGGCATGTTCACGAGCATGACCGCGGTGGCCACGATCATCATCGGCACGGCTCCGGTGGTCGATCTCGACGGCCCAGGCGGCACCCTCGACTTTGCCTCGTCATGGAGCAACCTGGGTGCCACCGTCATTGCCGATACCGACTCCACCGTGGTCGATTTCCCCGGCTACGTGATCTCGCTGACAGCTACGCTCGCCACGCTCAATACGGGCGACCTACTCTCGGCCGACACCAGCGGCACTGCGATTTCGCAGACCTACAATGCAGGCACCGGCGTCCTGACC
>JANNTE010000207.1:0-5531 GCA_031403365.1 Betaproteobacteria bacterium | reverse complement strand
GATCATTCTCGGCTCCATACTCGGAGGCATCATGGTCGGGAATACGTTTGCCAGCTACTTTTTTGAGCGCATCGACCTGCCGTTCGTCGATACCGGGATCGACATTGCGCCTGAAATTGCGATCGTCGTCATTCTGTCCTTCTATTGCGTGGCCGCGCTGGTCAATCTGTATATACCCAGGGTAGCCATTGACCACAAACTTCCCAAGCGAAACCTCATTTACATCATGCAGGATTTCTGGCAGAGCTTCCGCTTGCTGTGGCGCGATCCGCTGGGCCAGGTTTCGCTCGCGGTAACGACACTGTTCTGGGGTGCCGGGGCGACATTGCGACTGATCGTGCTGGCATGGGCATCAATGGCGCTGAATTTCAGCCTGGAAACAGCCACGCAGCTTACCGCGGTTGTCGCCATTGGTATCGCACTGGGATCGGTACTGGCGGCAAAGTTTGTTTCGCTCAAGCGCGCGGTGCGCGTATTGCCGGTTGGCATTGCGATGGGGTTTCTGGTTATCGCCATGGTATTCGTGACCGACTGGCGCATTGCAATTGTCCTGCTGGTGGCAATTGGCGCGATGGGAGGCTACTTCGTCGTGCCCATGAACGCCTTGTTGCAGCACCGCGGCCACCTCTTGATGGGCGCAGGACATTCGATCGCAGTGCAAAATTTCAATGAGAATCTCTCGATACTGGTGCTCCTCGGCATCTATGCCGTGATGATCAAAGCTGACATTGCGCTGCACACGATCATCATCCTATTCGGCCTGCTGATCTCGTTGTCCATGGCTTACCTGACGCACAAACACTTTCACGATCAGGACAGCAGTTAGAAGATTACGGGACGATCCGGCAGTTCATTGGTGGCGTTGTTGGTTCGCGGGTAGTGCACAGCCAGCAGGCTGGCGACACGCTCTATTCCGCTGCATATGCCCTGCTCAAAGAGCCCGCGCCTGAATGCGCTCTCCATGTCACGGCAGATGGACTCCCACGCGGCGGCATCAAGCTTTGCATTGATGCCACGGTCGGCAATGATTTCGACATCGTGATCTGCCAGCAGCAGGTAGATGAGCACGCCATTGTTGTGCTCGGTGTCCCACACTTCAAGCTCCGAAAACACTTCGAGCGCGCGTTCGCGCGCGGACGTCCCGCGCAGCACCGGACCGAGCTCCAGCGCATGCTCCATTGCAAAACGAATCTGCCCGCGATGTCCTGCCTCCGCGCGTGCAATGGCTTGCTCGATGCGATCCAGAGCCGCAGGCGAAAACGCGTGCCGCACCCGTCGCGACGACAACCACGGCGGCGATAACAGATGGCGCATCAGGCGCGAGAGTTTCATCTCACCAGCGACCCGAGGCTCCGCCACCGCCGAAACCCCCGCCGCCGCCACCAAATCCGCCGCTGCCGCGACCGAATCCACCCCGACCAAATCCGCCACCAGCTGAGCGGCCCAGCACGCCGGCACCACCAAAGAGCGTGAGGACAAAGGCAAAAATACCCGCGAGACTGGCGATCAGCACAGGGGCGACGACCAACCATGCGAGCAAGCCCATACCCGTTCCGACCAGCAACGCGGCCGGCAAGCGTCCGAGCAAGGCCCTGAGCACTCCACCAGCGGCAAACGTCGCCAACATGAACAGCACAAAATACGTCTCGATGGACTGGGCATCGCCCCGACTGCCGGGCGAACGTTCGGCTTCGGGCAAAGGCTCACCGTCGATAACCTTGATGAGGCGATCGATGCCGTTATTGAGACCCGAATAGAAATCACCACCCCGAAATCCCGGCAGGAAAACTTCCTCGATCAGGCGCCGGGCCATGGCATCGGGAACCGCGCCCTCAAGGCCGTAGCCGACTTCGATGCGCATGACCCGGTCGGATTTCGCCACCACGATGACTATGCCGTCGTCTACGCCTTTACGGCCGATCTTCCAGGCTTCCGCGACCCGCAAACTGAAGGACTCGATCGGTTCCGGATGCGTCGTGCCGGTGATCAGCAAGACAATCTGGCTGCCCTTGCGCTGCTCGAAGGCCTGCAAACGTGCTTCAAGCTCATTTCTTTGCGCTGCGGTCAGGGTGGTGGTTTCATCCACTACCCGTCCGGTCAGCGCCGGGACGTCGCGCTCCTGTGCCGATAGCGAGGCACTGGCGAGCAACAGAGTGATCACAGCCGCCCGGGCGAGCGAGCTCATGCGCTTACCTGGTCTGCGCGGGAGGCGATTCCGGCCTGGAGAAATCCACGCTCGGTGGCTTGGCGATGGCCTGCTCGTTCTCAACGGAAAACGTGGGCTTGATCTTGTGGCTGAACATCATTGCCGTAAGATTGCTCGGAAAAGAACGCACCGTCGTGTTGTACTCCTGGACCGAGCGAATGTAGCGCTGGCGCGCCACCGTAATGCGATTTTCCGTGCCCTCGAGCTGGGCCTGCAAGTCGAGAAAATTCGCGTCCGACTTCAGTTGCGGATAGTTCTCCACCACTACCAGCAGGCGCGACAGCGCCGAGGTCATCTCGCCTTGCGCTGCCATGAATCTGGAGAAAGCGGCCTCGTCGTTGACCAGTTCCGGGGTGGCCTGAATGCTGCCCACTTTGGCGCGGGCGCTGGTGACGCCCAGCAGGATGTCTTTTTCCTGGGCGGCGAAACCCTGCACGGTCTTGACCAGATTGGGCACCAGATCGGCGCGCCGCTGATACTGATTGAGCACTTCACCCCATGCCGCCTTGATACCTTCGTCCTGGGACTGCAAGGTGTTGTAGCCACACCCGCCCAGGCCCAACAAGCCCAGCACCAGAACGCCCAGTGCAATCATTCGATGCATCATTTCCACTCCCGTCGAAAACTCAACAACCTTCAACTGAGGGCGACCTGTTCCGGTTTCAATGCCTTCATGGCCTCAATCGCCAGACATAAGTCTTCCCAGGCCTTGGATTTGTCATTCAGGGTACGCAGAAGGTAAGCCGGATGATAGGTCACGATCAGCGGTATGCCGCGAAACCGGTGAACGCGCCCGCGCAGGCTTGCCAGCGTGACTTCTTTCCCGAGCAGGCTCTGCGCCGCGACCTTGCCGAGTGCAACAATGATTTGCGGTCCGATGAGTTCGATCTGGCGCAGCAGATAGGGCTCGCAGGCCTGGCCCTCGGCGGGCGCAGGCGTGCGATTTTCCGGCGGCCGGCATTTCACGACGTTGGCGATGTACACATTTTCGCCGCGCTTCAAGCCAATTGCAGCCAGCATATTGTCGAGCAGCTTGCCGGCCTGGCCAACGAAGGGTTCGCCGCGCTCGTCCTCCTCTGCACCGGGCGCTTCGCCGACGAACAGCCATTGCGCCTTTACGTCGCCGACTCCCAGCACGGCCTGCTTGCGTGCCTGGTGCAATACGCAAGCGGTGCATCGCGAAGTGCTGGAGCGCAGTTGCGCCCAATCCATGGCTTGAATTTGCGCGACCCGATTGCCTGCCGAATCCGCATCCGCGATGCCCGGCATGTTGGACGCAGCCGCGGCTTGCTGTCCGGGAACTGCAACTCCTTCAGTCGCCCCACTTTCATCGGCGGCGACATTCACACCAACATTGAGCTGTTGCCGGCGCACCCAGACCGGCGACAACCCCAACTCCTTCAGGATAACGCCGCGGCGGCTCACAAGTTCATGCCCATGAGAATCGCGTCTTCGCGCCCGTGGCCCTGCGGATAGTAGCCACGCCGTATCGAGATTTCGCTGAATCCGAAGCGCTCATAGAGCCGGCGTGCCGCGACGTTGGAAGGCCGCACTTCAAGCAATACTTGCAATGCATCACCCCGGCGCGCGAAGTCTACGAAGTGGCCCAGCAGGAGGCGTCCGTACCCCACGCGCTGCCACTCTTTGCCTACGCTCAAATTCAGCAGGTGCGCCTCGCGCACGCCGAGCATGAGAACGCCGTAACCCGCCATCTCGCCATGACATTCCAGAACCGAGCAGCGGTAACCGGCCATCAGCGAATCATCGAAATTGCCGCGCGTCCACGGATGCGAATAAAGTTCCGGCTCAATCTCCATGACCCGGTCGAGATCCACGAGCCGCATCGGGCGCACATCGGCCATGCTTTTCAATTGGGCACTCATCGCTGTTCGTGCATTTTAAGCGCGACGTTGTCGCGCACGTAAATCGGCGCCGCATGCCCGGCCGGCAATCCGCCGCCCGCCTCCAGCACCGGTTGCGCCAATCGGGCGATGGCACGCGCGTGCGGATGCAGGCCATGGGTCACACCATCGAGCTGACCGCCGTAGCATTCGGCCAGAGCCCCGCCATAGACCTCAAATCCGCTGCCGCAGCCGATCCAGCCGTTGCCTTCGAGTAGTGGTGCCGCATGCGCCGGTCCCACACTTGTCGCGCAAACCTGCCGCCACCGTCCGCCTTCGCGCTGGTAGGCAGCGTGGTAAATCTCGCCCATGCGCGCGTCGAGGCAGGCGATCACGCGGTCCGCGTCCGCCTCCTGCGCCAACGCCGCCAGCGTACCCACAGCCACTACCGGTAACCCGGCCCCGAATGCGAGTCCCTGCACCACCCCGCAGGCGATCCTGAGTCCGGTAAACGAACCGGGTCCGGCGCCGAACGCGATGCCGTCAAGCTCCCCCAATTCGAGCCCGCAATCATCCAGCAACTCGTCGATCATTGGCAGTATCAACTCGGAATGCCGCTGCACGGCGTGCATTTCGCGATGCTCCAGCGCCCCGTCGCGCCATAGCGCAACCGAGCAGTATTCGGTGGAAGTATCGAGAGCGAGGAGATTCAATTTCGTAATCCGCGGCCACCGCACCGCCGTGGCATCAATGGCGCCGCGCCGGGACATGTGATGCAGCCGATTCTAGCCGATGCCGGGAAGGACACGTTAGTTGGTTATAATTCGCGCCAGCCGATTTGCGCGCCGGTATGAGCGCGCGTGAAGCGTGGTCCTCCTTGCGGGCGCGGCCGCCGGCAGTCGTCTGCCAACTCTAAGGGATGCCTCGAAATGGAACTGTCAGTCAAAGGCCTGCGTGTTCTCATCACCGCTGGCGCCGGGGGCATCGGCCGCGCCATGACCGAGGTCTTTTACGCAGCCGGTGCGCGCGTGCACATCTGCGATGTGGCCCGCGAACCGATCAACGCCGCACTGAAGGCGTTTCCTGGAATCAGCGCATCGTCTGCCGACGTATCCAGCATTGCCGACGTTGACCAGTTGTTTGCCGACGTGAGAAAGCATCTGGGTGGACTGGACTGCCTGATCAACAACGCCGGCATCGCCGGGCCGACCGGAAAAATAGAAGACCTTCCGGTCGAGGAATGGGAACGTTGCATCGAGGTGGACCTAACAATTTTCCCGAACCCGGATCAACGCAGCGAATGGGGACATGCACTTCTTTCTTGAGAATTCGGACTTGCTCCGCCGTCAGTTCGATTGTCGTTGGCATATTCCTCATGCTTGCATCCTAGCATCACAGCTTCTTCGCATCCAGCGGTACCGGCGTGGCTTCGATCAGTTTGCGGATGAGGTCGTCGGTCGTCACGCCGTCGGCGTCGGCGTGGA
>JANNTE010000206.1:0-10177 GCA_031403365.1 Betaproteobacteria bacterium | reverse complement strand
ATCCCGGTTGGGTATATGGCGAAACGGGTGGATGCCCGTCCGCAGTGGATCAAGGCTGAGCGCGTTTCCGACATCTTCTCGGTCAGCGATTGTGTGTCGAAGAACTTTGCGGATTACATCAACTACTGGAAGCACAATGGGTATTGGTTCTTCGACTCACCCCGGATAATCCAGCAGCTGGCTCAACAGAACGCTATCGATCTGACGGGTACGAAACTCTTTTACTATGAAGTCCACGATCGGGAGTTTGATGACACTGAAGGCCAGTGGGTCACCTTTGAGCCGGAGTCCTCATTCAAGACCGAAGTGGTCTCCCCATCTGAAAAGGCATTAGAGGGTTACGACGTGGTGACGTTCTCCGTCAGGACAAGCGCTGAATGTTCGCCTTTGTCCTGCAATTCGTTGGCTACCGAAGTGGAAACCAATCAGCATTGCCTGCTCTCGCCTTTCGAGCGTGCGCAACAATTGTTGGAGGAGGGAAAGTTCAAGAATACAGAACCTGGCCCCTACCGGATATTCGCCGTATATTCGACGCAGTGGCCCTGACATGCAGCGGCATGGGACGCGCCGTGAAGCGTTGCCGTCCTTTGCCCGCATCGTGCCGGCGCGTCCTTGAGCCGCAGCATAGAGTGCGCAGGAACAGGAAAATCTGCACGCACTTCAAATTTTGGGCACACTTGCCAGCCATCCTCTGAAAGGCCGCGTCATGCCGGATCTGATTTTTCATCATTACCCGATTTCGCCGTTTGCGGAAAAAATCCGTCTGGTTCTCGGCTACAAGAAACTGGCGTGGAAGTCGGTCATGGTTCCGCGCATGATGCCCAAGCCGGATGTCGTGGCGCTGACGGGCGGCTACCGGCGCACGCCGATACTGCAAATCGGCGCGGACATTTACTGCGACACGGCGCTCATTTGCGATGTGCTCGAGCATTGCCAGTCCTCGCCCAGCCTGTATCCGTCCGGCAGCAATGGCGCGGTCCGGATCCTGGCACAGTGGGCGGACTCCGTGTTGTTCGTGGCGGCGATGGGATACAACTTCAGCCCGGAAGGGGCCGCATACGTATTTCGGGAAGACACACCGGAAGTCGTGAAGGCATTCGCCGAGGACCGCACAAAAATGCGCGCCGGGGCCAACCGCATGCACCCGGGCGATGCGACCTCCGCCTACAAGTCGTATTTGCGCCGGATTGCGAGCATGGTGGATCATCAGCCCTATGTTCTGGGCCAGCAGCCCAGTCTGGCCGATTTTTCCTGCTATCACCCGCTCTGGTTTACCCGGCGCATTCCTGCGCTGGCCGGAATTTTCGATGCCACGCCGAGCATCGCCGCATGGATGGATCGCATGGCAGCCATCGGCCATGGCAGCATCGGGCAATACGACTCACAGGCCGCGATCACCGTGGCGGCAGCGTCCAAGCCTGCCGTCGCCGAGAACGAGGTGTTCCAGGACGATCACGGCATCGCGCTCGGAAGCCGTGTCGCCGTCACCGCTGAGAGCTTCGGCCTGGAGCCGACGGAAGGCGAGTTGGTTGCCGCCACCCGCACGCGTTTGAGCCTGCGCCGCAGCGACGCGCGCGCCGGAACGGTACACGTGCATTTTCCGCGCTTGGGTTATCAGTTGCGAGCCGCGAAACCAGCCTGATTTTCCGGCCGGGCGCTGCAGGCGTTCCGGCATGAACGAAAAATGGCGCCGGGCTGGCCCCGGCCACATCCAGTTACTTCCAGTGCGGTGGCCAGGTGGCGCGTATGACGGGTTGTTCGGTGATGTTCTGCATCCACCCGGATAGCTTGCGGCCGAACATGCGGCGAATGCTCAGATCGCGCTTTTTCTTTTCCAGGCGCAGCGCGAGGGCCACCACTGGATAGACGGCGAAATCCGCGGCGCTCAAGGCATCTCCAACCATGAACAAACCCATGCCGGCCTGCTCCCACATCACCAGTTCGTCGGTGAATGCTTTCGCTCCGCGGTCGATTTTGGCGATATCCCACTGGTCCTGGGGTTTGAAGAAAATCTCCTCGATCATCAAACGCATTGAAGGGTTCAGGTAGAGATCGGCCTCCTGGATGATGCGCCGGACCAGCGCCCGCTGTTGTGTGTCCGCCGGGAACAATCTTTCGCCGGAAGAGTACTTTTCTTCGAGATATTCCACGATCGCGTTGGATTCATACAAGGCAAATCCGTCATCGACGATGACCGGAACCTTGTGCCGTGGGTTGATGGCCAGAAACTCCGGTTTCTCAAGCTCGCCGGAGGAGAATGAAATCGTTTTCATCTCATAGGGAATTTTCTTGTGCTCAAGCGCCAGCCACACGCGCCATGCGAAGGGTGAGCCGGAGCCGTAATAAAAAGTCAGTGCCATGGAGTATTCCCGGGTGGTGGTGGAAGGTGCGTACATGATACAGCGGCTCGCGCGCGGCGCGTTTCACCGGTATGCCTGCCACTGACTCGCGCACGCATGTGATAAGTTGGCGCCGCCGCCCCGGCAAACTGGCGTTGAGAGGCATCTGGAATGTATCTACCTGCGCACTTTGAGGAAACCCGGATCGAAGTATTGCGGGAGACAATTCGCCTGCAGCCGCTGGGCACACTGGTGACGTTGTCGGCTGACGGCCTGAACGCGAACCATGTTCCTTTCGAGTTCGATCCTCAACCGGCACCCTTCGGCACCTTGCGCGCGCACGTGGCGCGGGCCAATCCCGTGTGGCGGGAGATTTGTGGTGACGTTGAGCCGCTGGTGATTTTTCAGGGGCCGCAGGCTTACATCACGCCTTCCTGGTATCCGAGCAAGAGGGAAACCGGCAAGGTCGTTCCCACCTACAACTACATGGTGGTGCATGCCTATGGCGTGATGCGTGCCATTGAGGATACGGACTGGTTGCGCCGGTTTGTTGGCGATCTGACCAATCGATTCGAGGCGCCGCGGGCGCAGCCGTGGTCGGTCAGCGATGCGCCGGAGGATTTCATTGCCGCGCAGTTGGGCGCGATTGTCGGCATCGAGATATCCGTCACGCGGCTGATCGGCAAATGGAAAGTGAGTCAGAACCGGCCGGCCGCGGATCAGCAGGGGGTGATCTCGGGTTTGCGGGAATCCGATGACGCTGTTGCGGGGGCGATGGCCGCCGCCGTGGAGCGTCAGACCGTCGAACGCAACAAGAAGGGGTGATCCTAAATCCGGCAGTTCATTCTCTCACCGCCAAGGACGCCAATACCCTACGCGCGTGGCGCGTCGGAGTACCCTTTTAGGACGCGAAGGAAAACAAGCGAATGGAGGTATTAACCCCCAAAACCATCAGGGTGAGTTGCCGGGGTAAGCAGACGTATCACGGGCCATGTTCCGGTTCATCTCCCAAATGTTCCCGGAAAGGCGTCATGCTTTGCGGGCACTGCTAGGAGGCCGATGCCGCTAAAGTCGGCATCGACGGCATGAACGAGACGGAAGCCGCAGCAGTCCAGCTCGAACTGGTTACTCATCAGATTGCGCCGGAGTTCGTTTCTCGCCACAAACTTCAGTTAGCGCGATACGCAAAGTTCTTTCAGGCGATTTTGGCGACCTGGTGGGGCTGCCGGTGGGCGACCGCAAATCTTTTCCGAAGCAAGGGCTCGATAGCGGAGGCCGGTAGCGGACGACTGAACAAATAGCCCTGACCCTCGTCGCAACCTTCGGCGATCAGACACTCCTCTTGTTCCGCGGTTTCGATGCCTTCGGCGATTATCCGTAACTTCAGGCTCTTGCCCAAGGCTATGATGGTCCTGACAATGGCGAGGTCCTTGGATTTGCTTGGTATGGCGGAAGTAAACAAGCGGTCTATTTTCAAGTAGTCCACCGCAAAATTTTTCAAGTGACCGAGGGACGAATAACCGATTCCAAAATCGTCGATCGCCAGTTTGCATCCCATGGCGCGCAATTCATCGAGGATTGTTTCCGGATGGTCCTGGGCCATCATTGTGCCTTCGGTGATCTCCAGACATAGGTTTTCCGCGCGCCAGCCGCTGGCTCGCAGAATTGCCCCGATTTGTTTGGGAAGGTCGGCATCCCAGAAACTTCGAGGGGAGACGTTGACGGCGATCTGAACTGGCTGAATGCCTCTGCGCTGCCACTGGATGCCTTGGCGGCACACCTCCGTGAGCACCCATTCGCTAATCGCGGTGATATATCCGATCTCCTCGGCCAGGGGAATGAAGTGGGCAGGCGAGACCATACCCAACTTCGGATGATGCCAGCGTATCAACGCCTCCAGGCCTACGATTTCTCCGCTGAATATGTTCACGCAAGGCTGGTAGTGCACTTCGAATTGCTTGTGGGCGATCGCCAATTTCAAATCGTTGATCAGGTTCAGACGGGACATCGCGTCCACCGCCATGGCCGCGGAGAAAAACTGGAAGTTGTTGCGCCCGCATTTCTTCGCTTGGTACATCGCCATGTCGGCATGGGTCAGAAGCGTTTGCACGTCGCTTGTATCTTGAGGGTAAAAGCTGATGCCGATACTGGCGAAAATCGAAACCGAATGCTTGCCGCATTGCGCCGGGAGCGACAGAGCAGCGAGCAGTTTGCGCGCCACCGCGGTAGCGTTTTCCGGGGCGACAATGTCTTCCAACAAAACCGTAAATTCGTCGCCTCCGACACGCGCCACGGCATCGGTTGTCCTGACGCATTGGCTCAAGCGTTGCCCAACGATTTTAAGCAACTCGTCGCCCGTAGCGTGACCGTGCGTATCGTTCACCGCCTTGAAACCGTCCAGATCGATGAATAAAAGGGCCATCCCTGTGTTGCGCCGGAGTGCGCGTTCATGGCCCATCCGGCAGCGATCCTCGAATGCCGCCCGGTTTGGCAGTTGTGTCAACGGATCGTGATGCGCCAGGTGATGCAGTTTTTGTTCGTAGTCCTTTTGCGCGGAAACATCATTGAACACACCAACGTAGTGGGTGGTATGGTGGTGACTGTCCAGTACCGCGCTGATGCTGAGCAGTTCGGGATAAGTCTCGCCGTTCTTGCGCTTGTTCCAAATTTCACCCTGCCATTTTCCCGTTCTTAGCACCGTGCGCCAGATGGAAAAATGAAGCGCGGAGTCATTGCGACGAGCCATGGGGTATTTGGGAACCTCCCCGACGACTTCAGCTTCCTTGTAGCCGGTTATCGTGGTGAAGGCCTGGTTCACGGCCACGACCCGTCTGCGGGCATCGGTAATGATCACACCTTCGGCCATGTTGGCCATGGCGTTCGAAGAAATGCGCAGTTCCCGCTCGGCGCGCACTTGTTCGGTGATGTCGCGGATGATGGCAAGATGGGCCGGCTGCTCGGCCCATTGGGTTTCGCTATAGCTGACTTCGACGGGAATCACCTGTTGGTCGACCCGTATGATTCCCAGTCGATGGGCGCCCGACGCCGTTTGGATATTGCCGGGGACGCCGGCGCCTGAGTTTCCCGAGTCACGCACGATGTTCGAGTACCAGGTGCCAATCAATTCGTCGGGCGAGCGGCCGGTCATTTGCGTGGTTTTTTGATTGACCTCAAGGATGGCGCCGGTGTCGCGATCGACCACTATCAAGGCGTCACTGGCGGTGTCAAGCAATGCGCGATATTGTTCCTCGGACTTGCGGATGCCGTTCAATATCCGCCAGGAAACATAAGAGCCCAGCATGATGAGCACAACAATGATGCCGGTGGTGACCAAGAAAAGAAGGCGCGTGACCCAGCGTGCGGCTTCGCCGATCGAGACGGTAAATGCGTTGGCCAGAGGACTCACCGAATCGTTGACCGCCTCGATCTCCTTCAACATTCCGGCGATTTTCTCAGGTGACGGGTGGGCGGTTTGGATTTCGGAGCGCAGCCGTTCCTTCAGTTGCACGAACTGGAGAATATGCGCATCCCCCTGCGTCCATAAGTCCACCGCCCTGCGCAGATAGGAAACCTGCGAGCAACAGCGAAACAAGCGGATCATTCCCGGAACGTCGTCGGGGTGATTCCCGCCGTTGATGAACCCCCGGGTTGCCACGGCGTGATCGTAGTCGGATTTCTGCAACTCCAGCCGGGCGGTTTGATCACCCAGCGTTACGGTCAGGGCGGCATCGAAGCGCTCCAGATAAGCCGGATCGCGGTTATGCCCATACATGTAAAGCATAAATGCCGCGTCGCGTTGCGTCTTGGACCATAGGCCTTCTCCGGCTACAAAGCCGCGTACCGCCGACACCACCTCCAAAACGACGAATGTCAGCGCCAGGGACACGACCGTGATGCCGAGGAAAATGATCAGAACGGGTATTAACTTGCGCCGCAGGGGCTTTTGCGCAACCCCGTTCTTTCCCTTCATTCCGAGTACCCCCCCATCGTGGTTACATACGCTCAGGCCCTCAGGCGCTCGCGATGCTGGAACTTGGTTAATCCGGATATCGTCGCCAGCTCGGCGGTCTGGTGCTGCTTCGCCGAGAGACAATGATCCAGGGTCATGGACATATACTCGTAACTTTTGACAATACACGAGCGCAACAGGGCAACACCTCTGGCGGTCGGGTTGGTGCCCATGATCGCGCAGATGATTTCAAGTGCCTCCCAAGGATGAGTGTCGTCATATTGGGCGTGAACCTTTAGCCACTTCATGGCTTTTTTTCGAACTGCCGGATCAAACGAATTTGCGTAGGCATCGCTCGAGCAGACCAGTATCGACCACTGGCCGGTAGCGCCTTCGATCGCGTAATTGGTTGCCGCCATCGCGGCCGCCAGCGTATCGCGCTCGCAGGTGTGCCAGCACCAGTGATTGAGAGCGTGGGTGGCCAGCGGAACATCTCCGTGGAGCAACTCTTCCTTGCTCACTCCGCTGGCCTCGGCCCAGTCAACCCAGTGATCGGCATGGCTTTGCTCGACACGGATGTTGCGCATCAAATACTTGCGCGCCATGTCCTGGCCGTGGGTCCGACCGTACTGAACCTTGAGCAGATTAAGTGCCATATATTGAGGGAATTTCTCGATGACCGGCCATACGCCGATCAGAAAAGTGCGGGCCGCGTATGGTTCGAGCACCACATCGCGCATTTTGTGGAACAAATCGTGTTTTACGACACGCTGCCTGGTAGCTTCGCAATCGTCTACCAGGTCGCGCGCCCAATGCGGATAGCTGCTCATTTCAGTCAATGGCCCTACTCGTTCAAAAACGTCACTCACGGTCAGGCTCCTCCAAAAAAATGGATTGAAATCCCAATATAAAAAATCAGGTCGGTCGAAAACACAAATTTGGCGATATTGCCGTGCCGCCAGCACGTCGAACGCGGTCGATCGATCGGGGTTCTAAATTTGGTAATCACACGCACTGAATTGTGGATTTCTGAGAGTTGATTTCCGGGAACTTATCGGCGCTGCCGCCTGCGAGCACTGCGCGCTCAAGCGGTTGCACGAAGGACTGCATGGCGGACAGTTCGTCCGCCAGATCGTATCCGGCAAATCCCGACTGGCGCTGGGCGGCAATCATGGCGATTGATTACTGCCGGTATGAACCGATCAATTCCTTGACGACTTGCAGCAGACGAACTTCAACAACGTCCGGGTTGACCTCGAATCGACCTTCGGCGATGGGTTGTTTGATCTCGGATACGCGCGCTGCGTCCACCACTTTGCCGTCAGATCCCGGGGCATCCTGCGCCCGCAACCGGGACGCCAAACCGCTTGATTCGGCATTGACGCCAGACTCTGCCTTGAGCGCCACGCCCTTGACGCTGCGGGCACCGACATTGTCGGTATGGATGCCCCCTAACGTCTTGAGTGAATTGTCCATTGTAATTTCGGGCGCCTCGTTCAGCATGTTCTATGGCTCTATGGCTCGAATTACGGCAATTTCTCCGGCATCTTTAGCAGTCGAGCCCCTCCATCTTTAAACCGACACGTTTTAGCGGCATTCCGGCAAGCGAACTTGAGACTTACCAAGGCACATCCACGAGCAGTCCCGGGCGAACAATGCCGCTGACGATGCTGGCGGAGAGTGTTTTCACCCGCGGCCTCCCTTCGCAGCCTTGCCCAAGGAATGGCCTTGAGATCTGATGCTCAACCCCGGCCCATTCGCGATCAGGCTGACGAGTTGTCCCTGATCCACGGCCAATTGCTCGCGAAGCGCGCCGCGGCGCAGCGGCTGACCAGCCCGTACGCCGATTGCAACCTGGCGGCCCAATGCCTGGGGTTCATCCGTGAGTACGCCTTATGGCAGTTGCGTGAGATCGGCTTCGCGCACGGAAAAATCGCCAGCGGCAGCGGTCTGGCCGAGCGCCAGCGGCCGCGCCGCCATCAGGTACCCGTCCGACACTTTGACATTGGCTGGCAGAAAAATCGTCCAGGAGGAAAGTGCCGCAGATGGCAGCATGGTGGGGTCAGGTCTATATAAGTAGCATCCATAATGCTATCTCCGCGCGGCCTTATACGCGGCGAGTTCCCAACGGGTTACGCCCTGTCGTATCGAGAGGCAGGCGCGCACCACTTGCCAGAGTGTCAGCGCGGCAGGGCTCAATCACTATTGCGCCGAACGTGAGCGTCGCCGTGAAGGCGCGGGATGCGCCGCGCTTGTTGCGCCTTACGGTATCGGGAGATTATTTCCAGTGCGGCGGCCAGGTGGTGCGAATCACCGGCTGTTCGGTGATGTTCTGCATCCATCCGGACATCTTGCGGCCGAAGATCCGGCGGATGCTCAGATCGCGCTTTTTCTTTTCCAGACGCAGCGCGAGGGCCACCGCGGGATAGACGGCAAAATCTGCGGCGCTCAAGGCATCTCCAACCATGAACAAACCCATGCCGGCCTGCTCCCATATGACCAGTTCGTCGGTGAATGCTTTTGCTCCGCGGTCGATTTTGGCCGCATCCCACTGGTCTTGGGGTTTGAAAAAAATTTCCTCGATCATCAAACGCATTGAAGGGTTCAGGTAGAGGTCGGTCTCCTGAATAATGCGCCGGACCAGCGCCCGCTGTCTTGTGTCCGCCGGGAACAATCTTGCGATCGAGATTACGCTCACGCGACTCATCGGCAAATGGAAAACCAGCCAGAACCGGCCGGTTGCGGATCAATCGGGCGTGATTTCGGGTTTGCGCGCATCGGACGACGCAATCGCGCAGGCGATGGCGGCTGCGGTTGAGCGCAGCCAGAAGGCCTAGCCCGGATGTTTCGTGCGCCGACCTTCGGTATTGAAGTACGGGCGAATCAGCCCTGGGCGAGGCTGCGCGAGAGGTCGGAACCGTAGCTGGCGCGACCGCCCACGCCGTAGAGCGCAGTGCGCGGCGCGCCGAGGGTGCTCAACGCGCGTTCGACATGAGCCAGACGCTGATTGGAGAGAAAGGCGTTGCCGGTGTTCATCTCGGCGGCGCGTTGTGCCACCTCAAGCAGTTGGTCCCAGAGCTGGCCTGTAGCGCAATCCGTGCCGATGAGTTGCTGGATGCCGGCCGCATTATGCTGCTTGCCAGCGACGGCGAGCAGACGCAAGCGCTGGCGGGCACATTCGCTCAGTTTATCGATGAGCGCGGATTTCTCACGGGTTAATTCCTGGAGTGAGTCGGCATTGCCGGATTCGAGCGCGGCGCGCTCGCGCTCAAGCAGCCCCAGGAAGGATTGCATTGTGGACAGTTCGTGCGCCGCAATCCCGGCGAATCCGCCGGTATGCGTTCCGGCATCCGGCTCCACGCGGGGCTGATGTGCGCTCATGTGTCGTCTACTGCCGGTATGAACCGATCAGTTCCTTGACGGTTTGCAGCAGCCGGTCCGCGATCACGTCCGGATTGATTTTGAAACGTCCCTCGGAAATGGCCTGTTTGATTTCCGCTACTCTGGCCACATCGACCACTTCGCCGCCCGAGCCCTGCGCATCCGGTGCCCGCAACTGGGAGGCCAGCCCGCTCAGTGCGACACTGACGCCAGGCTCCGATTTCGGTGCATCGGCCTTGCCGTTCCGGGTGCCGGCACCTTCAGTAACAACGCCACCTAACGTCTTGAGCGAATTGTCGATTTTCATGGGTATTTCCTCGGTCCTGAATACGGTATTGGCAGAATAACGGCATTTCTCCCGGGTTACTTTAGGTGCCGCAGCCCGATAATACTGTCACGCCGTCCATCGGTATCGGCACTGCGGCGGGCAAACCTGAGTCCGACAGGCTCCTAGCGGTTGACTTCGACGACCAATCCCGCGCGCACGATGCCGCTGACGATGATGCCG
>JANNTE010000205.1:0-4906 GCA_031403365.1 Betaproteobacteria bacterium | reverse complement strand
GCCGCCCGCCGCCCGCCATCCGGCGGGTGGCGCCCTGATCTGGGAGGGGCAATGATAAGAAAAACGCTTGAAAGTGGACTTATCGCGATTGCCCTGGTCCTGGCACCGGAATCGTTCGCCGCCGAACCCATCAAACTGGGTTTGATCGAGCCGCTCAGCGGCGCATTTGCCTATCAGGGCAATACCAGCTTGCATCAGTTCGAAATGATGATCGATGAGATCAACGCCCGCGGCGGCATTTTAGGCGGCAGGAAGCTGGAGCTGGTCTTTTTCGACAACAAAGGCAGCCCGCAGGAAAGCCTGCTTGCGTTGAAGCTGGCGGTGGATCAGGGCATCCGGGTGGTTTTGCAATCATCCGGCTCGCAGAGCGCGCACGCGATCTCCGAAGCAGTAACCAAACACAACGCGCGCAACTCCGTGCGCAGCATGCTGTATCTGAACTTCGGCGCCACGGATACGGCGCTCACCGATGAAAAATGCAGTTTCTGGCATTTCCGATTTGACTCCAACGTCGACATGATGCTCACGGCCCTGACGACGTATATGGCCAGCCAGAAGAGCCTCCGCAGTGTCTACCTGATCAACCAGGACTATTCCTACGGACAGAGAGTCAGCCAGGTGGGCAAGGTATTGCTGGCCAGGAAACGTCCCGACGTGGTCATCGCCTGAGACCACCTGCACCCGATCGGCACCATCAAGGATTTTACGCCTTACATCGCCAAAATCAGGGCCAGCGGAGCGGATACGGTGCTATCAGGAAACTGGGGGCTGGACTTGGCGCTGCTCATCAAGGCGGCGGCGGAGACGGGTTTGCCCGCCACGTTCTACACCAACTACGCCTATCTCAACGGAACGCCCCGGGCGATCGGCAAATCCGGCGATGGACGGGTCAAGACAGTGCTGCCCTGGCACATCAATATTCCGGGCGATGCGCTAGTGCCTTTCGCCCTGCGCTTCAAGAAGCGCTACCACGAAGAATTCGACGCGCTGCCGGCCAAGACGGCCTTCGACATGTGGGTCGAGGCCGTGGAGCGCGCTGGCTCGATCGACCCGCTCAAGGTCGCGCTCGCGCTGGAGAACATGCGTCACCAGGGTCCGACCGGGGAAGTATGGATGCGTCCCGACGACCATCAGTTGCAGCAACCGCTCTATGTCGCAACCTTTACGAAAGTTGGAGGCGAGGTGAAGTATGACCTCGAAGATACCGGCCACGGTTTTCGCACGGACATGCGAATTGAGTCAAAGGATACGACGCTGCCTACGACGTGCAGGATGCAAAGGCGGTGACAAGTGACGCGTGACGGGGTGACTCGCGAGAAGTAAACGACGACGGGTGCAAAGCAACAACAGGAATCAGAGAATGGCGGCGGCGCGCTTCGTCATCGCTTGACACAGTGCTTTCGCAACCAGTCAGCGAAGGCTGTTTCGTCCATTTCGCCGGAGGCAATGGCGAGAATGGTCAAGGTCGCATCAACTTGAGATACCTTAAGCCGGTATCCATTGAGATGCAGGAAAAGGCCGGTGACGAGAAATGCCGCGCGCTTATTGCCGTCGACGAAGGCATGGTTTTTCGCGAGACCAATGGCGTATGAAGCAGCCAGATCAGCGAAATCCGGAGTGCCGTACGCATTGAGATTGAGTGGGCGGGCAAGGGCGGAGTCCAGCAAGCCTTCGTCGCGAATTCCCGCGGCGCCGCCATGCTCCGCAAGACTTTCATCGTGGAGCAGGAGTAACGCTTGTTTGTCAATCCATCGCCAGTTCACTTGGCGAGTTGGTGAAAAGTATCCCGATATTCCTGCATGAACTCCCTGCCGGCTTTAAGTTGCTCTTCAACGGAGGGGTCATACGGCGTCAATGCAAAACCATCCGGGGTCTCGGTAACGAACACCGTGCCGCCCTTTTCCAGCTTGAGCCGAGCCAGCACTTCCCTTGGAAGAATGACGCCGACTGAATTGCCGATCTGGGCGAGTTTGAGGGTGAACATGGGGACATCCCTAGTACGTTATAACAA
Organism: Betaproteobacteria bacterium; assembly: GCA_031403365.1. Taxonomy (GTDB): domain Bacteria; phylum Pseudomonadota; class Gammaproteobacteria; order Burkholderiales; family JACQAP01; genus JACQAP01. The sequence continues at coordinate 2,895 of JANNTE010000205.1, read as the reverse complement.
TTGTTATAGTAGATTGATCGGGCGGGTATTTCAAGCTCGATCGCCATACAATTTATTGCGTGGATTCCATCAGGTTTCTACACCGGGTCCCAAGTAAAAACATCCTGGGTCCGGTCGAGCGCGTAGAAATGCGCTTTGAGCGCCGGCATCGCGTGATTGCCGATGGTCTCCGGCGTCCAGCCTTCCGAGTTTTGCACAGAACGCAGCGGGCGGTTCTGACTGAACAGGAAAATTTCGTTGGCGCGCACGCCGAAGATTTGCCCACTCACGTCCGCTGCCGCGTCACTCGCCAAATACACGGCCAGCGGCGCAATTTTGGAAGTTTCCATACGCTTCAGTTTTTCGACCCGCGCTTTTTGTTCGTCCGTTTCGGTCGGGATTGAACCGATCATGCGACTCCAGGCAAAGGGGGCGATGCAGTTTGAGCGCACCTCATAACGGGCCATGTCCATCGCTATCGACTTGGAAAGCGCGACCACGCCCATTTTCGCTGCCGCGTAATTGGCCTGACCCAGATTGCCGATAAGGCCGGAGGTCGAGGTCATGTGAATGTAGCAGCCGTGGTTCGCGCTTCTGAAATGCGGCGCTGCCGCGCGCGCGACGTAAAAGGATCCGTTCAGGTGAACGTCGATCACCGCCCTCCACTCCTCGACGCTCATGTTGAAAAAGAAACGGTCGCGCAGTATGCCGGCATTGTTGATCACGCAATCGATCCGGCCGTAAGTGTCCATCGCCATCTCGATGATGCGATTCGCCGCATCCCAGTCGGCCACGCTGTCGGTGCTGGCCACGGCGCCGCCACCGGCTGACTTGATTTCGTCCGCTACTTTTTGAGCGGGGCCGGCATCCTTGCCGTCGCCGCTCACTGAAGTGCCGATGTCGTTGACCACCACCCTGGCGCCATTTGCGGCCATCGCCAGAGCAAAATCGCGGCCGATGCCCCCGCCCGCCCCGGTGACCACCACGACCTTGCCCTCGAGCATTTTGCCCATTTCGTTTCCTTTCCATAGTCGAGCGTCGGGTTCCGCGTTCAATGCATCGCGCCCGGCCGGATTCTTGCACAGCGGTCCACAGGTTGCATTGAGACCGCCTGCAGTGTTGCTATAGTGCAGCTTCGACGGAATTAACCACAGTAGCGACCATGCCATGACCATAAAGGGCAAAGCTTATATCGTTGGCGCCTTCGAGCACCCCACGCGCAAAGCACCGGATAAATCGGTGGCGCAACTGCATGCCGAGTGCGCGCGCGGCGCATTGCTCGATGCCGGTCTAACCCAGAAAGACGTTGACGGCTATTTCTGTGCCGGTGATGCGCCGGGCCTGGGACCGCTTTCGATGGTCGATTACATGGGCCTCAAGGTGCGCCACGTCGATTCCACCGACACCGGCGGCTCTTCTTATCTTGTGCACGTGGCGCACGCGGCGCAAGCCATTGCGCTGGGCAAGTGCAATGTCGCACTGATTACTCTGGCAGGCCGGCCGCGCTCCGAAGGCTCCTCCGGCACCCAGCCGCGCAACTATGGCGCGAGCGCTCCCGATGCGGGCTACGAATTTCCATACGGCATGGCCACCGCCAACGGCTATGGCATGGTGGCCATGCGCCACATGCACGAATTCGGCACCACCAGCGAACAACTGGCGTGGATCAAAGTCGCGGCCTCGCATCATGCGCAGTACAACGAACACGCGATGCTGCGCGAAGTCGTCACGGTCGAAGACGTCCTCGCTTCTCCGCTGATAGCCGACCCGCTGCACCGGCTCGACTGCTGTGTGGTGACTGACGGTGGCGGGGCGGTGATCGTGGCGCGCCCGGAAATTGCGAAGCAACTCAATCGCCCATTGGTGAAACTTCTCGGCACGGGCGAGGCGCCGAAGGGGCAAAACGGCGGCCGGCTAGATCTCACCACGTCCGGCGCGGCGTGGTCCGGCCCGGCGGCGTTTGCCGAAGCCGGTGTCAAGCCGGTCGACATCCAATACGCCTCGATCTACGACAGTTTCACCATCACGGTGCTGATGCAGCTCGAAGACCTGGGCTTTTGCAAGAAGGGCGACGGCGGCAGGTTCGTGGCGGACGGGAATCTGATATCCGGCCACGGCAAACTGCCTTTCAATACCGACGGCGGCGGTCTGTGCAACAACCACCCTGCCAACCGCGGCGGCATGACCAAGGTGATTGAAGCGGTGCGCCAGTTGCGCGGCGAAGCCCATCCCAACGTCCAGGTGCCGAACTGCCGCCTGGCGCTGGCGCAGGGAACCGGCGGACAACTGGGGACGCGCCACGCCAGCGCCACCCTGATCATGGAACGCGAATAGGTCACCGCGATGAAGAATACGAACGCAGAACGACTCATTCCCGCGCCGCTCGTCAATCCGGAAAGCGCCCGCTTCTACGAAGCCGCCAGAAAAGGCATCCTGCTGGTGGGCAAGTGCCATGAATGCGGCGTCCATCACTTTTATCCGCGCGTGCTGTGCCCGCACTGTTTTTCCGACCGCACAGAATGGATACCCGCGAAAGGCAGCGGCTTCATTTATACCTACAGCACCCTGCACCGCGGAGTGCCGGTGCCTTACACCATTGCCTACGTCACGCTCGATGAAGGCGTTTCGATGATGACCAACCTCGTCGATTGCGACCCCGCCATACTCAAGATCGGCGCCCGGGTCCGCGTGGTGTTCAAACCAGCGGAGGACGACACGCCGGTGGCAATGTTCACCCCAACGGATACCTGATCTTCAGGCACAGGCGCCAATCGCCTTGCATGAATTCGATTCTTGGAAGGGATTCTTCTTTGCAGACAAGCCTCGCACGACAAGTCGGCAAATGGTTTCGCTCGTGGCAGTTACTTGCCATCTCATCTGCAGGGTTATGATAGCCGGATAGCCGTTCGCATAAGG
>JANNTE010000204.1:0-10812 GCA_031403365.1 Betaproteobacteria bacterium | reverse complement strand
AAGAAATTGTCGATTGCCGGACGTGCCGGAAGCGCCCCGGTCCTGTCACTGCAGAGCGATATTCGATGAAACAAGAGTTCTGGAGCAACACGGAACGACTCGCCTGGGAGCAGTCGGAGGAAGCGGGATGGATCGACTCTGCGGGCGGTCCGCTGTTTTGCTGCTTCCACCCGCCACGCGGACCAGTGCAACGCCGCGCGGTACTGTTGTGCGAGACGCTCGGTTCAGAGCGCATGAACTTGCACCTCGCATACCGGCACCTGGCACTGCGACTGTCCTACGCGGGTTATCCCACTCTGCGCTTCGATTACGCAGGCACGGGCGACTCATCCGGATCACCGCGCGATCCTGACTGGGCAGAAAACTGGATTTCCGGTTTGAATTCCGCCTCCGACTATCTTCTTGGTCGCAGCGGTGCGAAAAACCTCGCTTTATTCGGCGCGCGTTTCGGCGGCACGCTGGCGGCACATTTTGCTGCATCGCGCCCCGATGTGAATGCGCTTCTGCTCTGGGGCCCGTACCTCAGCGGAAGCGCGTTTTTGCGCAGCGAGCGTGCCCTGCACCAGATCGTGAACGCCAACGAGGCGGCGCTTACGCCAAAATGCGCGCAGACGGAGGACCAGGAATTCATCGGATTCCTGTACAACGCTGCAGCCCGTGAACGAATGGAATCGATCCGGCTGCTCGATATCAAGGACCAGATATGCCGCGATGGGCGGATCATCGCCTGGGACCATGATTCATCGGAAGACCAGCTCGCTTCGCATCTTTCCGCATCCGGCGCACATGTGCAGTTCGACCGTCCGGTTGGCTTGATATCGGAAGATTCGGTGACCAAACAAGCGGTGCCAGACATCCTGATTCGGGAGGCAATCCGCTGGCTGGACAAGGTCGAAATCAGCGCGGGCAGATCTGCCCGAAAACAAACTGAAACTCTGCCATTGCGGCCGGTTGCTGCGGTTTCTCGTGCCGCGACCAACAGTACCAAGATCACCGAGGAGGTCGTACGATTCGACAAGGATCGGGGACTGTTCGGGGTACTGACCCATGGTGCCGTTGCGGTAAAGGACGTGCCGGGAGTTTCTCTTCTGCTTGTCAATGGCGGCAACAATCATCGCGCTGGAATAAATCGCAACCATGTGGAATGGGCTCGCGACGCCGCGCTCAGGGGTGTCACAACTTTGCGGTTTGACATTCGCGGGCTCGGAGACAGCGCGCCGCTGCGCCCGCACGACCTGAATCGGCTCTACCGGAGAGAGACGAATAAAGACCTGCGAAGCGCGATCGACCTGCTGGAATCCAGGGGGCGGGGCAATCGCATCATGGTATGCGGGCTGTGCGCCGGAGCGTTTCAGGCGCTTCATGCAGCGCGTTTCGATTCCCGCGTATCGGCATTGGTGCTGCTTGACCTATTGCGCTGGGATACGAGAGCGTCATTGGTCGCCAACGCCGGATTTCTTGCTCGCCGTCAACGCAATCTAGGGCGAACCTGGCGTTCGATTCGTCGATTCCTCGGAATGTCGCCGAAACAAGCCGGAGCCGTGGAACAGTTGGGCGACTGGCTTTGCAAGCTGACACAAAGAAAAGTCGATATCGTCTGCGTGGGTCGTGCGTCAGGTGATGGATTCGAGAGGTTCCGGGACGCCATTGAGCCGGTCCGGCAAGAACTGGAAGCAAGTGGTCGTTTCCGGCATGAGATGCTTGCCAGTACCGATCATATTTTCAGCCCGATCTGGGCGCAGGAGCGGCTTTCAGAAATCTTGCAGGAATCGCTGTTCAAACTTTCAGAAGGGTTCGACTTGAAATTGCGGACATGAAGTCAGCAGCGCAGACTCCGGTGCTTGAACTCCCTTCGGCGCGGTCCGCTTCGAACACGTTTCAATCAGCGTCGCAATACTTTTCGGGCCACGCGGCGCAGCTTTGAGTTGATTCTTTGAATCAACGGGGTTCCGGAACAAAAGTCCAGAGGCAGAGCACCAAAAGCATCGGCAAGCGTTGCGAACTCGGCCTCTGTCAATTCAAGTCTTGTCGCGGCAATGGCACTTCGAACCTGTTCTTCGTTCTGCGCCCCGACGATGGCGGCCGTAACGCCCGGCCGCGCAACGACCCAGGCCAGCGCAACTTCGGCCAGGCCCGCACCCAGGCGCCTGCCAATCGGCGCCAGGACTACTTCGAGCGCCCGGTTGATATGCGTGAGGTTGCGCGCCTGGAATAATGCCCCGGACAGCCGTCCATCATGCGCAGGCAGCGTTCGCTTAAGCATTCGGCCGGCGAGCACGCCGCAGGCCAGTGGCGAATAGGCGAGAAAGCCCACTTCGTCCGATCGCGCCTGGGCCAGAAGCAATCGATCTGCGGACCGCTCCAGCAGGCTGTACTCATTTTGTATTGACGCCAGCGCCACCGCGCCGAGGGCCCGTTGCGCCTCGACCAGTTCCGACTCGCTGAAGTTCGAAACTCCAATCGCGCGCAGTTTCCCCTCTTCGCGCAGGCGGAGCAATTCCCCCATCGTTTCCGCAATCGGCGTATGGCGATCGCGGTGGTGAACCTGAACCAGATCGAGCGTGTCGCAGCCAAGGCGGGCAAGGCTCTCGTCCACGTCGCGCCGCACCGCTTCGGGCCGCGAGTCGCGCCTGACCGCGATGGACCGCCCGTCAACGCGAGCCTCAAACAGGATATCCCCCCAGTCGCCGTCCCAGCGCAGACCGACCTTGGTCATGAGGCAGACCTTCTCCCGACGTCCTTTAAGCAGGCGCCCCAGCACCCGTTCGGCGGCTCCGAATTCATACAAGGGCGCGGTATCGATCGCATTCAGTCCGCAGTCCAGTGCGTAATCCAGTACCCGCCTTATCTCGGTTTCACGGGCAACGGTGTCACGAAACATCCCGCCAAGGACGATTTTCGGAATGTCAACGCCACTGCGGCCAAGGGGTCTGCGTTGCATGTGTAAAGTGAGTTCCAGGAAGCGGCACCTGGGTCATTGGAGCCTGTGAACTGCGATGATATGCTCCACCAGTGCCTTGTTATCAATGTAGCCTTAAAACAACGTTATTTTGAAGCCATCAATCCTCATTACCGGCGGAACCGGCTATATCGGTTCGCATACCGCAGTCGAACTGATCGCAACCGGCCACCGCGTCTTCATCATAGACAACCTCTGCAACAGCAAGGCCTCGGTGCTGGATCGCATTGAACAGATCGCCGGCCAGCGTCCCGGGTTTGAACAGATGGATATCAGGAATCGCACTGCATTACAGGCGCTGTTTGCCACCCACCGCTTCGATGCTGTGATCCATTTTGCCGGGCTGAAATCGGTGGGCGAGTCGGTCGCAAAACCATTGGAATATTTCGACAACAACGTATCAGGCAGCGTGGTCTTGTTCGAATGCATGATGGAAGCCGGTGTCAGGTCGATCGTCTTTTCGTCTTCGGCCACGGTTTATGGAGATCCTGCGTCCGTGCCTATTCGCGAAAATTTTCCCTTGTCGGCAACCAATCCTTATGGCCGTACCAAGCTGATGGTTGAGGATATCCTGCGCGACCTCGCGCGAGCCGATTCCACATGGCATATCGCACTGCTGCGTTATTTCAACCCGGTTGGCGCTCATGTTTCGGGTTTGATCGGAGAGGACCCCAACGGGATACCCAATAATCTGATTCCCTATGTTGCGCAGGTGGCAGCCGGCAAGCTGAAGGAATTGTCGGTGTATGGAAACGACTATCCGACCGCGGATGGCACCGGCGTGCGCGACTATATTCATGTTATCGATCTCGCGCGCGGTCATCTCGCCGCTCTGGAGGCACTGCGCGAACGCCCCGGCGCGCTGGCCATAAACCTGGGAACGGGACAGGGGTACAGCGTGCTCGATATGGTGAAGGCCTTTTCCGCCGTGAGCGGCAGGCCGGTGCCCTATCGATTCGTTGCCCGCCGGCCGGGAGATATTGCCGAATGCTATGCCGATCCTGCCCTGGCGCGGGAAGTGCTCGGCTGGCACGCGCAACTCGGCATCGAAGCAATGTGCGCCGATACCTGGCGCTGGCAGCAGTGGGCTGCGATCAACGGCTTGTGAAAATGGAGGCGGGGGTCGGAATCGAACCGGCGTACACGGCTTTGCAGGCCGCTGCATGACCACTCTGCCACCCCGCCAGGGTGGGCACAGCCGGCAAGCGGCTGCGTATCAGGAACCCGCGTGCAGTTCCGGTGCCGCGACAGACCAAATCTAACCGGCACAAATCCAGTAAACCCGAATCCACGGCAAAAACTAAAAAGGGAAAACCGCGATGGCGCGTTTTCCCCTTTGGCAGTCTGGAGCGGGAAAGGAGGCTCGAACTCCCGACCTCAACCTTGGCAAGGTTGCGCTCTACCAACTGAGCTATTCCCGCGCAAAAAAACCGAACCGGCATTATATGGCCGCTTGCCCTGTTGTCAAGGCAACGGCCCATGCCCTACTCTTTTCTGGTCAGTTCCGGAATTGCCATTTTCAGGTAGTAGGCCATCGACCACAGCGTGAGAATCGCAGCGACGTAAATAAGGAAAGTGCCGATCGCATAGGCGCTCAGCCCCAGCAACTCTTCGCGGTACAGCAGCAGGATGATTGCTGCCATTTGCGCCACGGTTTTCACCTTGCCAATGAACGACACTGCGACGCTCTTGCTTCTCCCGATGCGTGCCATCCATTCGCGCAGCGCCGAAATGGCAATCTCCCGGCCGATGATGATTGCCGCGATGAAACCCTCCAGATCCTGAAACTGGACCAGCATGATCAGCGCTGTGGCGACCATCAGCTTGTCGGCGACCGGATCGAGGAAGGCCCCGAAGGACGATGTCTGATTGAGTGTACGGGCCAGATACCCGTCGAGCCAGTCGGTTATCGCAGCAAGGGAAAAAATGGCGGTCGCCACCAGATTCTTGTCGTGGTCCGCGATCCAGTTGTGCGGCATGTAAAAAACCCCGACCAGCAGCGGGATCATCAGGATGCGCAGCCAGGTAACGAGATTCGGCAAATTGAGAGGCATGGAGCGTCAGTGTAACTGCTGGTAGATCTTTTGAGCCAGCTCCCGCCCGATGCCCTCCACCTGCGCAAGCTCCTCGATACTGGCGGAATTTACACCTTTCAGCCCGCCGAAGCGCGACAAGAGACGCTGCCGGCGCTTGGCTCCCACTCCGGAAATCTCCTCCAGCGACGACCGATTGCGGGATTTTGATCGCCGGTTGCGGTGACCGGTAATGGCGAATCGATGGGCTTCATCGCGTATTTGCTGAATCAGGTGCAATCCCGGATTATCGGCGGCGAGCGTGATCGGCTCGTTGCGGTCGGGAAAAATGAGTTGCTCCAGACCGGGTTTGCGTTCTTCCCCTTTGGAAATGCCGAGCATCGGCAGGTCGCTCAGCCCCAGTTCAGCCAGCACCTGACTGGCAATGCCCACCTGTCCCCTGCCCCCATCGATCAGTATCAGGTCCGGCAGCCGCCCTTCGCCTTGCACAATCTTCCGGTATCGGCGATCGAGCACCTGGCGCATGGCCGCATAATCGTCGCCCGGCTTGATGCCCGCAATGTTGTAGGTCCGATATTCCCCCGGTTGCATCGCAGCGTGATCGTAAACCACGCAGGACGCGACCGCCGCCTCTCCCATGGTATGGCTGACGTCGAAGCATTCGATGCGCTGAACGCCGTCACCCAGATTCAAAGCCTGCTGCAGGGCAAGTACCCGGTTCTCCTGCGTAGCGTGAGCCGAAATGCGCTGTGCAATCGCCAATTCGGCGTTTTTTTCTGCCATGCGCAGCCAGACCTTGCGCTCGCCGGCCGGGTTGACGTTGACCTGGACCTTGGCGGCGGCCTGCAGCGACAGCAATTCCTCCAGCAAGCTGGATTCGACCGGGCGGTTGACTATTATGGAAGAGGGCACATCGCGGCCCAGATAGTGCTGCTCGAGAAAGGCTTCAAGCGCGGACTGCTCGTCTCGATCGCGGGCATTTTGCGGGAAAAAGCTCTTGTCGCCGCGGTGCTGGCCGCTGCGTACGACCACCAGATTTACGCAGATGATTCCGCCCGAACTGGCAAGGGCGATCACATCGGCATCCATGCCATGACTGCTGGAGACAAACTGAGTCTCACGGACTTTCGACAATGACCGGATCTGATCGCGATAGCTCGCCGCCTGCTCGTAGGCCTGCTCGTCAGATGCCCGCCGCATGCGCTCCTCAAGACGGCTGATCGCCTCATCCTCCCGTCCCTGCAGGAACAGTGCGGCGCTGCGAACATCTTCCGCATAGCTCGAATCCTCGATCAGGCCAACGCAAGGTCCGGAGCAGCGCTTGATCTGGTAGAGGAGACAAGGTCGCGAGCGATTCGAGAAGACGGTGTCCTCGCAGGTGCGCAGCCGGAATATTTTCTGCATCAGTCGCATGCTTTCACGCACGGCGCCGGCATTGGAAAACGGCCCGAAGTAGCTGTCTGCCTTGTTCAAGGTTCCTCGATGGAAGCCGAGGCGTGAAAACCGAGCGCGGGTCAAGACTAGATACGGATATGATTTATCGTCCCGATACAATATGTTATATCGAGGACTTAAACTTTTTATTAAGTTATTTTCGAGCAGCAACGCCTCGGCTTCTGATCGCGTAACGGTAGTTACCAGACCTTGAACCTGGTTCATCATCAGCCCGATGCGGGGTGACAACGAACCCGTTTTCTGGAAATACGATGCAACCCGTTTCTTCAGGTCACGCGCCTTGCCGACATACAAGACGTCACCCGCTGCGTTAAGCATGCGATACACCCCCGGCAGATTCGGCAGGCCGGCCACGGTTTCGACCGGATCAAACGCGCTCGGAAGGGATTTTGACGGCTGGGAATCGCTGTTGGGCATCAGGCTCTATCCGGGGGGCGCACCCTCTGAAAAGCGCCTGATGTCGACGAATATCTGTTCGAACATGGTCGCGGTCAATCGCCTGGTCTGGGTGTTGTATCGGCTGCAGTGAAAGCTGTCGAAAAGCGTGAGCCCGTTGCTCAAGCGATGCTTCGCGCCATGGGCGAACTTGCGGGCGGCGGGCTTCTCCCCGGTTGCCATTAACACCGCCTTGTGTGCGATGCCCCCAAGTGCCAGCAATATTGCGCCTTTGGGCAAGTCCGAAATCTCGCTGGACAAATAGCCGTTGCAGCGTTTGATCTCCTCGCCGGTTGGTTTGTTTTCCGGCGGCAGGCATTTCACCGCGTTGGTGATCCGGCAACCCGTCAGGCGCAGGCCATCATCGACGGAAATCGACTCCGGCCGGCTGGCAAACCCGAACTTGTGCAGAGTCTGGTATAGCAGCACACCGGCATGGTCTCCCGTGAACGGTCGTCCCGAGCGATTGGCACCGTGCATGCCCGGAGCCAGCCCAACAATCAGCAGTCGCGGCGCCGCATCTCCAAAAGGCGCGACCGGCTTCGCGTGATAACACGGATAATCGGCACGGACTTCCTCAAGCAAGTTTGCGAGCCGGGAACAGCGCCGGCACTCGATGGAAAAGTCCTCCTGCTGCGGATCAATGCTCGTGCTCATGGGCATGATCGCCGGACTGCGGCACGATTCTCACACGCGCGCGATAACCGGAATTGATGCCGCCGGCCGGCTCGGGTTGCAGGGTCACATGGGCAATGCCAAAACGGGATTTCAACATCTTTCGCGCCAGCTCGAGCATGGTCGCCCAGTTGTCGAGATTGTCGACGTCAACATGGGCTGAAAGCGCCACTTGACCGGAAGAAATATTCCAGACATGCAGATCATGCACCGCGCGCACGCCGGTCAGGGTGCCAATTGCACCAGCGACCTCTTCGATGCGCAATCCCGGCGGAACACCCTCCATCAGGACATGCAACGCATCGAGCAGCAGGCGAATGGTTGAAGCCAGAATCAGGATTGCAATAACCAGCGACAACAACGGGTCGATGGGCTGCCAGCCGGTGTAATAGATTACCGCCCCCGCCGTAATCGCAACGACCGATCCGACGAGATCGCCAATGACGTGAATCATAGCTGCGCGCGTATTGAGCGTGCGCTCTCCCCGTCCCAGCAAAAAAGCCACAAACAGATTCACCAGCAAACCCAGAAAAGCGACCAGCATCACGCCGAGACCCGCAATCGGTTGCGGATCAAGCAGCCTCCCGATGGCCTCAACGGCAATGATCACGACAATCAAGAGCATGATTAACCCATTGACGAACGCAGCCACGACCTCTGCCCTTGCGAATCCGTAGGAATGGCGAGCGCCGGCAGGCCGGTGGCTCATCCACGCGGCGAATGCCGCCAACCCGAGCGCCATTGCGTCCGAGAGCATATGCCCGGCATCACTCATGAGCGCCAGGGAATGAAATGCGGCACCGGCCACGTACTCGACCAGCGCATACGCAAGTGTGACCGCCAGGGCGATCAACAACATTCCCCGGGCTCCGGGAAGATGCGGATGATCGGTACGGTAATGGACGTGATCAGCCATGTTTGCCGATTGGCGCCGCAGCAGCAAGCCGGGTGTCGCCGTCAAAAACGCTTTGCTCAATATGGTCCCTGGCTTTCCTGTAGTGCTCGGTCGCCTTGAGTGCGGTCAGGGTCGGCGCGGGCGTGCGGCCGCGAAGTTGCGCGAGGCGCGTCTGCGAAATCGCGGACATGTCGCGATGCAAACGGCCCAGCAATTCGTCTGCCTCATCCGGACGATTGCAGACCAGAACCATGTCGCAACCAGCGTCAAAAGCAGCATGCGCGCGAGCGACAATGTCGCCTGCAACACTGGCCCCCTCCATACTCAGATCATCGCTGAATATGACACCCTGGAAATTCATCTGCCCGCGCAAAATCCGCGACAACCAGATGTCTGAAAATCCGGCCGGACAATCGTCCACCGCGGGGTAGATCACATGCGCCGGCATGATCGCATTCAGACCATGCCCTATCAGTTCTCGAAAAGGCACCAAATCGGCGGCTTCAAGCTCCGCCAGGCCGCGGGTATCCACCGGCAACTCCGTGTGGGAATCGGCCGCGATAAATCCGTGTCCCGGAAAGTGCTTGCCGCATGCCGCCATACCGGCCAGGGCCAGTCCTTCGATCAGTGCGCCGGCTAACTCGATCACCGCCCGCGGTTGCGAGTGAAAAGCACGGTCACCGATTACCGCGCTGTTGCCGAAGTCCAGATCGAGAACCGGAGTGAAGCTCAAATCGATGCCATGGGAACGCAGTTCCGAGGCCAGAACGTAACCGGCATCGCGCGCAAGGCTTTTTGCGCGCTGTGGGTCACCATCCCACACCGCGCCCAGTGCGCGCATCGGCGGCACGCGCGTGAAGCCCTCGCGAAATCGTTGCACCCGTCCACCCTCATGATCCACCGTAATCAACAGTGGCGGACGGCGCAGGCCGCGAATGGCGCTGGTCAGTTCTTCAAGCTGGCGCGGCGATTCGTAATTTCGCGAGAACAGGATGACACCGCCGGTCAGCGGATGGGACAGACGTCTGCGATCGGCATCGGTGAGTTGCCTGCCTTCGATGTCGAGCATGACCGAACCGGGGGCAACGGATGTATTCATGGCTTCACTGCTCCAGAACGACGACGGCGCATGCCAGTCCTTTTTCGTGAGACAAGCTTAAATGATGGTGGGCAACGCCGCGGCTCGCCAGATAGTCCGGCAGCGCGCCATGAAACGCCAATGTGGGCCTGCCGATGCGGTCGTTCGACACGCTTATTGCACGCAAAGTCACCGGATCACGCAGACCCGTGCCCAGAGCCTTTGACAGCGCCTCCTTCGCCGCGAACCTGTTGGCGAGGAACGAGACCGGGCGTGGGCTCGCCGCGAAAGCCTCGTGCTCCACGGGTGCGAGGATGCGCCGGACAAACGAATCGCCGTATTCCGACAACATACGCTCGATTCGGCTCATGTCCACGATATCCACACCGATGCCTACAATCATGCACGCCCGCCCATGCCAACGGCGTCGAGGTACAACGCTACTGCTTTCGACATGCCGAACTCGATCGCGTCGGCCACCAGGGCATGACCGATCGAGACTTCCAGCACTTCGGGAACATGGTGCAGAAAAGATGCCAAATTGCTGCGGTTAAGATCATGGCCGGCATTCACGCCCAACCCGCTGCGCATCGCCGCCATGGCGGCGGCTTTGAATCGGCGCAGTTCCGCTTGCTCGGCAGTGGTGCCAAATGCTCGCGCATAAGGCTCGGTATAGAGTTCGACGCGATCCGCACCGAGCGCATGTGCCCCCGCCATTACATCTTCTTGCGCATCCATGAACAGGCTCACGCGCACCCCCATGCCTTTGAGTTCGGCAATGAACGGGCGCAGCCGGTCACCGTCGCGCTGCAGGTCCCAGCCGTGGTCGGAAGTGGCCGCACCCGGATCGTCGGGAACCAGCGTGCACTGGTCGGGCCGCGAGACACGCACCACACTCATCAAACCATGAAAAGGATTGCCTTCGATGTTGAGCTCGCGTTGCCGCTCGCGAACCAGTTTGAGCAAAACGCCGACGTCGCCAGGGCGTATGTGACGGGCATCCGGGCGCGGATGCACAGTGATGCCGTGCGCCCCGGCATCCAGTGCCAGACGGGCGAGGTGCTCCACGTTGGGAATCTCGAGCGGACGGGAATTGCGCAACAGCGCCACTTTGTTCACGTTGACGCTTAATCTGGTCATATCTGCTGCATTTCCCGCAGCAACTGGCGGGTGTGCAGTTCCTGATTGCCGAGATAGTGATTGACCAGGAAGCGCATCAGGAGTTTGCTCTGCGCCAGAGTGGTCGCATCGGCAAAGCATCCACTGTCGAGTTCGATCAGCG
>JANNTE010000203.1:0-3439 GCA_031403365.1 Betaproteobacteria bacterium | reverse complement strand
GTAGCGATTGCCAAAATTTGCGGTGTAAATTGGCACCGACTTCGAGGCGGCATCCGTCGTGATGGTGGGATATGGCAATGATGGATTTGGCAATGCTGGACCAAAGACCGGGCCGGCAGTCGGGATGGTGATCGAGCTGGCATTTCTTTCCAGCTCATGACCGCCGCCGGAGTCAGGCCGCTCGTGCGGATCGAAGCCGTAGAGAGTGACCGAATCAAAGGCGGTGGACAAGCGTTTGGCCGGCATGTCGCGCGATAGAAACTTGAAGCGCGCGTTGGTGCGAAACGGATCGCCCTCGCCGGCGAACATGCGCGTGGGATCTTCGTTTTCGCGCTTGAACGGAAATACCCCGGCAGTATAGGGAAAATAACCCGGCAGGTTCTCGCGCATCAGCCAGCCGAGCAATTCTCCTTCGCTTTCGTACTTCGGCAACGCCACCTTCGGCACTTTGGTGCCGGACAAGCTGGTGGTGGTGAGCGTGGTGCGGATTTCGCGGTCGCGGACTCTTGTGACTTGTTCGTCGCCCAGGTAGGATTTTTTTATCTGCGGCCATTGATCGAGCAGGGTCTTGGCCTGCGCACTGAGCCCCGTCTCGCGTTGCCCGATCAGGGCATCGAGATCGGAAGAATCCTTCTTCGCTACATCCAGCATGCGCTTTGCTTCCCGCAACTGCTGACGCTCGCGCGCAAATTTCGTCTGCGCGGCGACGTCGACATGATAACCGCGCACGGTCTCGGCGATTTCCGCCAGATAGCGCGCGCGCGCCGGCGGCACGATGACGTTCTGTTCCGATGAGGCTTTGACCGCCACCGGTTTGAGCCTGCCCGGTCCGGCCTTGAGTCCGCGCGTCTTGAGTTGAGCCACGATGCCCTGGTAGAGCGCGCTCACGCCGTCGTCGTTGAAGCGCGAGGCAATGGTGCCGAACACCGGCATGGTATCGGTGGCCACGTTGAACGCGGCGCGGTTGCGTTGCATTTGCTTGCGCACATCGCGCAGCGCGTCCTGCGCGCCGCGGCGGTCGAACTTGTTGATGGCGACGAAATCGGCGAAATCGAGCATGTCGATTTTTTCCAACTGGCTCGGCGCGCCGAACTCCGGCGTCATCACATACAGCGAAAAATCCACATGCGGAACTATCGCGGCATCACCCTGGCCAATACCGGACGTTTCGACCAGCACCAGATCGAAGCCGGCGCATTTGCAGGCGGCAATGACCTCGGGCAAACAAGTCGCGATCTCGCTGCCCGCCTCGCGCGTGGCGAGCGAGCGCATGTAAATACCCGGATGGTTGATCGCGTTCATGCGAATACGATCCCCGAGCAGCGCACCGCCGGTCTTGCGCCGCGACGGATCGACCGCGATGACCGCGATCTTGAGCGCGTCGTCCAGGTCGATGCGAAAACGGCGGATGAGCTCATCGGTCAACGAGGATTTTCCAGAACCGCCAGTGCCGGTAATGCCCAGTACCGGCACTCCGTTTATTTGCGCCGCGCGCGACACCAGTTTCCCGCGCGACGCCTCCGGCAGTGTAGCGTTCTCCAGTCCGGTGATGAGGCGCGCGAGCACCCGGGTATTGCCCTTGAAGAGTTCATCCAGGCCGGAAGGCAATTCGGCGGCAAGGTTGCGGTCGGCGCTGCGAATCATGTCGCTGATCATGCCCTGCAGGCCCATTTTCGCGCCGTCTTCCGGCGAATAGATGCGCGCCACGCCGTAAGCGTGCAATTCCTCGATCTCATGCGCAACGATCACCCCGCCGCCGCCGCCGAATACCTTGATGTGCCCGCCGCCGCGCTCGCGCAACAGGTCGATCGCGTACTTGAAATACTCGACGTGGCCGCCCTGATACGACGAAATGGCGATGCCTTGCACGTCTTCCTGGATTGCCGCGTTGACCACTTCATCGACCGAGCGATTGTGGCCCAGGTGAATGACTTCGACGCCGCTGCTTTGCAGGATGCGGCGCATGATGTTGATGGAAGCATCGTGGCCGTCGAACAGGCTCGCCGCGGTAACGAAGCGGATCTTGTTCGCGGCCCGGTCTTTTTGATCTGCGGGCTGCTGGCTCAGGTCGGTCATGATTTGTGCTCTCCAGCGTCTGGAATGTGTTGCGATATTAACGGGTGTGCTGCGCTACAGTGGCCGTAATGAGCCGCCCAGTTCATGACTGAATCTTACTCCGCGATCCAATTCGGGTGTAGCCCGGCGCGACTGGCAGTGATCTGTCCGGGACTGACGAAAATTTCCTGTCATGCGTTTGCGAACGCTCAGCCATACGGCAGGACGCCTCATTCGTCCACGCGAATGCGCAGAAAACGCGCAAAGCGCGGCAATCCGCCGGGCGTGAGCTGCTGATACCGGTAGGTCAGGCGCGTGCCAATGGGCGGCGGAGCGAGGCGCAGTGCGTCGGACAAGCCGCTGCCGATGCGAAACCGCTTGCCGTCTGGCGTCCGCATCAACAGCGCGCCAGTCATGCCCCGGTACTTGCCTTTTCCGGGTATATGTCCGGCCACGATGGCTTCCGCGTCCAGCCAGGGCTTGAGTTTCAATAACACATCGCTGCGCCCGGTGACATAGGGCGCATCGGCGCGATGCAGCATCAAGCCCTCGCCACCGGCGCGCACCACGGCATCGAGCCGCTTCATCAGGGCAGCGCGGCTGGCGACTCGCGTTTGCTCCACCGCTTGCAACCAGGCCACGCCGGCTTGTGCAACGAGTTCTTTCATTTGTCCGACGCGCGCGCTGAAGTCGCCCGAGGCGCCGGGAAGCTCAAAGATCAGATAGCGTACCTGCCGCCATTCGGTGTCCACTGGCTCCAGTTTGCGCACTGTGCCGGACAAAGTGTCGAACTGATCGCGGGCGACCCAGAGTTCGCCGTCCATCGGCGTGGCCGGGAAATTCGCGGTGAACCAGGCCGGCGCGGGAACCACGCCGCCGCCGCGAAAACGCAGGGTCTGACCATCCCATTGGGCGCGCACACCATCGAATTTCTCGCTGACCCAATATTGCTCGACCTCGACACGGCCATCATAGACCTCGGCCAGCAACAGGGCCGGAGCGTTCGCAGGCGTGTCGCTTGAGGCCGATGGCGCGCCAAGTAAAGCCGCCAGACACAGCACGGCAAGAGCGGGTTTCAAGCCGCCGCCCGATGGCTGATGCGGCGACGAAGCGAAGCAAGCGGCGCGTTCGCGCGGTTTCACGCCGCCAGACCCACTCCGGCGCCGCTGCGCAGCTCGCGCTGCAAACGCTCGCGTTCCGCGGCGACGGCGGCGACATTGCGTTCCTTGACGTGGCCGAAGCCGCGAATACGCTCCGGCAGGCAGGCCAGTTCGACGGCGAGGCGGTGATTCCTGGGCGACAACATGGGCAACAGTTCAGCGAGCAAGGCTTCGTATTCGCGAATCATGCGCCGCTCCATTTTTCGTTCCGCGGTGTAGCCAAA
>JANNTE010000202.1:0-4043 GCA_031403365.1 Betaproteobacteria bacterium | reverse complement strand
GGTCACAATGATTGTCAACGGCTGGCTCATGGGACTGTCTTCTTTTGTTTTTCTACAAAAAGACCGGTTCACTTAGGAAATCCAATCCCCTTTAAGCATGACGCACTGCTCTTTGCTGGCAGCCACAACGCCTTCTTTCGGCGTAACGCCATAGCCTGGAAAGCCTGAGTAGTAACGGTAGTAAGCTTCTGAGCGCTTCCCCTTATAGACAAGGCAAGTGCCAACACGATCGACTGCTGGACACGGGCCCGCGATAAATACCGTTTTTTGCGAAGTGCAGGATTTTTCCACGCGCGATGGCTGGTAATCAGCGCCGGTATACTCGACGCAAAAACCGTTTGCTTCGTTGTTGCAGCTTCCGGCGATATGGGTTGGTGCCGTGGTGTTTGAATTGGCGCCGTCGCAACCCGTCGCTGAGATTGCAACCATGGCGAACAATAGCGTGAATGAAATGTTGGTCGAACCGTAACGCGCCATACACCCTCCCGATTGCCATGAATTGCATACTGCTTGCCTTGCAAAACCCCACATTCCTTTCATTTCGCCATTCCCGCTGCCTAATTTTTACTCGCTATTGCTTGTCGCCAGGATTCCACCAACCTTCAAGGTGATCATCGACGATGCCGTTGCAGTCATCGTCACGACGATTGGGTAATTCTGCAGCGTGTATATTGACAAAGGCGCGCGTATCGTCGCAGTCAGTACCACAAATAGTGCCATTGCAAACACGAGCGTCAATAAAGCCGTCACCGTCAAAGTCACCGTCGCCTTGTCCCGCGCCGTCGGTGCCGGCAGCAACGGTAGTGTCATTACAATCTTCATCGTGGCCATTGAAGTCCGCACGCTCTGCATTTCCCGGATAGCGCGTTGCGTCATTATCATCACAGTCGAAGGCTTCTTGCGAAACGCCATCGCCGTCCCTATCGCAACTGGGACAAGGCGGCTGTGGCCGGGTCGTTTTCTTGGGCGGTTCTTTTGTAGTGGAGATATCTGGTTTGGGTGCGTTGACGGCGCTATTGGCTGTGGGACGCGGGTCGACAGCAACAGCTTTGGGTTTTACCTTTGCGTCGCCAGCAGAGGACTGGCCCGCGCACAGCTTGATGGCGGGAGCCCAACCGATACCCTGCGCAATTTTTCCCTTAAAACATATGCCCGGCTCGGTTGACTGCTCCGCGCCCTTGCACAAGGCGGCGAGATTGGCTGCTGACCATGTGGTTCTCTTGCCTCCATCCCAGGCTATCTTTCCCTGCACCGAATCGGCGCAAGCGGTATTGGCGGCGGCCGATGCAGGCACAAACACAAGCAGCGTTGCAGCCAACGCGATGAATTGAACACTGCTCAGTACGGCGAATCTTGTTGTTAGCATTGTCGTTTGCCTTATGTAAGAGAAACCATGCCATGACAATTTACAGAGCGTAACGCCGAATATACGTTGATTCACCATCTTTGAGCCGCATCACCGCAGAATATTTGTTTATGAACGCGCCTTCCGGCATTCTTTATCCACCCACTCATTGGCTGAGTAAATTGAACCGCTCAATTCCCTGCGCCAGACCAAGCCCCGTTTCTGGGACTAGGCCTTTGCAGAATGCTAGGCTGTCGGTTGCGCGGGGTAGTTTGAAGGCCGATCTCGAATCGGCACCGGCCCGTCGCTTCGCAATCCAGAATCCGCGCCTCGACCGCTTCACCCATGGCGCCTGCCGGAGCAAGGAGCAGGCTAAGAGGTCCCGCGAACATTCCAAGCGATCCAGTGAAGTGTCAGGAACAGAACGCGCGCTCCGCGTTATTTCAGAATTCGCTGGATGTCGACCCGATCCTCGCGACCCGTGCAAGTAGAATGGCAGCCAGGCACCGGCCTGCGTCCGCCCGACGTTTCCCCCACTTGTCCGAATCCATGTCCAAGCATAGTCACGACTCGATCCGTATTTACGGCGCGCGCCAGAATAATCTCAAGAATCTGAACCTTGAGCTGCCGCTGAACGAATTGCTGGTGGTAACCGGGGTCTCGGGATCGGGAAAATCCTCGCTGGTGTTCGATACCCTGTACGCGGAGGGCCAGCGCCGCTATGTTGAGACGTTCTCGCCCTATGCGCGCCAGTTTCTGGATCGCATGGACAAGCCGCAAGTCGATCGCATCGAGGGTATTCCACCGGCTATTGCCATCGACCAGACCAATCCGGTGCGCACTTCGCGCTCGACGGTTGGCACCATGACCGAGCTGGCCGATCATTTGAAATTACTGTTCGCGCGCGCCGCGCAGCTTTATTGCCGTGGCTGCGCGCGGCCGGTGCGCCGCGACAATCCTGATTCGATTTACGCCGATATGCAGGCGCGGGCCGGGCAGGCGGGCGATCCGCGGCTCATCATTACGTTTCCGGTGGACGTGCCGGAGAATTTCTCTGAGGAAGAAATTCTCAAACTCCTCGAAGGGCAGGGCTACACGCGCATTCACACGCGTTCGGGCGCGCGTCTGGAAGTCGTGCAGGATCGCTTGCGGATCGGCGGTGCAGAGCGGGCACGGGTTGTTGAAGCGCTGGAGGCGGCACTGCGCGTCGGTAACGGGCATGTCAGTGTGCATGCTCTCGCTGAGGGCAATGCGGATGCTCAAAAGCTTCCCTCATCCCCTGTCCCGGCGGGAGAAGGGAGTGGTGCGCTTCCCGCCGGAACGGGGAGGTTCATGGGTAAGGGGGTGGCATCCTGGAAGTATTCCACCGCTCTGCACTGCCCTGATTGCGATATCCACTACCGCGAACCGAGCCAGAGCACGTTCTCCTTCAATTCTCCGGTTGGTGCCTGCGATGTCTGTCGCGGCTTCGGACGCGTCATCGGTGTGGATTACGGGTTGGTGATTCCCAACGATTCAAAAACTCTCGCTGGCGGTGCGGTGAAGCCGTGGCAGACCGCCAGCTTCAAGGAATGCCAGGACGATCTGGTCAAGTACGCAAAGAAACGCGGCATTCCACTGGATAAACCGTGGCGCGATTTGAGTGCGGCGCAGAAAAGCTGGGTCATTGACGGTGAGCCGGATTGGGTGAGCTGGAAAGAGTCCTGGCCCGGCGTCTGGTATGGCGTGAAGCATTACTTCGACTGGCTGGAGAGCAAGGCCTACAAGATGCACATCCGCGTGCTGCTCTCGCGCTACCGCGCGTACACACCCTGCAGTGCTTGCGAAGGCAGCCGACTCAAGGCCGATGCGCTGCTGTGGCGCATTGGCAATCAATCCGACGCGCGCGCGGTACTCGATTCGAGCCAGCGTTATCGTCCGCAGGGCGTGGCCTGGAGCACCGGGCAGTTGCACGAGGTGCCGGGGCTGTGCATTCACGACCTGATGCGCCTGCCGGTGGATCGTTGCGCGCGGTTTTTCAGAACCCTGCACCTGCCCTCCGCGCTGTTGGACGAAGCCACCGAACTGCTGCTCGCCGAGACTCGTGCGCGTTTGTTTTATCTCCAGGAGGTCGGGCTCGGTTATCTCACGCTGGACCGTCAGTCGCGCACGCTCTCCGGCGGCGAAGTCCAGCGCATCAACCTCACCACAGCGCTGGGCACTTCGCTCACCAATACGCTGTTCGTGCTCGATGAGCCCTCCATCGGCCTTCACCCGCGCGACATGGGGCGCGTGATCGCGGTGATGCACAAGCTGCGCGATGCGGGCAATTCGCTGGTGGTGGTCGAGCACGATCCGCAGATCATGTTCGCCGCCGACCGCATTCTGGACATGGGGCCGGGGCCGGGAGAAAAGGGCGGCGAGATCGTGTTCTTCGACCGCCCGGCGGCGCTCACCAAACGTTCCGCGTCACTGACTGGAGAATACTTGCGCGGTCACGGCTGGCGAGAGTGTCGGCGTAGTTGAAAGCCGCGCTGCCAGCGCGGGCAGAATCGCGGTCTTCATCGCTGACGAGTATGTAGTTGCGCGCTGCATCTGCGCGATATGTATACGTATTGGCCAAGGCGATAGCCGCGTAGCCGTCCTCGTAACTGCCGGAAGCAACCAAGCCACCAGCCGCCGTTGTGAACTGCGCGGCGGTACCCAGCTGCCCGCCGCC
>JANNTE010000201.1:0-12572 GCA_031403365.1 Betaproteobacteria bacterium | reverse complement strand
GCTTGGCCTTGATGAGTTCGTCTTGCAGGCGCAGTTCGTTGAAGGCGGTTTCAATCGCCGTGAGATTGATCTCGCCATTGCCCTGCGCGGCGTGCGAATCACCACTCCACAGCAGCGCGCCTTCGACGAACACCGGCAAATAAACCGTGGTGCCCTCGACCATTTCGCGCACATCCATGTTGCCGCCGAACGGCCCCGGAGGCACAGTGCTGTAGCGCCCGGGTTCGGCGCGCGCTACACCGAGCACACCGGGAAAAGGCCGCAGCGGCACGCGTATGCCGGGGGCGAACTGGGTGCTGGCGTTCTTCAGATCGAAGTAAAAGTAGCGTACCTGGCCGTCCGGAAAACGCTCGGGAAACTGGCCCAGGCCCATGCTGCCCGGAAGATTCCAGTTCGCGCCGTAACTGCGCGGCACGATGCGTTCGATGTGAATTTTCAGGGTGTCACCCGGCTCGGCGTCTTCGATGTAAATCGGGCCGGTAATGGTATGCGGGCCGCGGCCGGGGAAGGCCAGGCGCATTTGGGTGATTTCTTCGATCGAAACGCCGGGCAAGATCTGGTTGGACGCGGCCATCATGGTTTCCATGGCCACGCGCTCGCCCGCGCGCATGCGCAGCACCGGCGGTTGCGCGTTATCGAACCAGCCCCATTGCGTGGTCTGCGCGGCGGCCGGCAGGATGTGCATATCACCAATTTTGGCTCCGACAGGCAGGCCAGGTCTGGCCGCTTCCTCGGCGCGCACCACGTCGGCGAGCCAGGGCGCACAGGCCAATGCGGCGGACTGAAGCAGGAATTGCCTGCGGGAATCGTTCTTCATATGGTTCCTTTAAGCCGGGTGAAAGCAGGTTGCGGGCGTGTATATTGTATTCAAGTATTCGCATGCACCGCCACGAGTCCGCAACTGGTGTGCCACGCAGGAACGCCCGGTTGCGGATGATTCCCGGTGCAACCCGCTGCATCTTTGTGCGCAAACCTGCCCTCGGGCACAATGCCGGTACGCCGGAACCCCGCATGTTTATCTATATCCACGGCTTCAATAGCTCTGCGTCATCGCACAAAGCGAATCAGTTGCGCGACCGGCTCGCAGCCCTCGGTCGTGCAGAGGAGTTTGCCTGCCCCGCCTTGCCGCACCGGCCGCGCGAAGCCATGGAAGTGCTGGAACGGACCGTCGCGGATGTTCCCGCGGAAACAATCACATTGATCGGCAGTTCGCTGGGAGGCTTTTATGCGACGTATCTCACCGAACAGCGCGGCATGCGCGCAATCCTCGTTAATCCCGCAATCACACCACACGAGGGGTTGCGCGCCTACCTCGGGCCGCAGAGGAATCTGTACACCGGCGAGGAATACCAGCTGACCGAAGAGCATTTGTCAGAGCTCGCCAGCCTGCATGTGTCGAAACCGGCCAGATTGGAACGCTATCTATTGATGCATACCACCGGCGACGAGTTGCTCGACTGGCGCGTGGCGGTGGCCCACTACCAGGGCTGCAGGCAAGTCGTCGTGCAGGGCAGCGATCACGGTTTCAAGGAATTTGGCGATTACCTCGATCTGGTGCTGGAATTTGCCGCCGGAGCCGATCAAGCACGGGTCGCTCACGTATAATCGCGCTCGCATTTCTTCCCCGTCCCTCGCCCTTCGTCCCTCAAGTAACGCATGAACGTTTTTTTTGAAGAAGACGGGGCCTTCAAGGCCGGCATGGTGCTGGCCGACAACCACACCTCGTTGCAGGTCGAGAACCTGCACGGCAAGCGCAGCAAGGTGAAGGAATCCGCCGTACTGATCCGTTTCGATCACATACCCCTGGTGCAATTTGTCGCGGAGGCGCAGAAAATCGCGGAGGATATCGATCCCGCCTTCTTGTGGGAATGCTCGGGCGAGTCCGAGTTCGCATTCGATCAGCTTGGCAGGGAATACTTCGGGCGCGCGGCGAATCCCATCGAGAGCGCCGGCTTGCTGATGCGGCTGCATGCCACGCCAACGCATTTTTACAAGAAAGGCAAAGGTCGCTACAAGGCCGCGCCCGCGGATGCCCTGAAAGCCGCACTGGCAAGCGTAGAGCGCAAGAAAAAGCAGGCTGAGCTGCAAGCACGCTACGCCGGACAACTGGCGCGTTTCGAGTTTCCGGAAGAACTCCGGCCGATGCTGCCGCAGTTGCTTTATCAGCCAGACAAAGGGTCCATCGAGTTCAAGGCGCTCGAGCAGGCCGCAGCGCAGACGCATCTGAGCATTCCGAAATTGCTGGAGAGAAGCGCCGCTTTTGCGTCCAGCCACGACTACCACTTCGGACGTTTTTTATATGAGCACTTTCCGCGCGGAACGGGATTCGATTCCGCAATGGCGACTGTCGAGGCCGGAGATCTTGCTGTTGCGGAGGTAGAAGCGTTCAGCATTGACGATGCGACGACCACTGAAATCGATGACGCATTTTCGGTCACCCGGCTTGCCGGCGGGAACTGGCAGGTGGGCATACACATAGCCGCTCCGGCACTGGGCATCGTGCCGGATTCGGTGCTTGATCGCGAGGCGGCAAAGCGCATGTCGACGGTTTATTTTCCGGGCGGAAAAATCACCATGCTGCCGGACACCGCGATCGCGCAGTACACGCTGGCCGAGGGCCACGATTGCCCGGCGCTGTCGATGTACGTTGAAGTAACCCCGGAGCTGTCGATCGTCTCGCAGCGCAGCGTGGTCGAGCGCGTCAGCATCGTTGCCAATCTGCGCCACGACAGTCTGGAGGAGCAGTTCAACGAACAGCACATCGCCTCCGGGCCGCTGGCGCATCGCTTCGGCGAGCAGCTCATGGTGTTGTGGCGGCTGGCCACCGAGCTGGAGAAGCGCCGCGGCAAGGACGAACCCGGGATTGCCCGTGCCGACTACAATTTTTATGTGAACGACGATCGCATTGAAATTGTGGAACGCCGGCGCGGCTCGCCGATCGACAAAGTTGTTTCGGAAATGATGATTCTGGTCAATTCCGAATGGGGACGGCAACTGGCGGAACATGAAATTCCCGCGTTGTATCGTTCGCAAGGCGGCGGCAAAGTGAAAATGTCCACGGTGCCGGCGCCGCACCAGGGCCTGGGCGTGCCTCAGTACATCTGGGCCAGCTCTCCGCTGCGGCGTTACGCCGACCTGGTCAATCAGCGCCAGTTGCTGTCGCTGGTGAGAAACGAGGCGCCCGCCTATCCGCCACGCGACGAGCGGTTACTGGTCATTTTGCGAGATTTCGAACTGGCTTACGACGCCTACGCGGAGTTTCAGCGCGGCATGGAGCGCTACTGGTGCCTGCGCTGGCTGATCCAGGAAGGCATCAGCCTGTCCGGCGCCCAGGTGCTGCGCGAGGAACTGGTGCGACTCGATCGCATCCCGCTGGTGGCGCGCGTGCTTTCGATGCCGGCTTCAGCCCCTGGAAGCCGTGTCGAACTGGCAATTTCCAGCATCGACCCGCTGGAACTCAACCTGCATTGCGAATTCAAACGGTCGCTGGAGCAGCAATAGCGCTGACAGTCGAACCATAGTTATTTAGAATTGGCGCTGCCCGCGTTTCCAACAAGGCGAAATTGCCAGATACTTCGATCATCGCGTTTCCCTCCCAAGGCGGCTTCATCGCCGACCTCAGCGCCCCCGCGCCGCTAACCACGCGTGACGTTCTGCCGATAACACTGGCAGTTTCGGTTGTCCTGCACGCTTTCGTTCTGCTGATTACGTTTTCCCCGCCGATATTCAAGGGAGCGAAGTTCGTGCCGCAACTGGATGTCGTGCTGGTCAATTCCAAAACCGCGTCAAAGCCAGTCAAAGCCGACGCACTGGCACAAGCGGATCTGGATGGTGGCGGCAACACCGAAGCGCAACGGCGCGCCAAGATCAACATGCCGAAGCCCCACAATGTCGAGCCGGCGCCAAGCGTGCAGCTGGCCTCCCGGCGGGTACAGCAACTGGAAGCTGAGGCGCAGCGGCTGCTGCAATTGTCGAAGGGCGCTCATTCGACTTCGGACACTTCCCGGCCAAATCCGGATCTGCCGCGGGAGGCGCGACTGGCTGATCCGGCTGCTGACCGGCAGCGACTGCAGATCGCGCAACTGGAAGCGCAAATTGCAAAGGAATGGGATGAATATCAAAAACTGCCACGGCGCAAGTTCATCGGCGCGCGCACCGAGGCTGTGGTGTATGCGGAATATGTCGATCGATGGCGCGAGCGGATAGAAAAAATTGGTACGCAGTATTTTCCGGACGAAGCCAAACGCCGCAAACTATTCGGATCTCTGGTCATGACTGTGCACATCAAGGCCAACGGCACCGTGGAAAAAATCGAAATCGACCGTTCCTCCGGACACCGCCTGCTCGACACGGCGGCCAGGCGCGCGGTCGATCTGGCGGGGCCTTTCCCGCCTTTTCCCGCCGCAGTGCGCAAGGACTGGGATATTCTGAGCATCTCGCGAACCTTCAGCTACACGCGCAACGATCTCGAACTGCTTTCGAGTCCATGACCGAGCTCTATGCCGTGGTTGGCAATCCGATTGCCCATAGCAAGTCCCCCGAAATACACGCTGCATTTGCGCGCCAGACGGGTCAGGATATCGGCTATTCGCGATTGCTCGCGCCGCTGGACGGCTTCCGCGCGACCGTGGACAGCTTCCGCGCCGAGGGTGGCAAAGGTGTCAACGTCACCGTGCCGTTCAAGCTCGAGGCATTCGATATTGCTCACCGGGTGTCGCAGCGCGCCAAGGATGCGCAAGCCGCCAACTTTCTGATGTTCGAGGAAGACCGGATATTCGCTGACAACACCGATGGCCCGGGATTGGTTCGCGATCTCGTGAACAACCTCGGATACCATCCGAAAGAAAAGCGAATTCTGCTGCTCGGCGCCGGAGGCGCTGCCCAGGGTGTGCTCGCGGCATTGCTTGAGCAGGAGCCCGGCATACTGACCATTGCCAATCGCACGGTGGAAAAAGCGCTGAGACTCGCCGAAACCTTTCGCCGTCATCCGGCGGCCGGGTCAAGCGTGCTGTGCGGGCTGGGCTTCGGGGACCTTGCCGGGCATCATTTCGATCTGATCATCAACGCCACGTCATCCAGTCTGCATGGGCAATTACCGCCGCTGCCGGCGCAGGCCTTTGCCCCCGGCGCCCTCGCCTACGACATGATGTACGGCAAAGGGCGCACGCCGTTTCTTGCATTGGCCGAAGCATGCGGGGCAAAGACGACGGATGGGCTCGGCATGCTGGTCGAGCAGGCCGCAGAATCTTTTCTGCTGTGGCGGGGTGTGCGTCCCCAGACCGCACCGGTCATCGCCCGGCTGCGCACGGCCTGACTCCATGAAAAAGGCATGGCGCTGGTCGGCGAGGGTCGTGCTGCTGTTCATTGCGGCAGTGCTGATCTATCAGTTCTGGATTTTCGGCAACGTGGTCTGGTGGATCTGGTTTAATCCATCAACCAGCGCCTTCATGGAAAACCGGCTGGAAGTCTTGCAGCAGAAAGATCCGGAGGCTGAGCTGCGCCACAAGTGGGTACCTTACGCCCGCATATCCATCCACTTGAAGCGCGCGCTTATTGCCGCCGAAGATGCCAAGTTTCTCGACCACGACGGCTTCGACTGGGAAGCGATCCAGAACGCCTACGAAAAGAACCTCAGGAGAGGCAAAGTCGTCGCCGGCGGTTCCACCATCAGTCAGCAACTGGCGAAGAATCTGTTTCTTTCCGGCAGACGCACGCCCTGGCGCAAAGCGGAGGAGGCATTGATTACGATCATGATCGAGAACGTGATGTCGAAACAGCGCATATTCGAGATCTACCTGAACATCATCGAATGGGGCAACGGCGTTTTTGGCGCCGAGGCGGCGTCGCGGTACTATTACCGCACCAGCGCGGCCAACCTCGATCGTGCACAGGCGGCGCGGCTTGCGGCCATGGTACCGAGGCCACGTTTTTACGACAAAGTGCGCAGTTCGCCGATGCTTGAGCGTCGAACCGATATCATTCTTGACCGGATGCACCAGGTCCAGGTCCCCTGATGCATTGCGCTCCCTGAGAAAACATGCTGATTCATCCGCAATTTGATCCGGTCGTGATACATCTCGGGCCGCTGGCCGTGCGCTGGTATGGCCTGATGTATCTGCTGGCCTTCGCGATGGTGCTGGTGCTTGGGCGATATCGCCTCAAGACGCAACCCCGGTCGGGACTGACCGTGCGCGATCTCGACGACATCTTGTTCCTCGGCGTAATCGGTGTCGTACTGGGCGGACGCCTGGGTTACATCCTGTTCTACAAGCTCGGCGAATATCTGCGCGAACCGCTCCACATACTGTATATCTGGGAAGGTGGCATGTCGTTTCACGGCGGCTTCATCGGAGTCGCTCTCGCGATGCTTTGGTTTGCACGCTCTCGCGCAAAGAGCTGGCTCGCCGTTTCCGACTTCATCGCACCACTGTGCCCGCTCGGCCTGGGCGCCGGACGCATTGGCAATTTCATCAACGCGGAATTGTGGGGGCGACCAACCGACCTGCCCTGGGCCATGATATTTCCGAATATCGACAACCAGCCGCGCCACCCCTCGCAGCTCTATGAATTTGCCCTTGAGGGACTGGTTTTGTTTGCTCTGTTATGGTGGTTTTCCAGGCATTCGCGGCCGGCAGGAGCGATATCCGGAATGTTCCTGCTGGGCTATGGCGTGTTGCGTTTCGTGGTCGAGTACACCCGCGAACCGGACCAATACCTCGGGCTGCTGGCAATGGGATTCTCGATGGGGCAATGGCTCAGTTTACCGATGATGGTTGCCGGCATCGGCCTGATGCTGTGGGCCTATCGCAAGAAATCTAATTGAAACTTTGCGGGTGGCCGGTGACGGCAAAGAAACTGCGTCGGTTGAGCAGACGCGCGAAGTTGTCCAGTGAGAGCAAATGCGAGTAGATTTTCTCCAGCGCTCCGGCCGACATCAATCGCTGTAGCTGGTGGGCGGGCAGCATCTCGAGCCGCGCTCGAGAAACCCGATACATGCCCTCCAGTTGCATCGTGAAGCCGTCAACCTCTGCCTTCATGGTAAAAGGTTCGAGCAATCCCAGCTCGACTGCCGGGCCGCACAGCGACCGGCAACGCTTGCAATCCTGCTCGTAATCGAAGATCAACCCCTCCCACTCCAGCCACTGCGACAGCGCCCGGCCTTGCTCGTCGTAGAGTGGCTCACCCGAATCCTGCAGAGCGCTTTTGTCGATATAGATGATGTGCGCATCCGCGGATTCTTCCGCTGCCGGGTCCGCGCCCATGCAGAACGGATAACGGCGAACGTAGGTCGGCAGATAGGTGCGCCGGTCCCACGAGCCATCGGCGAGGATGAATAAATTCTGACCGGGCTGCAAGCCGAGCACCAGCACCGGGTTGAAAGTTCTTCCGGCGTCGGAAGTAACAAAGGCAAGGGGATAATCGCGACACGCCGGTTCGAACTCGGACAGAGCGATCGGCATCAGGTGCAGGCGCCGGAAATTTGCTGGCGTTTGCTCCGCGTGCGGAAGAACAACCCTGTGCCCCTTGCGCAACGGCGTGATGTGCTCGTAACCCGGCGGCGGATCCATCGTCATTCCAGCACGTCTGAATTGTTGGAGGAAATTCTATTTCAGTATAATAACCCTGCTTGATATTGAAGCGCAGTGCGCCGCGTTTTCGGCATGCGAGGATCACGCAGGCAATGCGAAACATGCACAAGAGCCTCGTCTCCTCAGCTTAGAGTGTGGCTTGGGATAATTGGGAATCGGTGATACAAGGAACAAAAATCAGCAACGAACAAATGGGGACGTAGCTCAGCTGGGAGAGCGTCGCGTTCGCAATGCGAAGGTCGGGAGTTCGATCCTCCTCGTCTCCACCAAGTCAAAAAGGCCGCCGCGCGGGGCCTTGCTGTTCAGGGTTCCGGTACCGTCGCAATCCATCCCTCAAGCGAATCGATGCGTTGCGGCAAGCCATGGCGGTCATCTCGTCGCTGCCATGCCCATGTTGCCTGCATCGCGCACAACACCGCGTCAAGACGATCGCCACGCGCATCTTCCACAAGAGAATTCAGTAGCTGCGCGGGTCCGGTCAGGGTCAGTCCGAGTGGATTGGGGTTTCCGGTCATGGCGGCAACCATCGCTTTGCGTGCGTGTCTGCGAGCCGGCGTCTGCTTGGCCGTTGCATCGTTCTTGTACGAGTCCTTGACCATGCGGCGCGCGGCATAACCTGGATAGGTCTCGAAAGCGATTCTCATCGGGTCACCTTTGTGCAGCCCTGGGATATGCAGCCCGGCGTCGAGCAGTCTTGGGGCGCCTTCCAGAAACATCAGGCCGACCGGAGGATTCACGAGTTTGAGGGGGCTGTGCGACTTGGCAGGATGATCGGTTGCGCGGTGCGCATAGCGATTTCCGGCCGGCCGGGTTTCGCGGTAGCGATCGAGGGCCATGCGAAATTCGTCGCGACCCAGGCGCCGGCAGAAATTGACCAAATGCGGCCATTTTCGCGGCCAGTCCAGATCCAGAACTGCCTCGCGCGGCAACCCGAAGGGAAAGTCAAAACCCGCGATCCAGGGGCCCGGATGCCGCAGCCACGATTCGAAATCTGGCCAGGAGCGAATTTCATTGACAGCGTCGAGACGAAACCCGCAGCGGGTGCCGCCGCCGCTGGCCACGGTTATGGATTTGCGATTGCCGGGCCGGCTGGTGAAGTCCACGCCGTGGATCGACCAATCGGTCGATTTGCGCATGACCAATCTTCAGGACACCAGTTTTTTTTCCAGGCGCGCTGCAAAAACACTCATTTC
The DNA here is from genome assembly GCA_031403365.1 of Betaproteobacteria bacterium. Classification (GTDB taxonomy): domain Bacteria; phylum Pseudomonadota; class Gammaproteobacteria; order Burkholderiales; family JACQAP01; genus JACQAP01. The sequence goes on along the minus strand of JANNTE010000201.1, from coordinate 3,790 downwards.
CCGGGCCGCCTGCTGGTCGCCACGCTGTTGCGCGATTTGAATGCCCTGGCGATAAGTCCTCAGCGCTTCGTTAAGGACTCCGGCATCAGAATAGGCAGTGCCAAGCAGCTTCCAGGCCGCCGAGTAATTGGGGTCCAGTTCCAGGGCGCGTTTCAGGTGAAAGATGGCGACCCAGATCTGGCGATCCTTCAGGTACTCATTGCCCAGGCTGAAGCGCAACAAGGAAGATTCCCTGCCCTGCGAGAGCAACTTCTCAAGATTGGCAATGACCGGGGGCGATTCCATGTTCCCTATGGGCGATATCTATAACTCGATTCGTGTACCCAACTCGACCACCCGGTTCGCCGGTATCTTGAAAAAAGTTGTTGCACTGGAGGCATTGCGCGACATCAGCGCGAATAATTTCTCCTGCCATAGTGCCATACCGGGGCCGACCTTGGGAATCAGGGTTTGCCGGCTGAGGAAGAACGAAGTTTCCATCATCTCGAATTTGAACCCCTTGGCGGCGGCGGCTTCGAGCGCACGCGGGACATCCGGCACATCCTTGAACCCATAGCGCACGACGATGCGGTAGAAATCGGGACCCAGTGAACTTATCTCGATGCGATCCTCATCCGGAACGTGAGGAATGTCCATGGTGCTCACCGTGAGCAGAACAATGCGCTCGTGCAGCACTTTGTTGTGATTCAGGTTGTGCAATAGAGCGTGCGGCACGCCTTCAGCGGCGGCGGTCATGAACACCGCTGTCCCCGGCACCCTTGTTGGCGGGTGTGCGGTGACACTCTGGATGAATGGCCCGAGCGGGATGCTTCCCGGGGAGAGCCGCGTCAGCAGCAATTGCCGGCCGCGCTTCCAGGTGATCAGCAGCGTGAACAGCGCAATCGCGACCACGATCGGGAACCATCCGCCGTGGAAAATCTTGATCGCGTTGGCGCCGAAGAAGGACAGATCGATGGTCAGGAAAACGAGCAGCAGCGGCAGGGCGATCCACAGCGGCCAGCGCCACAGCTTGCGCATCAGCACGAAGGCGAGCACGGTGTCGATGGCCATGGTGCCGGTCACCGCAATGCCGTAAGCGCCCGCAAGATTGCTGGAAGATTCGAACCCGAGCACCAGTCCGATCACTGCCGCCAGCAGCGCCCAGTTGATCCAGGGCATGTAGATCTGGCCGATTTCGCTTTCCGAAGTGTGCGTGACCTCAAGCCTTGGGCAATAGCCAAGCTGAATCGCCTGCCGCGTCAGGGAATAAGTTCCCGAAATTACCGCCTGCGAGGCTATTACGGTGGCCATGGTTGCCAGTGCAATCAGCGGATACAAGGCCCATTCCGGTGCCATCAGATAGAAAGGGCTCTGAATCGCATTCTTGTCGTGCAGGATCAAGGCGCCCTGGCCGAAATAATTCAGCAGCAAAGCTGGCAGCACGCAGTACGACCACGCCAGCCGGATCGGCCTTTTCCCGAAATGCCCCATGTCCGCGTATAAAGCCTCGGTGCCGGTAATCGCCAGCACCACCGCGCCGAGCACCAGAAAGCCGCTGCCAATGTCGTCGGCAAAAAAGGCGACGGCATACGTCGGCGAGAGTGCCGCGAGAACCTGCGGATAATTGACGATATTGACAATGCCCAGCAGCGCCAGCACGGCGAACCAGACAATCGTGACTGGCCCGAACAAGGCGCCGACCATTTCGGTGCCTTTCTGCTGAAACAGGAACAGCCCGATAAGGACCAGGATCGTGATTGGTATCACGAATGGCTTCAAGGCCGGAGCCGCGATTTCCAGGCCTTCCACGGCGGAGAGAACGGAAATTGCCGGAGTGATGATTCCGTCGCCGTAGAACAGCGCGGCTCCGAACAGGCCCAATGACATCAATAGCACGCGTCCCGGAGTGTCGCGCGTAGTCGAGCGCAGCACCAGCGCGAGCAGGGCCATGATGCCGCCTTCTCCGCGATTGTCCGCGCGCATCATGAACACCACGTACTTCAAGGTCACGACGACGATCAGCGCCCAGGTTATCAATGACAGAACGCCAAAAACGTTGTCGACATTCGCCGCGACCGGATGGCTGCCGTTGAATGCTTCACGCATGGCATACAGGGGGCTGGTGCCGATGTCACCGAACACGACTCCGATTGCTGCCACGGTCAGCGGCAGAACGCCCGGCTTGCCATTCCCGTTATGGTTGGCGCTCATTGCTTTGGTTTGGTATCGAGAAGTTTTGTCTCGGCGCAACGGCTTCGCATAGTCAAGGCTTCTGGCGGCTGCGGTCGGTTATCATCTCGCGAAGGCGGTCTGCCCGGTGGGGCCGACCCTGTTTTGGCGCGACATTCTATACCGGGAGCAAGCCATGACCAAGCAAGCCATTCACACCCCGAATGCCCCGCAGGCGCTGGGCACCTACTCGCAGGCAATTCGCGCGGGCAACACCGTCTATCTCGCCGGTCAGGTCGGACTTGATCCGGCCACCATGCAGATCGTCGAGGGCATCGAAGCACAGATCCATCGCGTGTTTCGCAACCTGGAGGCCGTCGCCGCAGCGGCGGGAGCCAATCTTGACGATGCGGTGAAGCTGACGGTTTTTCTGACCGATCTTTCCCACTTTGCGCGGCTTAATGAAATCATGGCGCAGTACGTAAAGCAGCCATACCCCGCGCGCTCCGCGGTCGGCGTCTCGCAGTTGCCGCGCGGGGCTTTGGTGGAAATCGAGGCGATCCTGGTGAGGGAGTGAATCAATGAAGGACGATCGGCGGGCGGGCTGCGCGGAGCCGGAACAACCGCACAATACTGACCCACACCCGATCGAGCTGGTTTGCCTGGCGTGAAAAGCACGCTTCCCCGAGGCGGCAGACGGCCAGCGGCCAAGCCAGGCCGCGAACGGGTGTCCGCACAAACCGTGTCGCCCGCTTCTTCGCCCGGCGCGCCTCGCGCATCCTCCCCGAGTTCCGGTCCTCCGTCTTCCAATGCCCATCCCTCACTTTCGTTTGTCACCCCGGGGGTGCGCGAAAAGCTCAACCGTCTCGGCATCCGCCAGTTGGCCGATCTGGTCACGCATCTGCCGCTGCGCTACGAGGACGAAACTCGCATCGTCTCCATCCATGACGCCGTGTCCGGCGATACCGTGCAAGTCGAGGGTACCGTAGTCGAAACCACCATCAAATTCCGCCCTGGAAGACAGCTCGTCTCGGAGATCGACGACGGCAGCGGACGGCTGATGATGAGGTTCTTTAATTTCTATCCCAGCCAGAAAACCGCGCTGGCTCCCGGCGCCAGGGTGCGCGTAATGGGTGAAATCCGGCAGGGTTTCTTCGGTGCCGAGATGGTGCACCCGCGCTTTCGTGTGATACGCGGCGAGGCACCTCTGCCGCAGGCACTGACACCGGTGTATTCGACCACCGCCGGGCTGGGTCAGGAAGTGCTGCGCAAGCTGGCTGTGCGCGCACTGGGCAGCGCCGACCTGACCGAGGCGCTGCCGGAACCGGTGCGCGCCAAGTTGAAATTGCTGCCGCTGGATGTGGCGATACGGACGCTGCACAACCCGCCGTCCGATGTTGACGCACAAACATTGCTCGATGGCACGCATCCGGCCTGGCGCCGTGTCAAGTTCGACGAGTTGCTGGCGCAGCAGTTGTCGATGCGCCAGCATCATGAGCGGCGCAGCCGCGTACGGGCACATCCGCTGCTGCAACATTCTCATCTGTCCAAGGTGCTGCTGGCGGCGCTGCCGTTCAGGCTCACACGCGCGCAGACCCGCGTGTTGTCAGACGTTCGGGCCGATCTCACGCGGCCGCATCCG
>JANNTE010000200.1:0-3442 GCA_031403365.1 Betaproteobacteria bacterium | reverse complement strand
TGTGCCTGGTCCACGAGGGCAATGAGCCGGTAACCCACTTCCAGTCCGAGCATGTCCACCGGCGTGACATCGCTCCAGGACGCATCCTGGGCTTCGGGCGCATGGGCAGGCGGCGTTGGCGGGGTAGGCGATGCGGGCTCGATGGTCGTGTTCGTGCGCATGGCATAAGCGGTGCCGGCCATCACCGCCGCCAGCAGCAGGAACGCCAGATGTGGCATTCCGGGAATCAGGCCAAGCACGCCGACAATACCGGCGGTAATCGACAGCGCCTCGGGTTTGCCCAGTAATTGCGCGACGAATTGTTCACCGACGGGTTCTTCTGACCCGACCCTGCTGACCACGATCGCCGCCGCAACCGAAACCAGCAGCGCGGGTATCTGTGCCACCAGGCCGTCGCCGATGGCCAGCAGTATGTAGTTGCGCGCGGCGTCGCCGATCGACATGTCGTGCTGGATCATGCCGACCAGCAGTCCACCGATAACGTTGATCAGCATCACCAGAATCCCGGCAATCGCATCGCCGCGAACGAACTTGCTGGCACCATCCATGGCGCCGTAGAAATCCGCTTCCTGGGATATTTCCGCGCGACGCTTGCGCGCGACTTCCTCGCCGATCAATCCCGCATTGAGGTCGGCATCGATCGCCATCTGCTTGCCGGGCATGGCATCGAGCGTGAAGCGCGCGCCGACTTCGGCGATGCGCCCGGCGCCTTTGGTGACGACGACAAAGTTGATCACCACCAGGATGATGAATACCACCAGGCCAACGGTGTAGTTGCCGCCGATCATGAAATGGCCGAAGGCCTCGATCACCTTGCCGGCGGCGTCGCCCCCGGTATGGCCTTCGAGCAGCACAACCCGGGTGGAAGCGACGTTGAGCGAAAGGCGCAGCAGCGTGGTGACCAGGAGCACCGTGGGAAATATGGAGAAATCCAGCGGTCGCACGGTGTAAACCGCGACCAGCATGACCATGATCGATAGCGCAATGTTGAAGGTGAACAACACGTCGAGCGCGAACGGCGGCAATGGCAGCACCATCATCCCCATGATCATCATGATCAGGACCGGTCCGGCCATTGCGTTCATATGCCTGGCCGAAAGCGGCAGGCGTTGCGCGGGAACTGCGGCAGCGGCCATCAGGATTTATCCTGGAGGGGATCGAGCGCGGCCGGAACCACGATGTCGCCGGGCAGTTGCGGCACCCTGCCGCCCTCGACCTGGAAGCGGCGCAACTGGAACACATACGCCAGCACTTCGGCCACGGCCGTATAGAGCGATTCCGGAACTTCGTCGCCCAGCTCGGCATGACGATACAGCGCGCGCGCAAGGGGCGGCGCTTCCACGATGGGCACACGATGCTCGCCCGCCAGTTCACGGATGCGTTGCGCCGTCAAATCCTGCCCCTTGGCAACCACGCGGGGTGCGCGCATCGAATTTTCCCGGTACGACAGCGCGACCGCATAGTGTGTCGGGTTGGTGATGATGACATCCGCTTTCGGCACTTCGGCCATCATGCGTTTGCGCGCGGCCTCGCGTTGCAGGTTGCGGACGCGCGCCTTGATCTGCGGATCGCCTTCTGACTCGCGCGCTTCGCGCCTGAGCTCCGCAGGCGACATGCGCAGCTTCTTCGCGTGATTCCAGAGCTGGTAGGGAACGTCCACGGCGGCGATGAGCGCCATGCCGCCAATGGTGAGCAGCAGCGTCCAGCCCACCAGACGGGCTGCATGCAGGCTCGCGGAGAGCGTCGATTCCTGCGACAACGAAACCACCGCATCGAGACTGTTCCAGATGACGAGCGCGGCCACGCCGCCAACCACCAGAACCTTTGCCACAGCTTTGGCCAGTTCAACCAGGCCGTGCAGCGAAAACATCCTGCCCATGCCGGCGAGCGGATTGAGGCGGGAGAATTTCGGCTGCAAGGGTTTCAGCGTAAACAGCCAGCCGTTCAATAACAGGGGTGCAATCAACGCCGCCAGGAAGGCCGCGGCCAGCACCGGTGCAATGGCCCCGAAACCGGTCCCGCCGTGCTCGCCCAGCAGGCGCAGCATCTGGCCGGTCTGAAACACATCGTCGGCAGTAAGCGTAAGCGCGCTGCGCATCAAGCCGATCAGGCCGGAGAGAATCTCGCCTCCCAGAATCCAGACCGACATGCCGGCGACAGCGAGCAACGCGAAAGTGTTGAGTTCCTGCGAGCGCGCGACTTCTCCGTCCTCGCGCGCCTGTTCAAGCCGGCGCGGGGATGCGGGTTGCGTTCGTTCGGAATCGTTCTCTTCAGCCATTGTTGTCGTCAGCCACGGATTTCGTGAACCACGGGAATCCTGTTTCCAATGGCTGCGATTATTGGAGCAGGCACTGCGGATCAATCAGACAAACAGGGGGACGATTGAGGCCCAATTCGGCGTGGGCCGCACGATGAAGTCAGGATCGCGGCAGCCCGGCGTGCGCGCGCGATCAGGACGAGCCCGGCGCGCAATCGCGTCGAGCCAGGGCGGCAAGATCTGCCGCCCGGAACTAAATCAGGGGCGCGATCATGGCGATTGCCACAGCACTGAACCCGGAAGTCATGCGAGCTCAGCGAAACGGAGTTGTTTCAGAAACCGAGACTTTCCAGCAGGTCATCGACTTGCTGCTGATCGGTAACGATATCAGAGCGGCCTTCGGTCTTTACGACCGGGCCATTCATGAGCTCGGAGGAATTCGCGTCCCCCCGCGGCCCGGCGGGAACATTGTCCACCAGCAACTGCAACAGCTGGAGTTCGAGATCATGTGTCACGGTGGTGACGCGTTTGATCACCTGGCCGGTCAAATCCTGGAAATCCTGAGCCATCATGATTTCGGTGAGCTGGGCGTTGGTTGCCGCAGCGCGCGCCGGCACTTCCGTCAGAAACTGCCGGGTGTCGGCGACCAGCTCCCGGAACTGTTGCAGCGAAAGTTTCTTTTCGAACAAGTCCCGCCAGCGCTCGTCGAGGCGGATCGCATCATCTGAGAGCCCGGTCTGGATCGGGCGGGCGATCTCGGTTGCAGTCAGCGCGCGCTCCGCGGCTTTCTGCGTCATGCTGGCAATATAGGACATGCGATCACGCGCGTCGGGCATTTGCGCAGTGGCTCGCTCGATCGTCTTGTCGTAGCCGAGCTCGCGCAGGCTGTCGTGCAGCAGCCGGGTCATCTGGCCGACCTTGGACAGTACACGCTCGCCGGGATAAGACTCGTCCGGCGCGGGTTCCAACACCGGTGCAGGCCGCTCAATGACGTCGATTGACGCGGAAAGTTGGGTCATGTTTTTGGTTTTTTTTGGTGAACGACGTCGAGCCGGACTAGACCGCCTCCTTGGCGGTAATGTTCTGGAAAATCTTGTTGAGTTTTTCATCCAGCGTGGCCGCCGTGAATGGCTTCACCACATAGCCATTGGCACCGGCCTGCGCAGCAGCAACGATGTTTTCCTT
>JANNTE010000199.1:0-4055 GCA_031403365.1 Betaproteobacteria bacterium | reverse complement strand
CGCTTTGCGAAGCCGCGCGATCCTCGCGCTCACAAATCACCGGCGGCCGCTCCGGCTCGCGCCCGCCGCCTAAAAAAGCCGAATTTCAACAGGCTGCTAGCAGAGCTCAGACAACACTTCCATCGAACGGCGTTGAAAAATCCGAATCTGGTCGGGAGGTAGGTTTAGCCGTTGCGTGCCGCGGCCTGCCTCGACGATAAGATCCGCTAGTCCATATGGGAACTTGCCAATGCTTGTCAGTCTGGATTTCTGTTTTGAAAGGTACGCCGGATCTTTGTGGTCACCTAAGAGCATTCGATCCACCGTTGATCGCTCCTTTGCCTGCTGGCAGAGGATGATGAAATAATTCCATGCGGCTTGATTTCGATGCCAATCCAGCTCGACAAGTGAGCCATCAAAATAAACTTGACGATCGCGCTCATTAACGACTAAACCGCACGAGCGGATGGCGTCCTCAATAGCCTGTTCGATCGTCTCAAAATGTTCGCCTATGTCACGGATGAGTCGGTCAGCGGCGCGATCGGTCAAGAAGTCCATTTGACGAGCGACCTCAATGATCGCGCGTCGTTGTGAGACATGATGAAGGCGCATCCAGATGCCGACCGTCTTCCCGTCGGCATAGGCAACTCGAAGGTCATTTCCAAGTTGATCTCGCTCCTCTTGTGTCAGAATGTCCGTCCACATTCTACGTGCACTGAATGTAGGCTGAACTTTCAGCAGCAAATCTCGCAGGGCCTCCAGCACTTCTGCGGCCCGGTCGTATCTTGATGTAGCCACCATTTTCGCTCCCTCGCTTGATCATTCTCCGTAGCCCCAATACCTGGCAAGCTACCACGTTCGCGGGCTCGCACAAACGCGAGTTTCGGGAAATCACGCGCCGGCCTATTCCGCTGACCGAGCCGCCTATCGAATTCGCACCGTGCGAAGGCTGTGCGAATGCCGATTCGCCACGCTACGCACCCGTGGCACCTGACTTCTGGTCTCTTCGCGGGTGCCGAATGTCGAACGGGACTTGGCGAATGCCTTCGGACCCACTATCAGCCAGTGCCAGCGCGGCCCGCCTGGGTATTTCCGTGGCGACTCTCTACGATTGGCTCGGCCAGTCGGATCGCGGCTTGCTCCAGATTCGTGGCCAGAAAACGTCGATTAGCTATTGGCAAGGGGGTCCAAAAGGACAGGGACGGATCAGAATTGCGGCCAGCGAAGTCGAGCGATTGATGGATCTGATGTTGGTTCGGCCTTGTCCGCTCGTCGTACGTCCGCCCCGGATTCAGCGCGCCTCCTACCCAGGAATAACCGTTCCGCTGGGGCGCCCGCCTGCATAAGCAAATGGCCCTCTATCCCGACCCGACCTTGAGGCGGGACGACGTCTTCACCTTGGATTTCTTTTTCGTGGTCTTGTTGGCATTCGATACAGGCGCTCGTAGGCCTACGGCCGCCCAGAGCGGCTCTTGGTAGTACTGACCCCATTCCTTGCCATAGTGGTCGTAAGCGACTTTGGGCGTGTCGCCAATTAGCTCGGCGAGGATCTCGATCGAACAACCGACGCCGTCGTTCCAGTACCCCGACAGCATGCGGTGCACAAAGGTGTGCCGACATGTGTACGACGAATATTTTTTGCGGGTCGGATGGTTATCCCAGCCGAGCTTCTTCTTGATTGTCAGCATCCGGGCGACGCCGGTCACCTTCTTCCAGCCGTTGCCTTGAGGATTGCGGAACAGGAGCACCCCCGAATCTCGAGGGGCCGAGGCCATTAGCTTGCGCGTCAGCTCCGCCACCTGCGGCAGGACAGGGACCTTGCGAGTCTTCTTGGTCTTCGACGAAAACACCTTCCACATCATTCCTCGATCGCTTTCGATGACCATGTCAGCCGTCAGCTTCGCCAGCTCGCAGTACGGCCGCAGCCCAGTATGGATGGCTGCAAACAGGAAATCCCCAAATGGCTCGTCGGTCGTTTTGTAGACCGCCTCCTCTTCTTCCCGGGTAAAGGATTGCAGCCTGGGCTCCGACCTTGGCTTCTTGAGACCCTTTAAGGGGTTTGCCAGGCCATGGTCTTCTTCTGCTCGATTGAAGGCTGCTAACACAATCGCGATTGCGTTCCGGTAACTTGAAGGAGATTTCCAGCCTGCGTGACTCTCGAGCCAATTCTTGACATGTCCTTTCTTCAGCTGGCCGACTGGCAATGCGCCGCAATAACGGCACAGGTCGTTCAGAATCCACTTTGAGGATTCCCAATGGCCCCGACTGAGCCGCCCGCTTTCAGCACCGCGTTGGCAATACTGCAAATAGTCGGAACATACGCGGGCGACGAGCCACTCTTCGTTGGCACTCGGCGCTGGCTCTTGCTCCCAATCCCCACTTAGCTTTAGGCGTGCGAGGGCCAATTCGGCAGTCTTTTTGCTCTCGATGCCCTTGATTCGTTGCCCGTCGTCGTCGAACAGCGCAACGCGCCGCTTGGTTCCAGGCAGCGTGTAATACCAGGCGTCAGTCTGCTTCCAGTGCCATGCCGAGCCGTGAGATCCCCGCCGAGTCTTTCTCCTGCCCATAGAACCGTTCCCTCGCGCGGATTGAAGTTAGTGTTGAAATCTGCCGGAACACCTGCCCATACTGGTTCCCGATGGCAGGTTCCCTATAGCGTTGCCGCGATCTTGCCGGACTGCTCTGAAAGAGGATGGTACTTTGCTACACAGAATTACTACACACGCCTGGATCGCCCTGTCGGCAACCTGTGCACTTATGCCGTATTCTACGGCATTTGGAGGCCAAAATGCAAGGCGACCTAATGTCGTCATCATCCTTGCCGATGATCTCGGCTACGGTGAACTCGGCTGCCAAGGCTTCACGCCACAAATTCCCACGCCCCACATCGACAGCATCGCCGCCGGCGGCGTGCGATTTACCAGCGGCTACGTCAGCGGGCCATACTGCAGTCCGACGCGGGCTGGCCTCATGACCGGACGCTATCAAACGCGATTCGGTCACGAATTCAACCCCGGACCGGCGCGATCCGCCGACACGACGTTCGGGCTGCCGCTCACGGAAACCACGATCGCCGACCGGCTCAAGTTGGCCGGCTATGCGACGGGCTGGTTCGGAAAATCGCATTTGGGTTACGAGCCGCCGTTTCATCCCCAGCGACGAGGGTTCGATGAATTCTACGGCTTTCTCGGCGGCGCGCATTCTTACGTCGACGCCTTGGCCGACGGCGCCAATCCGATTCTGCGTGGCACGAAGCCGACGACCGACATCGACGGTTACACCACCGACGCCTTCGCGCGCGAAGCCGTGGCGTTTATCGATCACCACAAATCGAGCCCCTGGTTCTGCTACCTGGCCTTCAACGCCGTGCATGCGCCGCTCGAAGCCACGGACAAATACCTGTCGCGATTCGCCGACATCAAGGACGACAAGCGACGCCACTTTGCCGCCATGCTATCGGCCATGGACGACGCGGTGGGCAGCGTGCTCGCCAAAATTCGCGCATCGGGATTGGAAGACAACACACTGATCTTCTTCTTCAGCGACAATGGCGGCCCGACCGTGCAAACGACCAGCGCCAACGGCCCCCTCCGCGGATTCAAAGCCCAAACGTGGGAAGGCGGAATTCGAGTGCCGTTCATGGTCCAATGGAAGGGCCGCATTCCGGCCGGCAAGGTGGATGACCGGCCCGTGATCCAGCTCGACATTCATCCGACCGTGCTGGCCGCCGCGGGTGTTGCCGTCCAGCCCGAGTGGCATCTCGATGGCGTGAATCTATTGCCCTACCTCACCGGCGAGCTCGCTGGCGCTCCCCATGAAGCCCTGTTCTGGCGTTTCGGACCGCAGGTTGCCATCCGCGCGGGCGAATGGAAGTTGGTCAAAGGCGCCGGCAGCGTCGGCGTCCAGGGAGTCGAGCGCAGCGTCAAGAGTAACATGGACGGCGCGGAGTTGTATCACCTGGGCCGTGACATCGGCGTGAAAACGAATCTTGCCGCCGAGGAGCCGGCGAAGGTCAAAGAGCTCGCCGCCGCCTGGGACCAGTGGAATAGCAACAACATCGACGCCAAATGGCTCCC
>JANNTE010000198.1:0-13450 GCA_031403365.1 Betaproteobacteria bacterium | reverse complement strand
CCCAAGGCTACGTCCGCTTGACGCAGCAGCGGGATGATCTGGTCCACTCCAAGTCGCTTCTTCATAACGAATCCTTTCCGGCCCACTGTGCCGGCTGGATTCTCTCATATTCCCTGGATCAGGTTTCGGGAAGGGGGTCAGTGGGACTCGCCGCGATCTCCAGCATTCGCGACGGACGATGGTCCGACCCAACGATATGGAGCAGCGGTCGCGTGCCTGGCCCCAGCGACGATGTCATCCTCACCAACAACGTCACGATCGACCACGCGCAAGTTCACCAGCTCGATATCAACGCCGGCACGACAACCTTGGCCGGAGACTTGCAAGCGTATGCCTCGATCGTCGTACGAAGTCGGCTTGTCGGCGCGCAGGGCGGCATTTATTTTCACGTGGCCGACGACCGTCTCTTCACGGGGAATACCCGACCCGGCCCAGACCCTACGATGCCCGACTTTCACCCCGAGGACACCGGCCTGTGGGTGCTTCGCGGCGCTTCGGTCGACCTCGAAGGGGCCGCGGTTTCCTCCTGGCTAAATGCGCTGGGCTCCGGTCCGTTGCAAGATTTAGGCAAGGGTGTTTCGCAACAAGTGGCCTTTCGCGCCGGCGCCGCAAGCCTTCAATCCACGCCGCTCGGCTGGCAGTCAGGAGATACCTTGCTGCTTGTCAACGAGCACGGACAATCCAGACTGGCCGATCTGGTTTCCGTCAACGGCGCTTCGATTCAATATCAAGAGCGCAAGGCCAATCCAACCGACACCGACCTGATCGGAAACGTGCTTACCGCAAGTGGAAGCAGCACCACGGTCCATTCGAAGATCGCGAACCTCACACGGCGCATCCAGGTCGTGGGAGCCGATGTCCATGCGGGCGATACGAATCACCGAGCGCACACCACGATCCTGGACGGCGCGACCGCCAACCTCGCGAACGTCGAGTTTCGCGATCTTGGACCGCGCGGCAAGATTGGCCGCTATCCAGTGTATTTTGATGGTGGCAGCGCCGTTACCAGCAAGCTGATTGGGTCTTCCATTTGGCAAGACGTCAGCGACCCAGGCAATCGCTTTGTGGCGCTTCATGACGTTCAAGGAGTGACGGTGGCGAACAACGTAGCATATCGATCCCGCGGCGACGGTTTTTTCCTGGAAGACGGCGATGCATACGGCAACTCGATCACGGGTAACCTGTCGGTCGACGTCACGGGAGGCGAAGAACTTCCCAACGTCGATAGTTCGGTGACAGAGTTGACCCACCACTTCTGGTTGCGGACGGGCAACACGATTTCTGGCAATGTCGCGGCCGGCGGCAACGCCGTGGGCATGATTATCCTTGCCAGCACTCTTCCGGCAACGGCGGTCGTCAACAACACTCAGGTTTTAGGCGCCGGGCTCTACGGCATCTGGACCGCCACGCCGAATGTGATCTTCAATAATCCGGTTGCCGTCTACAATTCTCGGGCCGGATTCGCCAGTGATCCCGCTTGGGACGTCGATTCGCACGGAACCCAGCTCAACAACCCCTTGTTTCTGTTCAACGGAACAGCGGACTCCGACTACGGATCTCAGCTTTATCTCAACAACAGCGGAGTCATCAAGGTCAATGGCGGTGTCTTGGCGGGCGCCAAGGCCGTTCATACCCACTACCACTCGGCCTTCTTGATCGCCAATACAACAATTAACGTCGAAACGCTGATGACGCCCACCTATTGGGAGCAGGGGGCGACGTTTGATCACGCTGTGATTCATGCCTCTCTGCTGTTCGAACGTAGTTATCCTTCTCCTCGGTACGCATCACCCGGGCTCGTCCGATTCCTTGAAGTCGAGTTGCACATGGAAGGCGAGCCGGTCGAAATCGAGACCGCGGATTATATCGGCGATACCTTCCAGAATTATCCATCACTGCCGGGAGAACCGATCCCCAATGGCATCGAGCTCGAGCATCTCGCGGCCCCCTCGGGCTTCATTCGAGTCACGCCGCTGCCCGACGACGAGCGCTGGATGACGAACATTACGCGTTGGACGGTGACGCCGATCGGCCAAACGCCGGTCGCGAGTTCGTTCATCTATCACAGGCAGACGGCATGGACCCAGTTTGCGGAAGTTGGCGGCTATCCAGACGGTTTTCCGCCGGGCGAATATGCGGTGAAGCTGTACGACGAGAACGGAGTGCTTCTGAAATCGGGCTTTGCTGTGGTTCGATCCGGCCAGGTCAGTGATCTCCAAGACTCACTTGAAGAAGGCCCGCCGCAGGTCGTCGCTCGCCAGTTGTTCTACAACGACTCGCGCTACGACGGTCGCAGTGTTGCCGTCGCACCCGCCGATGACAATGCCATCGCCACGGACAAGTTCGCCTATTTGCCAAACAATGGCCCGGCCACTTTTGCCAACGTCTCCAGCTACTCGAAGGGAATCAACGGCGTCATGGTCGATATCTCGGGTTCGCATCCGAATATCACGGCTGCCGACTTTATCTTCCGCGTCGGGAACGACAACTCGCCAAGCAGTTGGGCCACGGCCAATGCTCCCAGTAAGGTCTTGGTGCGGGCGGGCGCGGGCATCGGTGGCTCGGATCGCGTCGAGATCATCTGGGCCACGGGCGCTCCGATCAAGCAGTGGCTGGAAGTGATCGTGAAAGCGAACACAAACACGGGCCTTGCCCAAACGGCCGGCTTTCCCGCGGGCCAAGGAGATGTGTTCTTCTTTGGCAATGCCGTGGGTGACAGCGGGCTAGGCGACTCGGTCGTGAACGCGACGGTCAATGCGACTGACGAAGATGCCGCCCGCACGCATCCGCACGTGCTGGGCAACAACCTCCCAGTCACGAACGTCTACGATTTCAACCGCGACGGCAGAGTGAACGTCGTCGACCAGGCGATAGCGCGATCGAATGTTACAGACAATTCGACTGCGCTAAAGTTCTTGAATATTGGCAGCCAGCCCGCAGCGCCCCAAATCGACGAAAGCGCCCCAGATGCGGGTGTGGCTTCGGCCCTAATGGCGCCGGCCATTCCCAGTTCGACGAGCGTGCCAAGATGGCTCGGCGAGCGGCTGCGCGCGATCGAATTGACCAGTGGACGCGTGGCCGACGTGCTCCAGCACCCGAACGACTGGAAGACCGCCGGCTCTCGCAAGCTCTTTGAGCCGGCCGACAAGATTGCCGATTCGCAGTGTCTAAGCAACGACCCGTTCGACTTGCTTTTTGCAAGTTTGGGCCTCGAGTAGATAGGATCTCGATTGCTAGCGGAGAGGACAGGATTCTCCCGCAGTGACCCACTGCAAGTTCCCATTCGCAGCAATACGCCTGTTAGCCGGCAATTTACCAGGCTCAAGGCAAAATGTAAACCTAAGGAATTATTTGACGAAGCACCAAGCGCGCTACAAATCCGCTACAAATCGATCGTCGTGATTCGACTTCGGCCAATGCAGTTGGGCGACAACATGGCTCGACTGCCGTCAGTCATGGCTTTCCATCCAGCGAAAAGAAAGACCAGACGACCGAAAACCGGTCGTCCGGTCTTTGCTCAAAAACTGCTAGACGACCGGCAATGAAGCAGCGTACCCGACCCGTGGAACTGTTGAATGTCGATCCAATTGATTTGACACGCTTCCACTCAAGTCTACTTCGATCCGCCGTCCCAGATCCGATTGTGTCATGCAAGTCATGCTAAACGAGCTCTCACGATGGTCCTCGTTCTTGCCCAGAACCTGGATCTTGCAAGCCTTGCTGGCCAACAAGGGCTCCGCGGTATGTCGAGCCGCCCACAAGAGATCCTCATCGGTGCAACATGCAGAGATGTGCTGCGACAGCTTGGATCTGAGCGCAAGTAAGGACGCTTGATAGGCGACCAGCGGCAGATGGGGATTGGTGATCGCGTCAAGTACCTCCTCTAATGTAAAGTGAACCTGCATGTGCCCCACGGCCTCCCGCATTGCCAGCTCCAGCTTCTCGACAAAGTCGTCAGGGAATGGTTGATTGAGATTCTGGCTGACATCGACATCGAAGCGTCGAAGGATGTCCCGGGCCGGATTCTCCACTGTGATAAAAGTTATGTCTCGTGCTGGATTCCACACGTCCACCCCCACGAGCCCACGAAAGTCTTCATAGATCATGAGCGAGTGGCTGGCCTGAGTGCAGAGTTCGGCATCAACGAGCAGAACATCGGTGGGGTTGTTGGCGGTGTGTGGAGCAATCAATTGGCGCTCCCACACGTCGCGCAGTAGCCGTTCCTGCAATACAGGATCATTCATGGCCAGCTGCTCGACCGTAGTGCCCAACCGCCGAGCCGCCTTGCGGCGCAGGACGATCGAATCCTCGAACTCGGGCGGCTGATCAGGCGCGAATCCAAGCAAGATCCTTGGCAATTGGGGAATGCTTCCCATCGAATGCCCTCCTCGGATCCGGACCTTGCAGGCCTGGTCAAGTCTCAAGAGCAACTCGACCAGGCCTGGACTGCGCGTGGCGCTAAGAGCTTGACCCTTGGCGTTTGGCCGCGGCGACAGGCTCCCGTCGAAACAGAACGAGCAGCCAGCCTCGCCGCCATATCGGACGGAACCGTCCCGGTAGGCTCGGGCCCGAAATCCGCGCAATGGCATCGTAAATCGGTCCGGTTTGGCCGTTCGCGGCTCCTCGTAGGAGAGGACCACCATCAAGGTTGATCCAATTCTGCGCAGTAACCCGTTGCCAAAATGACTCACACCGCGGCCTGGCAGGAACGTGACGGCATAGAGTTCCGTCAGTTCAGGATATTGGGGGGGCACTGCGATCTGAGCACGGTGTTTGCCGATGAGTCGGCGGGCCACGTTGCTGGTGCGGGCGTTTCGAGTAACTACGCGGTTCATAAGAAGGGCTCCTTAGAGTTTAAGACTCGAGTTCCTTGACGAGTGCCCGAACGTCGGGCATTTGTTCTTTTGTGAGGAACTGAACTTTGCCGTGGCGCAGCCATTCCTCCTGGCTAACGACGATGGCGCCGCCCGGTTCACCCGGAACAACGCCGACGAGGATTAAGAGCAGTCCGCCGGGCACGCGGCGCCGGCGTTTAACCGGCCAATCACGGAACGTAACGAGTAGCGGCATGGGGATTTCCCTTGGGCAGGATAAACGCGCACGATGTGCACGTGACGCAGAAACCGCACTGAGCGGAAGGCAAGAGAGCGATCGAAGAAGAACTTCGATCACTTGGCCTGATCGAGGTCAAGTTGTCCGAGGTGCAACCAGCACGAGGGTTGCTACCAGATGTTCTCGCTCAGGCATGCTTCAACACGGCATCGAGTTGGTCGAATAGCGGGGCGAGATTCGAGGTTATTAACGCTTTGACGATCGGCTCGCATTGGTCAAAAGGCACGAACCTCCAGAATGCCTCGAACTCGACTTGCGGACTGTCGCGAAGCGATGCGAGCTCTTCGCTGTCCCAGATGACAGCTCCAAAACCACCCGGCACCGCCAAGGCGGCTTGAATGACCTGGCCAGAATCCCTGGGCGGGAACCGCGCGCTGTAGCCGCGCAACAAGAGAAACTGGCCAAGTAAGATCTGGTCGACCACCAGGCCGCTTGCGGCCAATTGAGCAATCAAGGGATTCGCGGTCGCGACCCTTGCTTCAGCTTGTTCTGCCTGATAATGGATCTGAAGGTTGAGATCTTTCAATGCTTCGAGTCGAGCGCTCAGGCTGTCGGTCATTGTTCCCGTAGGTCTCCTTCCTGTGAAACGGCACTTCGAGGACCGCACTCCGCAAAACGGCGGGAGCGAAAGGGGCTCAAATGCTAAAAGTCCTCTACAGATATATGCCCTGTTTCCGCCCGGAATTAAGGTGCGAATGACTGGAGTGGTAGTCTTCAACTTCGCCGAACAGGAACGGTACGTGCACACACCGTTGCGGAAGTCTCAAGCGCTCGCTTGGGGCAATCTGTGCCCACTGCTTGTTGCGGGGCACCGAGAGCTTGGCACGCTCTGCGGCGGGCCGGAGGGCGCAAGTGATACCGGCCCCGGAGCGATGCTTCGAGGCCGGCAAGCAAAATACCGGCCGATCACTCTAACATCCGCGAAACCAGACAAACAGAAGAAAGACAATCACGGCGATCGTAGCGCAACCAGAACCGTCGGGGACCCAGCGAGTTTCGATCACTTTGCCACCGAGCAGCCCTTTGCGGACTGTAGTCACCTTCTTGTACCTCGCTTTGTCTCCCATCACATTTCCCCGACCAAATTAGTTCGAAGAACTCATCCGACCTGGCTAATGCCTACCACCTAGAGGTTCGTGCAGAAGCCAGTAGTCGCCCGCTTCGCCACGGAGTTCGACCAAAGGAACTTGTATAAGTGGCATGCAAGGCGTCGATCGATGGACGAGACGACATTACTTGTCGAATTCTTTGGTCCAACCGGCTTGGAATCCCGCATTCCAGTCGCGTGATTTCTCAGCCCGTCCAAGACCGCTCGTCGGAGTAATCGCATTGAGAAATCGCGCCGAATAGGGATGTTCCTGCATAGCCTGGCGGGCGGCTTTCTTGCCCTCCTCCCGCCCGAGGTAGTAATCGGGAGGCTCAATGGGCCCGCAGCCCGTCACAATGATCGACGAGAACCACAGAATAATCGCCATGCGCCAAGACATGACATTTGCTTCCTATCGACGACTGGATGTGCCGTTGGTTGCACCCCTAAATCAAGTTCGTCGCCCCTGGTCGACGATTCGCGCCCCTGTGAATCACAGAGCGACTGTAGACTAAAGTCCACAGACAGTCAAGCGTCTGACGGCTAGCCTCGCAGGATGCTAGGCGACGAGTTGCGAAAGGCCCGACAAGCGGCCAAACTGACCCAGGAGCAATTGGCTTTTGATGCTGAGTTCGATCGCACCTACATCAGCCACCTGGAAAACAACAAGAAATCGCCGACCGTCGATACCTTGTTTCGCCTCTGCAAGGCTATGGGCATTTCCGCATCGGTATTAATTGCCAGGGTGGAGCGGCATCAACGAGCGGAACGTCCGTAATTTCGGCCGAAGACCGGGCAGAAGCCGGCGGCCAATCGCAAGATGCGCGGTTCTATTTCGCTCGCAACGAATGCACTCTTGCCCGCTGCTCAACCTCGTTCGTGCGTACCGGACTGAGATGGGTTTCTGTTTCGGCCGGGGTTGGGGGTGCACAATGTGCGAGTTTCGAGGAACGACGCTTGCCGATGAGTGAGTTCGACACTCTGCTTGATGCGAATCTGGCGGAACCGTTTGCGAGGACAGTCCCAATCAGGATCCTTTTTTACCTATCCGCATCTGTGAACTCCCGATCGGAATGTTAGCTTCCCGGCCGGGGTAATTCCTCTGGACCTCCGCTTTCCGACAACTGGCCGCCGATTGCCCGCTCAAGATCAGCGATGCGCCGGTAAAAGTCGGTTAGCGTTTGCTCGTATGTTTCGCGGACCGTGAAAAGCTGGCGCTGGGCCATCACGAGACTCAAATACGTAGTCTTGCCGACATCATAATTTGCCCGCGCTAGGGCGAGGTTCTGTTCGGCGAACGGCACATACTGCGTCGTGTAGAGTTCCACGGTTTGCCGGGCTTCCTCGACTTGCTCGTAGGCAGCTTGCACCTCGTACTGGATTTCCACGAGTCGCTGCTGGTATTCGGCACGTCGTTGACTGAGTCGGAATTGAGCCTCTCTGACGGCGGCATTGAGCCGGCCGCGGTAGATCGGGACGTTCACATTGACGCCGACCTGCCCGCGCAAATCACCCTGGGTCGAGGCGGGCTGCCAGAAGGTGTCATAACGGCCGAAAAACTCCGCATCGGGATAGTATTGCTTGAGGGCCAAATCGACGGCAGCCTCTTCGGATCGCACACGAGCGGCCAGCGCTGCCAGGTCGGGACGCCGACCCATTGCAGTTTGACGAAGCGCGTCGGCAGGCGGCACCTCGAACTCAGGCGCGAGCGATTTCGGCGATGGCGGCAACGGCTCGTCCGGCGTGCGCAACAAAAGGACGTTGATTCTCGCCAACGCCACTCGTCGCATTCTCTCTAGCTCAATCTTGCGACGACGAATGCCTGTCAGCTCGACATCCGCCTGGACCACATCTTGCTGTTCGACCTGATTGTTTTCGTATTTCACTTGCGCGGAATCGCGGAACTCTTGCGCCGACTGTTTGTTTCGCTCGTTGATTTCTAATTGCCGCTCGGCCAGGTAGTAATCATAAAAAGCGAGCCTGGTTACTTGCACAATCTGCAAGCGAGTGTCTTGCACATCCTGGAACGCGGCGCCCGCCTCGGCTTGGACTTGTTGCCCGCGGGTTTGGCGTTTGCCGAACCAGGGAAGCTTTTGAGAGCCTTGCAAAATGTACGCCGACTCGACGTCATTAGAGCCAAACGAGGCCGGAGCCATCATGGTCATGAACATGGGGTCGTCGAGTGAAACGGCCTGCGGATAGCGCTGTGCCGCCGCTCGCCAGGCATGCGCCATTGCTTGCAGCGACGGATTTCGAGCCTCGACCTCGGCGATCAATTGATCAGGCGAAAGCTGCCGTTCGCCAGCAAACAATCCATCACTCGCGCCACCAGCATTCAATGGCTGGTCGGCGATTCGATGACTGGCTTGGCGGACCGGAATTTGAGGCGGGAATTGGCTCTGCTGTACCGGTGTTACCGTACTCGGCAGCGCGGCCACGGGTTGTGCTGGGACCGCCGCAGGCTTCCGAACGGCCGGCTTTGCCAATCCGCAACCGGAAACAGCTAGGGACAACAGCACGAAATGCGCGCAGTAACCCGCTCTTGGGACGAGCGCCATTGGATCAGCCCAAAACAAGGAGGGAAGTTTTAATGGCTGGCGGGTTAGCAGGAGGCATCGCGATTAGGCGATATCCGGTTGAATCGGTTGTGGCGAGCGGTCGTCTTGAAACGGATTCTCCGTAACGTTACGCCTTAACATGCTGTCTCGCGGGCATGCGCCTTAGCGGTGATTCGCGCTGCGTTTCACCGAAGATGTCTGTCAGGCAGTCGTACTGCTGCCGCTAAGTGCCCTCAAAGGCGCAACTTCTTCGCCAATCAATGCTTATCAGCGACCGCCGCTCGGGTACAGAAACCGCGCGGTTTCCTCGCGCCGACTGGGGTGGTCAATCCTTTATTGCCTCCAAAGGCCGACGATTGTAGGATTCATTGAATCTTGCAGTGCTCGTTGCCGTAAAACAAAAGCCATGCCCCGCACACCGAAACCAATCCGAGCGCTGATCGTCGCGTTGCTTGCCATCAGCATGAGCACGGCGGCTGTCTGCACGCCTGTTTCGGCAATGGCTCCCCAATCCGCCATGTCGTCGGCCGAAAGCTCTCGGCCGACGTGCTGCTGCGGCACGGAAGACGCGAAGTGCTGCGGAACAGCATGCTGTATGCAGCCTGCCCGCCAGGTGCCTAGCAATCCTCCAGTGCGAACGCGCACCGACAAAGAGAATTCACAAGTGCTCGCCTTGCTGATGGCGACTTGTGGAGTTGCTCTAACCGTAGGCGGCGACTTTGCCAAGGCCGCCCAGTCAGATTTCTGCGGCTCGCTTGCCGCTCCGACGTTGCAATCGCAACACGTTCGGATTCAGACCTGATTCGCTAAAGCGCGCTAGGAGCACTGCGCGCCTCTATTCGACTACGTCGGGCTTCCAACGTGGCCCGGTCTGTCGATCTTCCATCGAAGTCCGTCTGGACTTTTGATGCGCGAATCGTCAATGGCGGCGCACGAAGTCGCCACCAGGTGCATCGAGCACCGTGGGCTTTGAATACTTTCAGAACCAACCTTGGGTCTTCAAAAGGCGGAGACATAGCCATGAATAATTCAGCAAGAATTTTGATCGTCGTTGTCCTGGCGCTGGTCGCCAGCCCGACAGTGTCCGACGCGCAGGTTCGCGGCGCAGCTTCAAAGATACTAGGAAACTACGACCGCTTTGATCGGCCCGCGCAAACGAGGTCCGCGCCTGCGTACAGCGTGCCTCAATCGGTTGTGACTCGACAGGGTGGCGAGCAACCGGCCAGAGTTGCGCAACAGCCTGCGAATCGCGCGTTTTCCTACGACGCGCCGAGCCAGGCACCTCCATGTGTTGCCGCACAGCCTGCACCAGCAACACAAGCCACAAGGCAGTCGACGCAACCGCAGGCAGTGCGGCGATTTTCCTACGAGCCCGGCTATACCGCGCCGCGAACCCGCGTCGCTCCGTCGCGAGGATGGCAAAGCGGCGTCCGCGACGCCGGATCAAAAGTTCGAGGCGACTATTAGGACCGATTCTGCAAAGGATTGTCGTTGTATTGCGGCCGGTCGCGTAAGCCGGCATGGAACCAAAGCCTTAGGAGACTTGCGATGATGAAATTCGTTGCACTGGGTCTGACTTCGAGCGTCCTGGGTCTTTTTGCCGCCGCTCCCGCACACGCCTGCGGTAGTGGCGGCGGAAGCTCGTGCAGCATGGCCGCGGCACCCGTCGCTACCGCCTCGGCGAAAGCAAGTCGTTCCTATTCCTATGAGCCGTCCGGTGGCATGTACCGGTCACAGATGGGGATGCGGGGCGGGATGATGGGAGGCGGTTCACGAAGCAGTGTTCCACGTTCGGTCGGAGCCAAAGCCGCCGGTCGTTAGGACTGCGGAGCATGCGAAGTCCGTGCTAGCACGATCTGCGAGGCCAGGAAGCTTGTCGTTCTGGTCTCGCAGAAACCGGCTCGGTCATTTACAAGTTCCGGTCGAAAAATAGGGCCCAAAAGTTGTTGCCGCCATTGGAGGGCGGCCTTCCTGATGCCGAGCAGCGGCAACGGTCAAACCGCAGCAGGAAGCGGTTCGAGGCTGTGGCTGTTAGTCGGAAGCCGTTGAAGATGAGTTATCCAGAAAGATCGGCGGCCCTGACTCGTTGGAACTTTTAGCATTCGACCTTTCCGTTGAGCCGACGACGCCACGGCTGCCATTGCTCAACGTATTAGCGCGGAGCGTATCGAAAAAGGAAACTGAAAATGTTCGACCAAGACAAAGGTCAACTGAAATCAAGCATGGTCAGCGCCGATGCGATCGATGAAGGCGGGTTGCGGGCTCCTCCGGGTCTGACCGGCTGGCGAAAGGCTTGGTGGTGGTTCGACTTCATTATTCTAGTGAAGTTGGCGCGGCTTCGTTTCATTGCCGTGTTGGTGGTGATCGGGGTCATCATTACGCAGTGGGACCTTATTACCGCCTATTACGACAAGTGGACGCGAGGCTCGGCTGCGAGCGCTGCCGGCGGCGGCATTTTTGAATGGTTCTGCCCCATGCACCCCTCGGTAGTGCGTGACAACGGAAAAGACAAATGCCCGGTCTGCTTCATGCCGCTATCCAAGCGGAAGAAAGGCGAAACCAGCGAAGAAGTATTGCCGTCTGGCATTGTCAATCGCGTCCAGCTTTCACCCTATCGAGTTGTCTTAGCGGGCGTTCAAACCTGGCGGTTGGATTACATGCCCGTATCAAAGGAGATCAAAGCCGCCGGATTCATTGAATTCAACGAGCGGGGGCAACGCACCGTCTCGGCCCGGATCGCGGGCCGCATCGACAAATTGTTCATCAACGAAACCGGCAAATTGGTTCGGGCCGGCGACGAGTTGGCGTCAATCTACAGCCCGGATCTGGTCGTAACGGTTCAGAACCTCTTGGACGCGAAGCGCGGCGGCAACACCAAGAACCAGGAGAGCGCGCAGAAGCGACTGGAGCTATTGGGCATCGACGACGCCCAAATTCAGGAGATCCTGGCGGCAAGTAACGACCGCACCGACTTGACCATTCGCTCGCCCATCAGCGGTCATGTCATTAAGAAGTATGTGCGCGAGGGACAATACGTCGAGGCAGGCACTCCGCTGTATGAAGTGGCGGATTTATCGACGGTCTGGATACAAGCCCAGGTCTATGAGGACGACATGGAATTCTTGCCGCTCGATCAGGAGCACGCCGATGGGCCGGAAAATGCAAACATCATCGACGTTACGGCAACTACGCGGGCATCGGCGCGAGAAGTGTTCCACGGAAAGCTGAGCTTCGTTTACCCGCACGTGGATCAAACCACTCGCACGGTCACGATTCGTTGCGAGATCGAGAATCCTGGCCATAAGCTGCGGCCCGGTTCGACCGCGACCGTGATGTTGAAGGTGACGCCAAGGAACCTGCCCGAACTCTTGTCAGCCACGGCGAAGGACCGTGAGGAAGCGTCGATGCTCGCTCAGGGTCAGGTGCTGGCGGTTCCCGAAAACGCGGTCATCGACACGGGAGCTCAAAGCATTGTCTATCGCGAGGTCCTGCCAGGGACATTCGAGGGAGTGCGAGTAAAACTTGGCCCGCGGATGTCCGGGCAAGACGGTGCGATTCTCTATCCGGTGCTGGAGGGGCTGGCGCGCGGCGAGCGAATCGTGGCGTCGGGTTCATTCTTGGTCGATGCGGAAACCCGACTCAACCCGGCGGTGGGTTCGGTGTATTTCGGCGGCAGCGGCGGCTCAAAATCGGGTCAGAATTCTGTCACCACGGTCCGGCCGTCTACGCCCGAGGACGAGAAGGCGAAGCTTGCAGCCGTTCTGGAGAAAATGCCGGCAGCGGACCGTCGCATTGCCGAGGCGCAACAGTTCTGTCCCGTCCTCGATCAGAGCCGGTTGGGCTCGATGGGAATGCCGGTCAAAGTGACCATCGAAGGTCAAACTGTGTTCTTGTGCTGTGGCGGCTGTAAGAAGGGTGCTCTGGTGAATCCGAAAAAGACGCTGGCCAAGATAGCTGAATTGATTCACAGAAAACAAGAGTCGACAGCGGAACCTGCATTGGTAACCGCAACGCAAACCCCCGATGGCGCGGAAGCAGAAATTGAAGCTGAACTAGCCAAGCTCTCCGAGGCCGATCGGCGGGCGGCAATCGCGCAGAGGTTCTGCGTTGTACTGGACGACAGTCGCCTGGGTTCAATGGGCATGCCTGAGAAGCTTGTCATTGACGGCAAGCCCGTCTTCGTGTGCTGCGAAGGTTGCAAAGAGGAGGCACTTGCCGATCCTAAAAAGACCGTGGAGAGGCTGGGTTCACTTACGGAGGCTAGCCAGATTACTCCTGCAAGTGAGGTCACTCCGGCTGCCGACGGTGAAGAATCTGAGGAAACCGAAGTCGCGGCTGCTCTCGCGAAGCTTTCCAAGGACGATCAGGCGCTCGCATCGGCACAAAGAGATTGCGTCGTTTTGGACAATCGCCTTGGGTCGATGGGCGCGCCCATCAAGATAATGATTGATGGCAAGCCCGTATTTCTGTGCTGCGAAGGTTGTAGAAAGAAGGCCCTGGCCAATGCAAAAGCAAGTTTGTCCAGGGCTGCAGAATTGAAGGCAGAGGCTACGAGGCGTTAGCGCTAACCCCCAAGCGCAACATTCAACCCATTCGAGGAATGCAAACCATGACTAAGAGAAGCACTTTTCTGTTCGCATTGACCTGCTCATTGATGACCGCGATGGTTGCGGTCGCCGGCGCCTCTGCCGAC
>JANNTE010000197.1:0-2506 GCA_031403365.1 Betaproteobacteria bacterium | reverse complement strand
GAAAGAGATCAAGCCCCATCCGTATGGCATCGAGCTGGGCATGCTCGCCACGATGTTGCAAGACGCCAAGAGCATGACCCTCTCGCAGTTTCTCACGACTTCGTTCAGCAAAGTCAGCCCGGCCGTGGCGGCGCGGATTTGCGAGAAGGCCGGGCTCAGCACGCGCGCCAACACAAGCAAGAGCGGCCGTAACGAAGCCGACAAGCTGTTCCACGCCATCATGCAGACCAAGATCGGCGCGCCGGCCACTGACTGTATCTCGCCGATCGGCGAGCCGCTGTTGCTCAAGGGCCTGCACCAGGTCGTGCCCGGCGAGTTTTATATCGCCAGCACCCGACCGCCGGCCGTGTATCGCGGCAACCCGTTCCAGATTGAAGTCGCACTGGCCTATGGCGGCATGTCGAGCGCCAACAAGGTGCCGCTGGACGTGCTCTCCGATTTGCTCTCCGAGAGCGACGCCCGCACGCTGCGGCAGTTTCTTTCGACCACGTTTTACGGTCTGGGTAGCGACGCGGCCGACCAGATCATCAAGGAAGCCGGCATTGGCCCACGCACCAGCCCCGGCAAGCTCAAGGCGGCCGAGATCGCCAAGCTGCACGAGGCGATGCGGAGCGTGAACCTCGAGGCGGGGCAGACAATGAACGTGATGCGGTACGCCAACCGCGTGCCGTTGCAGTTTCAGCATGCGGCCTGCGCCATCACGCAGATGGTGATGGGCACCAACTGGCGGTCCTACGGCCTGACGCAGTCGCGCGGCCAACTGCCCAGCGGCCCGG
Organism: Betaproteobacteria bacterium; assembly: GCA_031403365.1. Classification (GTDB taxonomy): domain Bacteria; phylum Pseudomonadota; class Gammaproteobacteria; order Burkholderiales; family JACQAP01; genus JACQAP01. The sequence goes on along the minus strand of JANNTE010000197.1, from coordinate 1,730 downwards.
TGACGATCATGGTTCACATGGCCAGCGTGTGGGTCCCCTTCACGAGCGAATCGAAGGAAGCGATCGCCAGCTATCCGGAGATTCAAAAGGAATTAAGGCTCGGCCTGCAATCGGTGGGGCGCAAGTTGAGCATGTACTTGCGGCGACGGATGAAGGTGAAGCAGGAAGGGGAGCGGCGGAACATTTTCCTGCGCTACCTGGGCGAAGTGGCCACGGCCGTCAGCGACATCAACAAAGTGGACCGCAAGAAGCTCTACGATCAACTGCTGGCGGTGGCCAAAAAGAAGACGGCCACGGCCGACATGAAGCTCGACGAGCGCGGCAAGAAGATCGACGAAGGCGACATCGAACTGGAAGCCGATCCCAACGTGCTGATCGTCGAGCCGAAAACGGCATTCACGACTCGCAACTCGGAAGCAAGCAATGGCCAAAAGAGCTCGTAAAGCGGCGGCGAAAGACGCCGGCGGCAGCGCCAAGCCAGCGGCGATTCTGACCGCGCGCGACAAGAAAACGCTCAAGGACCTGATCGGCCTGGCCGATCACATCGTCGAGGACGCGGAAAAGAAGCGCGATCCTTACATCGATATCCCGACCCGCGCGTTGTCAAACGTGCGCTACAACAAGACCAAGCGGCGGATCGAGATGGGATCAAACAAGAACCGCCGCCAGTTGTTCAATCTCTCGCAGGCCAAGAGCTACATGCAGACGGTGCTCGTGGCCAGCGGCTGCAAGCAACTGATCGAGCAGGGCAAGACCACCAGCATCCGGGGTCTCTTTTACCTGCTCAAACACTCCATCGAGGGCACCCGCGAGGAAACTTTCGACAATCAGGCCGAATGCGACCCGGTGATCGAAGACGTCGAAGTCGGACTCAGCAGCCTGCGCGAGGAGTTGCACGTTTACGCCTCAAACCGCGGCAATCTTGTCGGGCCACTGACGCTCGTCGATAGCGGCGACGAGATCGACTGCGCGCGGATGGGTTCGGCCGGCTACAGTATTCCCTCGATCGTCGAACGAGACGTGATCGACTTCAAGAAATGCACGGCCAAGTTCATCCTGCACGTCGAAAAGGACACCGTCTGGCGCCGCTTCAGCGAAGACAAATTCTGGCAGAAGCACAACTGTCTTCTCACCCACGGCGGCGGACAACCGCCGCGCGGCGTGCGGCGGATGCTCAATCGCCTGCACAACGAGTTCGAATTGCCGGTCTATTGCCTGTTGGACAACGACCCCTGGGGATACTACATCTACAGCGTGATCAAGCAGGGCTCGATCAACCTGGCCTACGAGTCGGAGCGGATGGCGATTCCCGATGCCAAGTTCCTCGGCCTCCGCTCGCGCGACTTCGAGCGCTGCGAGCTGTCGCCCAGCGTGAAGATCAACCTCAACGACCAGGACATCAAACGGGCCAAGCAAATCGCCAGCTATCCCTGGTTCGAGCACAAGAAAGCCTGGCAAAAGGAAATCGAGCAGATGCTCGCAAACGGTTTCAAGCTGGAAGTCGAAGCCCTCATCTCGCGCGACATCAGCTACGTGACCGAGGAGTATACTCCGGCCCGCCTGGCGGAAGGGGATTGGTTGGATTGAGAGGCTGGAGGCTGGAGGCTGGAGGCTGGAGGCTGGAGGCTGGAGGCTGGGGGCTGGAGGCTGGAGGGGATTCAGATTCACGCACAAGAATTCCCGCCCTCTGTGCTCGTCGTGTCGTCGTGGTTCTAAGATCTTTGTCAAAA
>JANNTE010000196.1:0-1432 GCA_031403365.1 Betaproteobacteria bacterium | reverse complement strand
GGCGGAGGTACATTGAGAGGTTTCCCACACGGCTCTGGGGCCTGCGGGGAAAGGCAACCTGGCAATAGTTTCGAACGTTTTTCCGAGAAAGCCCTTGCGATGACACAGCCCTGGATTGAAGGACGCTTTGAAGAAGGCGTGATCACGACGACCGTCGAACAGGCAATTAACTGGGCCCGCCAGTCGAGCATCTGGCCGATGACGTTTGGCCTGGCATGCTGCGCCATCGAGATGATGGCCACCGGCGCCAGCCGCTTCGACATCGACCGCTTCGGCGCGGGCGCCTTTCGCGCCAGTCCGCGACAAGCCGATTTGATGATCGTGGCCGGCACGGTTACCTACAAGATGGGCAGTCGCTTGCGACGGCTCTACAACCAAATGCCCAATCCGAAATTCGTGATCGCGATGGGCGCCTGCACCGTGGGCGGCGGCCCGTATTTCAAGTACGGCTATCACGTCGTCAAAGGCGTGGACCTGGTCGTGCCGGTCGACGTGTACGTGCCCGGCTGCCCGCCACGGCCCGAGGCGCTGCTCGAAGGACTGATGCGAATCCAAGACAAGATCATGGGCCACAAAATGTGGAAGATGGCGGGCGAAACCAGCGCCGGCCAACTGGGCGTCAAGATCGAAGACGAATTGCCGATCCCGCATCACTCGGGCTACGTCGATGCGCCGGCCGACGAAGTGCCGCTTTACGATCATCAGAAAATCACCGGTTAATTTCGCAAAGCAATCAGAAACGTGTGTCGCCCGAACCGCGACAAGAAAGTGGAAGCAAATCACGCGATGTCCGAGATATTGAAAATTACCGACCTGCACGTCGCCACGCCCGAGGGCAAGGAAATTCTTAAAGGCGTGAACCTGGAAATTAAGCGCGGCGAGGTCCACGCGCTAATGGGACCCAACGGCTCGGGCAAGAGCACGCTGGGCTACGCGATCATGGGGCACCCCGGTTACGTAGTGACCAAGGGAACGATCACGCTCGATGGCCAGGACGTGTTGGCGATGGAGCCGAACCAGCGGGCGCGGGCCGGCATTTTTCTGGCCTTCCAGCGGCCAATGTCGATTCCCGGCGTCAAGATGGCCGACTTCCTGCGACACGCCGCCACGAACGTGCGCCGGCCCAATCGCAAGGAAGGCGAGGAGTTGATTCCCATGCGAGATTTTCGCAAAGAGCTCAACGAAAAAATGGAACAGTTGCGGATGGATAAGGAGTTCGCCCGCCGCTACGTCAACGACGGATTTTCCGGCGGCGAGATGAAGCGGGCCGAGATTTTGCAATTGGCCATGTTGCGGCCGAAGTTCGCCATTCTGGACGAGACCGACAGCGGACTGGATGTCGATGCCGTGCGATTGGCCAGCCAGAGCATCTCGGACATCGGCGGCAAGGAAATGGGAATTCTGATCATCACGCATCACGAGCACCTGCTAG
>JANNTE010000195.1:0-3691 GCA_031403365.1 Betaproteobacteria bacterium | reverse complement strand
GACCAGGGGTCAGGGAATACAGAAAATGAAAATCAAGGCAGCAGTCATCCGCCAGATGGGTTTGCCGCAACCGTATGCGGACAGTCGGCCGATGCAAATCGAGGAAGTGGATCTCGACAAGCCCGGCGAACGCGAGGTGCTGGTACAGATCAAGGCGGCGAGCCTGTGCCACTCGGATCTGTCCACGGTAAATGCCGATCGCCCGCGGCCGATGCCGATGGTGCTCGGCCATGAGGCTTCCGGTGTGGTGCAGGAAATTGGTCACGGTGTGAACGACCTGAAGGTGGGTGATCATGTAGCCTTGGTATTCGCGCCCAGTTGCGGTCAGTGCATGTCCTGTATCGAGGGTCACCCCGGGCGCTGCGAGCCGGGCCAGCAGGCCAACGGCGCAGGCAAGCTGCTCAACGCCGGCATGCGCCTGCACCAGCATGGCGAGGATGTCTATCACCATGTGGGCGTGTCTGCGTTCGCCGAGTATTGCGTGGTCAATCGCGGTTCGCTGGTCAGGATCGACAAGGATCTGCCCTTCGACGAAGCCGCGCTGTTTGGCTGCGCGGTGTTAACGGGCGTGGGTGCGGTGTTCAATACGGCTCAGGTATTTCCCGGAGCGAAAGTTGCGGTTCTCGGCCTGGGCGGTGTCGGTTTGAATTCCCTGCTGGGCGCGATTGTCGCCGGCGCGCAGCAGATCGTCGCCATCGATCTGCACGAGGACAAACTCGTGTTGGCAAAACAACTCGGCGCGACCGATACCGTGAACGCGAAAGCTCCGGACGCGATTCAGCAGGTGAAAGACCTGACCGGTGGTGGCGTGCATTTCGCTTTTGAAATGGCTGGTTCGGTGCAGGCCATGGAACTGGCTTACCGGATCACACGCCGTGGCGGCACCACGGTGTCGGCGGGATTGCCGCATCCCGATCACCGCTGGCCCTTGCAGCACGTCAACATGGTCGCCGAAGAGCGCACCATCAAGGGCAGCTATGTCGGCTCCTGCGTGCCCACGCGCGATGTGCCGCGTTACATTGACCTGTACCGGCGCGGCATGCTGCCAGTGAACAAGTTGATGAGCGACCACATCAAACTCGACGACATCAACGTCGGCTTCGATCGTCTGGCCTCCGGTCACACGGTGCGCCAGATCATCATGGTTTAAGATCAAATCTCACCACAGAGACACAGAGACACGGAGCAGAGCAAAGGTCGCAGACAGAATCAGGACCTGTGATGCCTCACGCGTTACATTTCTCAATCCAGTGATGCCAGGCAGACTTCCTCTGTGTCTCTGTGTCTCTGTGGTTAATTCATACGTAACAATACGAATAGCATGACGATTGCACGTTACCGCGCCGAAGACCTCGTGCGCTTCGCCACAACGCTGCTGGGAAAGGCCGGTCTGGAATCGGCAAAATCCGAAGTCGTCGCCGGGATCCTCGTCGAGGGCGATCTGCTCGGCCACAACACGCACGGCCTGCATCTGCTGGCGCCGTATCTGGGCGAGCTGGATAAAGGCGGCATGACGAAATCCGGGTCGCCGCGCGTGATTGCAGATTTTCCGGCTGCGGTGACCTGGGACGGCATGCGCCTGCCCGGCCCCTGGCTTACTGCGAGCGCGATTGATCTCGCGCTGGAACGTGCAAAAAAACTCGGTACATGCAGCGTGGCGATCCGCCGCAGCCAGCACATCGCCTGCCTCGCGGCGTATCTCAAGCGCGTCACCGATGAAGGCATGATGGTGATGCTGCTCTCCTCCGGCCCGGAAACCGGTGGCGTGGTGCCGCATGGCGGACGCGGACAAGGCGTCTACACGCCCAACCCGATAGCGGCAGCGTGGCCTACCGCGGGCGACCCGGTCATGATCGACGTGTCGATGTCCATCACCACCCACGGCTTGACCGGCCGACTCGGAAAAGAAGGCCGCAAACTGCCCGGGCACTGGGTGCTCGACGGCGACGGCCATCCCAGCGACGACCCCGCCGTGCTGTTCACCGAACCCAGAGGTGGCCTGCTGCCGCTGGGCGGAATGGATCACGGCCACAAAGGTTATGCGCTCGGTTTGCTGGTCGAAGCGCTCACTGGAGGATTGGCCGGACACGGACGCGCCGATCCCAATGAAGGTTGGGCGGCCAACGTATTCGTGCAGGTATTCGACCCGGCCCTGTTTGGCGGCAGCGAAGATTTTCGGCGCCAGACCGAATGGATAGCGAACGCCTGCCGCGTAACGCTGCCACGTCCCGGATTCGATCGCGTGCGCCTGCCCGGCGCAGCCGGATTGCGCCGCCGCGAGGAGCAGCTCAAAGACGGCGTCGAACTCTACCCCAGCATCCTGCCATCACTGCAAGCCTGGAGCGAGAAGCTGGGCGTAGCCACGCCCGTCGCGCTTGCCTGATGCGCACACCCGCGCAGCACCGCAAGGGCATCGCGCTCATGATCGGCGCCACGCTGTGCTGGGCCACCGCCGGCGTCCTGGTACGCAACATGGAAGTCACCAGCGGCTGGACCATCACCTTCTGGCGCTCGCTGTTAATGAGCGCATTCCTGCTCGTCGTCTTGTCGATCCGGCACGGATCGCGCCTGCCGCATCGAATTCACGCCATGGGCTGGCCGGGCGTAATCTCCGGGTTGCTGTTTGCGTGGATGATGATCTGCTTCATTCTCGCGTTGTCGCTGACTACGGTCGCCAACACGCTCGTGGTCGGCAGCATTTCGCCTTTCGTGGCGGCGCTGTGCGGAAGAATTTTTCTCGGCGAACGCGTCGCGCTGCGCACCTGGCTGACCATGATTGCCGCCATCGGCGGCATTACCATCATGTTCTTCGATGCTCTGGCCAGCGGCGGCTGGGCCGGCAATCTGATCGCGCTATGCATCCCGATTGGCTTCGGCGTCAACGTGGTCATCCTGCGCAAACACCGCGCCGCGGTGGACATGATGCCCTCGATTCTGCTGGCCGGCATTTTTTCCATGCTGATTGCCCTGCCCTTCGCGCTGCCTCTTACCGTGAGCGCCGGCGATCTCGCGCTGCTGTCCACCATGGGCATCGTTCAACTTGGCGTGGGCTTGCTGCTCATGCTCACGGCGGTGCGTTATCTTTCCTCGGCGGAGCTGGGATTGCTGTCACTCCTTGAGATCGTGTTCGGCACGCTTTCAGTCTGGCTCCTGATCGGCGAGCGCCCGACCCAGGCCGCGCTGCTCGGCGGCGCGGTGGTACTGGCGGCGCTGGTGGTCAACCACCTCGCCGGAATGCGAGAAGTGCGAGTCAATTCCAGCGGCGCCGCCGGTTAGCGCCGGGGTAGAATCACAGGCCAGTTGCTTTGCGCATGCGACGGGACGATTGGACCGCCTGCCGACCCAGCCATCTCGCTTCTCACAATGGAGTAACCATCACGGACAGCAAACTCGAAAAAGGCGTCTGCCTGGTCATCGGCGCAGGGGACGCAACCGGCGGTGCGATTGCGCGGCGCTTCGCGCGCGAGGGCTTCACCGTCTGCGCAACTCGTCGCAGTGCCGCGAAACTGGTGCCGCTCGTCGCGCAAATCGAAGCATCCGGAGGCAAAGCCCATGCCTTCGGCAGCGACGCGCGCAAGGAGGAAGAAGTCGTCGCGCTGATCGAGAACATCGAGTCCACCATCGGGCCCATCGAGGTGCTGGCGTTCAACATCGGCGCCAACGCCGCCGCCAGCATTCTCGATGAGACCGC
>JANNTE010000194.1:0-5819 GCA_031403365.1 Betaproteobacteria bacterium | reverse complement strand
TTCATGATCTGTTCCACTGTTTTTTCGGAGCCCGCGAGCTTCGGCCCGTCGGCCTGCTTCATTCCGTAGGATTGATGGCACCAACTGCATTTGGTGGCAAAGATCTTCTTGATGTTCACGCCGAACTTCTGGTCGATCATGGCGGCCGGTTCTACGGTCGGATCGGCAACAGCGGATCCCGACAGCAAGCCGATAAACAGGGAAACAGTCAAGGCAAGGTTAAAGCGACGCGCGGCTGTCATGAGATATCTCCACTATAAAACCCGATAAAAGCAGTTGAACCAAAGATACCCTACTCGTAGCGTGGAGTACCCTTTTAGGCGCTGAGAACTCACTTCAATACCCCTTTGAGGGGTACACAGAGGAAAAACAACTTCTTGCGTATTCCCGATATTCACCAAATAGGTGAGCACGGCGGACAGCACAACCAATTGAAGTATCGATCTTCTCTGTGCCTCTGTGTTTCTGTGCTGCGGTTTTCAGGATAAACAAAGGTTCTCACAAATAAACGGGCGAGGGATTGCTCCCTCGCCCGTCGTTAACGCATTACTGCTCTGAATGGATTACAGGCCGAACACGACCAACTGGCCGGTATCCGTCGGCATTTCGGTGAACGGGAAGCCAAACAGGCCCGCGTAATTGCCGGACACGTGGCTGCCCCATCCCGACACGACGGCGATGAACTGCTTGCCGCCGGCCATGTAGGAAATCACGCCGCCATGATGGCCGATACCGTTGTTGTGCTTCCAGAGCTCTTTGCCGGTACGGGCATCAAGCGCGTGGAACATGCCATCGGCACCCGGGACAAATACCAGATTGCCCTTGGTGGACAACAGTGAAGCAAGCGGCGGGTACTTGAACTCGGTGCGCCACTTCATTTTGCCCGACACCGGATCGCGTGCCTGGACGGTGCCATAAGCCCCACTGACCGGCGTTCCGTCAGCCTTCATCTTGGGCGGCTTGGATGCCCAGCTCGCGCCGAAATAGGCCTGGCCAGAGAAGTCATCCGGACGATCGGTCTTGACCACTTCGATGTCGAAGCAGAACTCCTGCGTGACTTTATACATCAGCCCGGTATTCGGGTTGTAGGCGCCGGTGTTCCAGCTGATGGCACCGTCGATCGCCGGGCAGACATCCGCGTGCTTGCCTTCCGGCAGTTCACGACGCCCGATCAGACGACCGTCTTTCGATACACCCTTGATGTAGTTGTAGGTCTCGCCGATCATGTAAGCGTTCTCAACCTTCAACTCGTTGCCACCGCCAACCTGATCCGCGTTGTAGACGAAAATGATGCCGCCCTTGTTCGGGTGCACCATGTAACGCTTGCCACCTTTTTCCATGGTCATGAATTCGCCCACGGCGCTGTCGAAGTCCCAGGCGTCGTGCGGCATTTCCTGGAAATAGGATTTCAACTCGCCGGAGTCAGCATCAAGAACGACCACGGAAGAGCTGTACAGGTTGTCGCCGGGACGCGGGCCTTCGGTCTTCCAGTTTTCGCCGGCCCAGTCGTAGTCGGGTGCCGGATTGGCGGTACCCCACCACACGCTGTTGGTCTTCGGATCGTATTGACCGGTCATCCAGCCGCCACCGCCGCCGATTTTCCAGGAGTCGTTGCCCCAGGAATCACGGGAGCGCTGATCGCCGCCGATGGTGTCAAATTGCCAGGCCACTTCGCCCGACTGCGCATTGACCGCGAAAATCGGACCACAGCAGCCGGACAACTCACCGCCGTTGGCACCGATGATAACCTTGTCTTTGACGATCAGCGGAGCACCGGTAAAGCCTTTGTTACCCTTTTCCACGCTGAGGATCATGCTGTCCCAGGCGACTTTGCCGGTCTTGGCATCCAGCGCGATCATGCGGCCGTCAGTGGTACCGATGTACACCTTGCCATAGCCAAGGGCCAGGCCGCGGTTGTACGGGTTGTAGAATGTGCCTTCGGCACGCTCGGTGTCGATCTTGGCCTGATAGCGCCAAACTACAGCGCCGGTGGCTCCGTCCAGCGCCCATACCTGGCCGGACGAGCTGGTGTAGTAGAGCACGCCATCGGCAACCAGCGGGAACGATTGAATGCCGCGCTTGGTGGCGGCCGGTGAATGCATCCAGGCCACGCTCAGGTTCTTGACATTGCCTGCATTGATCTGATCCAGGCCGCTGTGGTGCCAGCCTTTGAAGGACTGGTGATACATCAGCCAGTTGTTTGCATCCTTGTCAGCGTTCATCAGGCGATCCCAGGTGACATCTGCTGCCAGAGCCTGGGAAGAAAAGCCGACAAAAGCTGCCACGGACAGAGCCTTTGCGACTCCCGTGTACGTCCATTGCTTCATTGCTCTCTCCCGTTCATGATTGAGTGGATTGGGCGGAAATACTTGCTCGAATACAATTTGCCCCGTTGACCCTACTTGTTTTTTTATGTTTACCAACATAAAGCGCAAGCAGCTCCTTTAGAGGCGCCCGTGGCAAATGTAGCCCGCATTATTTTCGATTGCAAGCACATCGGGAAATTTTCCCGCAGCGCCCATAATTGTTACGAATGCGCGAGCGGTGTGCTGCGCTGCCGCATCGTGGTCAAAATAAGCCGATGGACGCGAAGACTGAGCCGGAATGTTCGCGCCGAAACTGAAGGAGTGCCTTGTTGCGTCAATATCCGATTCCGCAATCCGAAATCGAGCTGCGATATGTGAGGGCGTCTGGTCCCGGCGGTCAGAATGTCAACAAAGTTTCGACTGCGGTCGAGTTGCGTTTTGATATAGGTGCCAGCGTTTCGCTTTCCCCGCAAGTAAAGGACCGGCTGCGACGGCTTGCCGGCCGGCGGGTCAGCAACGACGATGTGCTGGTCATCGATGCCGGACGATTGCGCACGCAGGAAGCCAACCGGCGCGATGCGCTGGGACGCCTGGCAGACTTATTGCAGAGCGCCGCGCGAAAACCGAAGCAGCGGATCGCGACCAGCCCGACTCGCGCCTCGAAGCAACGCCGGATTGCGGGAAAGCGCACCCGCTCGACCCTCAAACGCGCCCGTGGTCCGGTGTCCGAATCGGACTGAAGCGCCACAACCAAGGGTCACGAACCCAGACGCACCCCTCGCCCCTGGCTCTGGCCCTGCGCGCCATCACAGCCACTTCTTCCACTTGAAGATGCCGACCATGGCAATGATGACGATCACCATCAGCGCCAGCGTGCCCTGGAATCCATAGCGCCAGTCAAGCTCCGGAAAGTGCTTGAAATTCATGCCAAAAATTCCCGCGATGAAGGTCAGCGGCATGAAGATCGCTGAAAACAGCGTTAATACTTTCATCACGCTGTTGGTGCGCGTCGTCATGGTCGAATAGTAGGAGTCGAGCATGCCGTTCAACAGATCACGAAACGTGTCCACGCCCTCAGTCACCTGCATGATGTGGTCCTGCAGGTCGCGAAAATAAGCCGCATTCGAATCCCGCACCAGCCCGGATTCCGAGCGTTGCAGGCTGGTCACCACTTCGCGCAGCGGCCACACCGATTTGCGCACGAATATCATCTCGCGTTTGATGTCGTGAATTGCGCGCACCGTATCGGGCAACGGATTGGAGATGACTTTTTCTTCCAGATTCTCGATTTTCTCGCCCAGTTTCTCCAGTACCAGGAAATAGTGGTCCACGATGATGTCGAGGATTGCGTAGCCGAGATAGTCGCTGCCTTGTTTGCGCACCCGGCCCAGCGATTTGCGGATCCGTTCGCGCAGCGGATCGAAAAAATCCCCTGCGTGCTCGCCGAACGAAATCAGATAATTCTCGCCGAGAATGATCGATATCTGTTCGATCTGTATCTCGCCTTTCTGGACATCGAACTCCAGCATCTTCGCCACAATGTAGATTTGACTGCCGTAATCCTCGAACTTGGGCCGCTGGTCGGTGTTGAGTATGTCTTCCAGCATCAGCGCGTGAAATCCCATGACTCGGCCAAAATTTTCCAGCAGGCCTGGCTCGGTGGCGCTATCGACATTGATCCAGGTTACGGTCTGGGCATCCTTGAAAGCAACGCAATCCTCGAGGTGCACGAGTTGCTTCTCCACGACGCTGTGCTCGTCGTAATCGATCATGGTCACGCGAGGCGCCGACGGCACCTTGTCGCCCGTATATATCAGCGCCCCGGGAGACAGGCCGGGGCTCTTGCGGCGCGGGCGGAATATCTTTCTGCGACTGGAAGGTTTTCGTGCCACGATGTGTTTCCGATCAACGCCGTTCCGGCAGTATGCGCTTGAGCAGCGCGACCAGTTGCGCGCGCTCGCGCGCGGAAAGCTTCTCAACCACCCGGCGCTCATGGCGGGCCACTCTGCGTTTCAGGTCGCGAAGCAGCACGGCCCCCGGCTCCGAAAGATACAGACCATTGCTGCGCCGATCCGCGGCCCGGCGTTCCACCAGTGCGCGGTCTTCAAGTTTGTCGAGCACGCTGACCATCGTTGAACGATCCAGATGCGCCGCGTCAGCCAGGGCCTGCTGGGTCAGTCCTGGATTTTCTCCGATGACGACAAGGATGCCGAACAGTCCGGGCGAGATGCCGCTTTCGCCGATCGCATCCGCGAAATCCGCAAATATCGCGCGTTGCGCCAAACGCAATTGATAGCCGATCAGGCCGGGCAGAATCCCAAGCTCAGGCGCCTCCCGGACGGACACCCGCCGCGAAGCAGCCGGCCGCGCCTGCCGGCGGAGTGCCGCCGCCGGCCTGCCACCGGTCCGCGCTGATTGTTTGACTTCCAACAGTTTGCTTCGCATACTTGCCGGCGATATTAGACGATCCGCCGCCTTCCCGCCAATTCGCTTTCCAGTCTGATCCGTCGCGTGAATCTCACCGTCACCGTTGCCGACCTCAAGCAGTCAGCGCCCGCCGAGGAGGGTCAGACTGTGCTCGATGCCTTGCTCGCGCATGGCGTGGGCTTTGCCTACAGTTGCCAGGCCGGCAACTGCGGAACCTGCCGCTGCGAGCTGGTGTCCGGCGACATCATGGAACTCGAATATTCCGAACATGCGTTATCCGCCGAGGAGCGCCGCCGCGGCATCGTGCTCGCCTGCCGCTCCCAGGTCTGGAGCGACGTGGTCGTGCGCCGTCTCGACGCCGAGGACTTCATCGTGCATCCCTTGCGCGTCATGCGCTGCAAGGTGGTTGACCGCACCGCGTTGACGCACGACATACTCAGGCTAAGGCTGGAGATCGTTTCCGGCGGCCCCTTTACGTTTTCCGCCGGGCAGTTTGCAAGCATTGAATTCCCGGCCGTGCCCGGCCAGCCGCGCGATTACTCCATGGCCAACCGTCCGGATGAAGCTCTGCTCGAGTTTCACATTCGTCTCATGCCCGGGACAGAATCGGTGAGCGGGCGCATGGCGAAGACACTGGCACCGGGCGATCCGGTCAAGGTATCGGGACCGTTCGGCATCTCTTATCTGCGGGCGCAACATCCCGGATCAATTCTGTGCATCGCCGGCGGCAGTGGACTGGCGCCGGTCAAGTCGATCATGGAGACGGCGCTGGAGAGCGGATTAGACCGGCCGGTGCATCTGTATTTTGGCGTGCGCGCCGAGCGCGACGTGTACTTCGAAGCCGAACTGGCTGAGCTGACGCGCCGCTTTCCATTGTTCCGGGCACATATCGTGTTGTCGGAACCGGGCGCGAATGCCGCGCAACGTCGCCTGGCCACTTTGCTTCCCAGAAGACACGGATTGGTGACCAGCTCGGTGGCGGCGGACTTTTCCGGCCTCGCGGGCTTCAAGGTTTATTGCGCCGGACCGCCGGCGATGGTTGATGCGGCGAGCGCGCTCGCACGCGATCGCGGTGTAGCTTCGCGC
>JANNTE010000193.1:0-5927 GCA_031403365.1 Betaproteobacteria bacterium | reverse complement strand
AAAGCTTCTTCACAGGCGCAGCGTCTTTGCCTTCCCTGACAACAGCAAAAACCGGGCGATAACCCTTTACCACTTCCCGTGCAGCAACTCCAAATTCACGAAGCACCCACACGCATCGGTTGTTTATGTTTTTAAAGAACAATTGGTTGCGGGGGCAGGATTTGAACCTACGACCTTCGGGTTATGAGCCCGACGAGCTGCCAGACTGCTCCACCCCGCGACCGGCTCGAAAACTGAGTAATCAATTTTCGAGAGGCGGGATTATAGCTATGCAGACATACTTCAGCAACATTAAACTGGAAACGAAACGCTCAACCTCCCGCTATTCCCTGTCTATCCAGTCCAAAATCGGCTGCCACTGTTCGATATCCCTCCCGCTGACCGATTCGGGCAAATCGAACAAACTCAATCCATTGAATGCCGCGTTGACGTAGACCTGCGTATCCCGCAGATAGGTCAGCACCGGCAGTTCAAATTGCGCAAGGAATGCCTCCAGCGTCGCCGCCGCCCGCGTGCGCGCGTTTACGCGCATGCCGACAATCCCAATCGAGGTTTTCTGCTTGCGCACGGCCTTTTCCTCAACCAGAGTCTGCAAAAAAACGCTGGTCGCCGCCATATCGAACACCGAAGGCTGCACGGGGACGATGACCTTGTGCGCAATGTTTAGAGCTCGCGCAAGGTTCTTGCCATGCAGGCCGGCGGCAGAATCCAGGATCATCCAACTGTCGCCGCGTGGTATCGCGGAAGTATCGTCCTTCCTGGCATCCAGTCTGTGAATCGCCGGATGGTGCGCGGGTCGCATTGCAAGCCAGCTGAGCGAAGATTGCTGGCGATCCAAGTCCCAGAGCATAACGTTGCGCCCGCCGGCCGCAAGCGCCCCGGCAAGATTGGTCGCGAGGGTTGTTTTTCCCGATCCGCCCTTGGGATTGGCAACGAGGATCGCCTTCATCTGAATCTCCGCAAATCAACCTCCACCCCGGCCCACCCGACGGCGGCAGCAGAGCGAAAAATCAAGCCGTGCCGCCCAGACGTTCGAGTTCCGACCGCCCTGCCTCGATCTGGTCCGAGTCCATTGCCTCAATGCCCGTTGCCGGGCGTGACAAGTGATCGAGCTGATCGGTTAAAGGCTCGGCTTCAACCAAGGCACCCAAATCCTCCAGGGGGGGAAGTTCGGCCAGAGAGCGCACATTCAAGTCGTCAAGAAACATGCGCGTTGTCGAGTAGAGCGCGGGACGACCCGGCACCTCGCGATGTCCGACTTCGTCAATCCAGCCTCGGGCTTCCAGAGCCTTGAGGATGCCACTGGATACCACAACACCGCGAATATCCTCGATATCGCCCCGCGTGACCGGCTGCCGGTAGGCAATGATCGCAAGAGTTTCCAGAACGGCCCTGGAGTACTTTGGGGGCCGCTGCGGATTCAGTCGATCAAGAAACTTTTGATACTCCGGGCGAACCTGGAAGCGCCAACCGCTGGCAACATTGGCAAGTTCCACTGCTTTCCCGGACCAGTCCGTCCGCAGCTCTTCCAGCAACCGGCGCAGCACGTCAGCCGCTATGTCGTCATCGAACAGTTTCCTCAAATCCGCAAGTGCCAGAGGTTCTGCGCTGCTCAGTAACGCAGCCTCCAGCACGCGTTTGACTTCAACAGGGTCAGACAGCGGCAAGTCCATGATTTAATTTAACGTAAATTGGCGAAAACGCGCTCTGCTGGGTCACTTGTACGAGTGTCTCGCGAGCAAGTTCGAGAATTGCAAGAAACGTAACCACAAGTACCGGAACACCCGCGCCAGCATCAAAAAGATCTTCGAATCGGACAAAGCGCAAATTCTGCAAGCTGCGCAAAATTCTGCTCATATGTTCGCGCACCGATAACTGCTTGCGCGTAATGCGATGATGCCGGGTCACGCGTGCGCGGGCAACCAGACCCAGCCAGGCATTGCGCAGGTCTTCCGGATTGACCCCGGGTAGTTTTTGCTGGACCTCCCTGTCCAGCCAAACCTGGACCAAACTGAAGTCGCGTCCGACCTGCGGCATTTCGTTGATCCCTCGCGCGGCTGCCTTCATGCGCTCGTACTCGAGCAGCCGGCGAACCAGTTCGGCGCGTGGATCATCCTCCTCGGAGCCCGCTTTGACCGGCCGTGGCAGGAGCATGCGCGATTTGATCTCGATCAGGAGCGCTGCCATCAGCAGGTACTCGGAGGCGAGTTCGAGTTGATTGGACCGCATGGATTCCACGTAATCCATGTATTGCCGTGTCAGGCTGGACATCGGGATATCGAGGACGTCGAGGTTGTGCCTGCGGATCAGATACAAGAGAAGATCCAGTGGCCCTTCGAAGGTCTCGAGAAAAACGCGCAGGGCTTCAGGCGGAATATACAAATCCGCAGGCGCTTCCAATACCGGCTCCCCGCGTACCAAGGCAAACGGCGGGACGGACAATTCAATAGTCACGTTTGTTTTCCGAAAAACAGCGTTCAATCGACCATCACTACTTTGGTCTACACGGGCCGGACAATCCAGTGGATCTGGCTGGCGGCTCAATCAGAGCGGCGGATTATCGGCGAAAACCGGGCGGCGAGCCAGCCGCCGGCGCTATGCCGGCTCCAGCTCGCCTGAGCACTCTGGTTTATCCCTTGCCGAAGCGGAACTTGCCATCGGAAATCGTGACCCTGACCACGTCCTTCGGTCCAAAATGGCCCTCAAGTATCTCTTTAGCCAGCGGATTTTCGATCGCCGACTGGATCGCGCGCTTCAACGGCCTGGCACCGAACACAGGGTCGAAACCAACCGAAGCCAGCTCCAACAGCACGGCATCGTCCACCTCGAGTTTCATCTCCAGCGCGGTCAGCCGGTTCTCCAGGTAACCCAGTTGAATCCTGGCGATCGACTTGATGTGCTTTTCATCGAGCGCATGGAACACCACGAGTTCGTCGATCCGGTTGATAAACTCCGGACGAAAGTAGGCCTTGACCTCGCCCATCACCGCCAGCTTGATGACCTGGTAATCGTCACCGGACATCTGCTGAATCATCTGACTGCCCAGATTGGAGGTCATTACGATGACGGTGTTCTTGAAGTCCACGGTGCGCCCCTGTCCATCGGTCATGCGGCCATCGTCCAGAACCTGAAGCAGGACGTTGAACACGTCGGGATGCGCTTTCTCGACCTCATCGAGCAATATGACCGAATAGGGCTTGCGGCGAACCAGCTCCGTCAGGTAGCCACCCTCCTCATATCCGACATAACCCGGTGGCGCACCGATCAACCGAGCCACCGAGTGCTTTTCCATGAATTCGGACATGTCGATACGGATCAGATGGTCCTCCGAATCGAACAAGAACGAAGCCAGCGCCTTGCACAGCTCGGTTTTTCCGACGCCGGTCGGCCCCAGAAACAGGAAGGAGCCATATGGCCGGTTCGGGTCGGAGAGTCCGGCGCGCGAACGGCGAATGGCATCGGAAACCATGCGCACGGCTTCATCCTGGCCGATCACGCGCTCATGCAGACGGCTTTCCATCTTAAGAAGCTTTTCGCGCTCGCCTTGCAGCATCTTGGAAACCGGAATACCGGTCGCGCGCGACACCACTTCGGCGATCTCCTCGGCGCCTACGTCGGTGCGCAGCAGCTTGAATTGCGGCTGGTCCGCGGACCGCTCGGCTTTTTTGAGTTGCGATTCGAGTTGGGGAATTTTTCCATACTGAAGTTCGGAAACCTTCTGCCATTCACCTTTACGCTTCGCGGCCTCCATTTCCAGCCTCAGTTTTTCCAGATCTTCCTTGATGTGCTGCGAACCCTGCACCTGGGCCTTTTCCGCCTTCCAGATTTCTTCAAGGTCGGCATATTCACGAGCGAGTTTCCGGATCTCGTCTTCGATCAGCGCAAGCCGCTTCTGCGAGGCTTCGTCTTTCTCTTTCTTTACCGCTTCGCGCTCAATTTTCAACTGAATGATGCGCCGATCGAGCTTGTCCATCTGCTCGGGCTTGGAATCGATCTCCATCTTGATGCGCGCAGCGGCCTCATCGATCAGATCGATCGCCTTGTCCGGCAAAAAACGGTCGGTGATATAGCGATGCGAAAGCTCCGCGGCGGCCACGATGGCGGGATCGGTTATATCCACGCCGTGATGCACTTCGTACTTCTCTTTCAAACCGCGCAAAATGGCGATGGTGCTTTCAACCGAAGGCTCGTCGACCAGAACCTTCTGAAAGCGGCGCTCCAGTGCCGCGTCTTTCTCAATGTATTTGCGATACTCATTGAGCGTTGTCGCGCCGACACAGTGCAGTTCGCCACGGGCCAGCGCCGGCTTGAGCATGTTGCCCGCATCCATGGCGCCCTCGGCCTTGCCGGCGCCGACCATCGTGTGCAGCTCATCGATAAATACGATGACCCGCCCTTCTTCCTGAGACAGCTCCTTGAGCACCGATTTCAGCCGTTCTTCGAATTCCCCACGATACTTGGTGCCGGCCAGCAGTGCCGCCATGTCAAGACTGAGAACGCGCTTGCCTTTCAGCGTCTCCGGCACTTCTTCATTGATGATGCGTTG
This sequence comes from Betaproteobacteria bacterium, assembly GCA_031403365.1. GTDB lineage: Bacteria > Pseudomonadota > Gammaproteobacteria > Burkholderiales > JACQAP01 > JACQAP01. Next base: position 1,381 of record JANNTE010000193.1, on the reverse strand, counting down.
AGCAAGACCCTCGACGATGGCGGTCTTGCCCACGCCGGGCTCGCCGATCAGCACCGGATTGTTCTTGGTGCGCCGCTGCAGGATCTGGATCACGCGGCGGATCTCGTCGTCACGGCCGATGACCGGATCAAGCTTGCCCTTGCGGGCGAACTCGGTCAGATCGAGAGTGTATTTTTCCAGTGCTTCGCGCTGGCCTTCGGATTCCTGGCTCTGGACCCCCTGGCCCCCGCGCACGGCATCGATTGCCTGCTCGAGCGCTTTCTTGTTGACACCCTGGCTGCGCATCAGTTTGCCGATTTCGCCTTTGTCCTCGGCCGCGGCGAGCAGGAAAAGTTCGGACGCGATGAACTGATCTCCACGTTTCTGGGCTTCCTTGTCGGCGACATTCAGAAGATTTCCAAGTTCACGCGACAGGTTGACCTCGCCGCCCTGGCCCTCGACTTTCGGCAGGCGTCCGAGCGCCGTCCGTATCGTTTCCTTCAGCGCCGCCACATTGGCGCCGGCACGCGCGAGCAGGGAAGACGTACCCCCATCGTCCTGCTCCAGCAAGGCCAGGATCAAGTGTTGCGGTTCAATGTAAGGGTTGTCTCGGCCAAGTGCCATGCTTTGAGCATCGGCGAAGGCCTGTTGAAAGCGCGTGGTGAATTTGTCGAATCGCATGTTTGGTCCCCGATTTGGGGGCAGTAGTCTCTGTTATCGCCTACATTGGGCGACTGAGATCGGATTTCAACGTGCACGAATCTGATTCGATGCCCGCTTGCCGGTATTGCCGTAAGAACGGAAAGCTGGCAAATTGGGTCGTCCGCCATCTCCCTGCAACATCGAAAACCCATGCGCCTGACCCATTGCTGCGTCACCATCATGCTGGCCACGCTGCCGCTGGGCGCCTTGACCGATCAGACCCAGGCCAATCAGACGCAGGCCGATCAGTCCCGGGCCGACCAGGAAGCCGAAGCGCGCACCCTGGCATCCCGGATGATCCAGCAACTGGGTGCGGCACTTAAAAAGGAAATGGCCGCAAGCGGTCCGGAAGGCGCTGTCCTGGTATGCCGCGACATTGCGCCCACGATCGCCGGGGAATTGTCCAGAAGTTCCGGCGCACGGGTGGCGCGAGTCAGCCTCAAGACCCGCAATCCGCTGCTGGGAACTCCCGATGCCTGGGAGCACCGGGTGCTCACCGAGTTCGACCGTCGCGCAGCCATGGGTGAAAAAATAGAATCCCTGGAATATGTAGACACCGTTGACGAACCGGGCGGGCGCTACCTGCGCTACATGAAGGCCTTGCCGGTGCAGCCGCTATGCCTGGCTTGCCACGGTAGCGCCGAACAAATTTCTGATGCGGTCAAAGCACGACTCGCCACCGAATACCCTCACGACCGCG
>JANNTE010000192.1:0-4030 GCA_031403365.1 Betaproteobacteria bacterium | reverse complement strand
GGTGTTGATCGCACCGGTGACTTCGCCACGCTCCACCTCCAGTCGCGCGAGCACCATGGCGTGACGCGGCTGCCGCGGATTGATCCCCAGCACCGTACGCATGAGTTTTTCCGCCTCGTTGTTGCGTCCGCTGTCGAGCAGCAGGCCGAGCAAGGCCTGGCTTGCCCCCGCGTGTGACGGATCGAGCTTCAAGGCTTCGCGAAAGTCCACCTCTGCCGCATTCGCCCGGCCCTCCTGGAGCTGCGCAACGCCCTTGCGAAAAGCAATCTCGGCGCGTTCCGCTGACGCCACTTCGCGCATTTTCTTGTCAATCGTTGTCGGGCCGCCTGAGTCGGCTGACAGCGCGACCGCAGCGGCACTGATCGGTCGACTGTCCAGTGCGGCGGGTTTTGCCGCAGCCTCACTTCCGGGCGCCGACTGGGGCAGCGATGAATTTTCCTTCCTGGCAGGGGCCGCGGCACTATCACCTGCGGGTGCTCTCGCTACGCCGGAACCGGCGGATTTGCCAGGGACGGGACGCCTTTCCCCGGACGACGGAATGGGTGCAACCAGTCGCAATTCATCCGATAGCCGGGAAACGGGATTGAATGCCGTCACCGGCTGCGGGGGCGCGGCTACCGGGGGCGCGATTACCGATGGCGCCGTTTCCGGTGACACGGAAGCGGCCGCGGGCGCCTGAGTCCGGGCAGGCGCGGAAACCGGCGGCGCAGCGGCGTCAAGTACATCCGGACGACCGCCGTAAAGGTAAAAAATCACCGCGGCGATGGCGAGCAACAGTACGACGGCAACCGCGTATGCACGGGCATGTGATTGCAATCGGACGGGAACAACGCGCACGTTCGGCGGCAAAGTTTTCAGTTCCGCTGCCGATGCATGACGCTTTTCGAGATCTTGAAGCACTTTGTTGATCAGACTCATCGGATCAGATACCAGTAAATTGCCCCGGCGGCGAACACCGTCACGATGATCGAAGCCCACAGCAGCGGACCAGAAGCCCGCCGCGCGAATGGCGTATCCGCGGCAGCCATGCGCACGTTGGACGCAGACACGTAGTGCCGTCCCTCGCCGAAGGCAGCCAGCAAGGCCTTGTGCGCCATGACATTGATCAAGCGAGGTACGCCGGCGCTGGCACGGTGCAATGCATTCAGGGCGCTGGCATGAAACAACCGATCTCCGGTATAGCCGGCAACCCGCAGGCGGTGGGTAACGTAGTAATCGAGTTCGCGGCGCGACAGCGGCGACAAGTGATACTGAATCGCTATGCGTTGCCGCAGTTGCCGCGCCGACCTGTGGCCGAGTTTCTCATCAAGTTCCGGCTGTCCGAACAGCACCACGTGAAACAGTTTGCGCTTCTCCGTTTCTAGATTGGACAACAAGCGCAGGGATTCCAGCGTTTCCAGCGACATGGCCTGCGCCTCATCCAGACAAACCACGACTCGCTTGCCGGCCCGCGCGTAATCCAGCAGCGCGCGATACAGCGCCTTCAGAAGCAGATGCTGGTCGCCATTGCGGTCAAAATCAACGCGCAGTTCTTCGAGCAGCGCAAGCAGCAGCCCACGGGCATCAAGTTGCGGATTCGGAATATAGGCGGTAACGTAATTTTCGTCGAGCTGGGACAGGAAGCGGCGGCATAGCAGGGTTTTTCCGGTACCGACTTCCCCGGTCACTTTCATAAAGCCTTCGCCGTTGGCCACAGCGACCAGCAAAGTGTTGAGCGCCTCCTGATGCGGGGTGCAGGCAAACGCGAAGCTGGTATCCGGCGCCAGTCCGAACGGGGGTTCGCGCAGGGAAAAGTGGCCGAGGTACATCATGCAAACCGTCGCCGGCTTGTCGCGGCCACTGATTTTTTATCCGTGCGCAGAGCGCAGCTACCGTGCGGGCGCAGCGGCATCCGCGGGCTTTGGTCGATAGGTCTCGCGATCACTGCGTTCGTAGGCATCAATGCGTTCCTTGGTGTCCAGCAAATCCTGACGCCAGGTTGCATCGTTCTCGATCACCGTGGGCTTGAGCAGAATGACCAACTCGCTCTTCATGACCGAGCGTCCCTTGCTGCTGAATACATTGCCGACCACCGGCACCCGTCCCAGCCCCGGCAGGCCGCTTCGGTCGCGCGTGGAGGTTTCCTTCATCAAGCCACCAATCGCGACGATGTTTGCGTTTGACACCCGCACGATGGTGTCACTCTCGCTGATGGTGCTGGAAGCCAGTGGCAAGCGGAAATTTCCGGCGGTGCCCAGATCGATGTTCTTTGTTTTCTCGATAACGTTGGAAACCGACGGATGAATATGCAGGATGATCTGATTGTTCTCGTCGATCTGGGGCGTGACGTCCAGAGCCACGCCGGAGAAAAACGGCGCTACGGTGATGGTTGGAGACTGCGTGCTGGTGGTTCCGGTGGTTGTGGTATTGGTCGTGATATTGGTCACGAAAAACTCGTCGGTGCCGACTTTGAGCACTGCCTTCTGATTGTTCAACGTGGCAATGCGCGGGCTCGACAACACCTGCAAATTACCCTGGGTTTCGAGAAACGACACCAGGGCAGCGAAATTACTGGTCTGGAAGGCGAGCCCGAACAAACTGCCCGGAGATCCGACTCCGGCAGAAATGATGCCCGGTAAAGCCGGATTGGCGGACAACAGCGAATTGGCTGATACCGTTCCATCCGCGTTGCGGCCGGTAAATCCTGTGATGGTTCCGTTTGGCGACAGACTCGCGCCCGGACTGAGCATCCCGCCTGCGATACGACTGTTTGGGCCCTGCGTGAATGCCGCCCAATTGACCCCGGTCTGGTTGCTGTCGTATAGCTGCACCTCGATGATCTTGGCTTCCAGCATCACCTGGCGCTCAATGACCACTTGCATGGTCTTCAGAAATTCCGCGACTCCGCGCAACTGGGCCGGCAGCGCGCGCACCACAATTACCCCTGATTGCGGGCTCATGACGACGCTGCGTCCGTCTTCCCTGCCGACGATCACGTTCAGTGCCGCGCCGATCTCCTTCCAGAAATCATTGTCCGAGGTGGTGCTCACGCGGCTGCTCTCGAGTGCGGTGGTCGAAGTCCCGGTTGTGGCGGGCTGAGTGCCGGGCGAGTTGTTTGTGGAGGAGTCGGATATCGCCCCGGAAGTGACCCGGACATCGGTCTTGCCTTTGCGCTGGCTCATCAGGTAGTTCACCTGATATACGCGCGTCTGCAGTCCGACCGGTTCGACCAGTATTCGATTGCCACGCAGCTTGTATTCGTAACCATAAACTTCGCGAATCGTGTCCAGGGCTTCGAACACGGTCACATCGCGCAAGTTGACCGACAGGCTATCCTTGATATCCGGATGCACGATCATGCTGTAGCGGGTGCCGGATACGATCGCCATGAATACCTGGCTGGCCGGCGCGTTGTTGACCGCCAGATCGAACCGCGGCTCAATCGGGCGGCCGTCGACCTGCGGCATTTCCACCGACAGCGGCGGCAGCAGCGCCCGGCCCACTTCTTCGGACTCGGCACTGAGCGGGCGCGCACGCGAGGCATTGGACATTTCCTGGCGCGCGCTGTCGTTGGTTGAGTTCGAAGGCATGTTGGTCGCGCAGGCACTCAGGAGTCCCAGCCCAAACACGGAAAATATGATCTTCACAGGAATTGAGGTCATTTTGATTCTTCGATCCCGACGGCCGCAGCTCGCGGAGTTTTGGATATGCGTCCGACGGACGACGTAACTTTCTCCGGAGCCGCAACTGCCCGGAGAGCATCCAACTTACTCACCCGGGGAAACAGATGGACAACGCGCAAACCCTCGCGCGTGCGCAGCGTTACACTTGCCTCGGCAACCGCGACCAGCACGGCGCCCGCAACTGCACCGCCCAATTGAACCACTGCGCCATTGATGATCGCATACCGGCGTTCGGGCCCAATCAACACAGATTGCAAATTCCAGCCCGAACTCTCCATGCCGCCCGCAGCGCCTGCCGTGCGCGCGATCGCCGGTGGGCGGGTCGGATCACGCAGATCCTGCGCAGCCGAGAGCGGTTGCGCGCCAAC
>JANNTE010000191.1:0-1723 GCA_031403365.1 Betaproteobacteria bacterium | reverse complement strand
CCTTCAGCCAGGGCGTCGGCGGACCGCGCGGTTTTGGTTTGCTGCTCGATGCCGGTGGCGCCGATCTGTATCGAGCCAACGGACCGGTGCCATCGGCTTATGACACACCGGCGTCCTACATGGGTTTCAGCCAGGGCGTCGGCGTTGGCATCCGGCCTTACGATTCCGGCGGGGTTGGCGCGTTGATCGACCTGGGCGGGGATGATCGTTACGAGGGTGGCGAATTCAGCCAGGGCGGCGGCTATTTCTGGGGTATCGGTGTGCTGCACGATGCCGCCGGAAACGATCTTTATTACGGAAATCGCTACGCGCAGGGATTCGCCGCGCATCAGGCATTCGGCATGCTTTCCGACATGAGCGGAGACGATGTCTACTGGTCGATGGCCGCCGCGGGACAAGCGGCCGCCTGGGATCAGTCCATTGCGATGTTGTACGAAGGCGGTGGCAACGATTTCTATCGGGCGGACTCTCTGGCTCAGGGCGCGGCTGCGCAGCAGTCGCGAGCCAGCCTGCATGACGTTTCCGGAGATGATGTGTATCAGGCGGCGAGTCAGGATGCGCAAGGCGCTGCGGGTGACAACTCATATCACTTCGTTACCGGCGATCCGGTTTACAGCCTTGGAGTATTGCTCGACGAACATGGCACCGATCGCTACTCGACGCGATTGGAAAATGGCGAGCGCCGGATGCGCGCGGTACGCGAAGGCGTGACCAATGGCGCGGGTGTTTCCGGGCTGGCGGTGGATCGGCCATAAGCGGAGCGGGGATGGGCCTTAAAGCGGAGCGCGGATCGGTCTTATAGCGAAGTGCGATTGGCAATATAGCGGAGCGCGACCGGACTTATTCATCAGCGGGATGTGTCCCCAGGGCATGGGGCAGCGGCCAGCCCCCTCGCTCGTTATCCCTCGCTCCTAATCCCTCGTCCCGTTGCGTCGTCACCGCGCGCCGTTTCCCGCCGCAATTTCCAGCGCCATCGAAACTCCGGAGGTCAGCAGTTTCTCCAGAGGCGCGGTCAGGTAAGGCAGCAACAGTGCGAGCATGAAGAAGCCCAGCATCAGGGTGATGGGAAACCCGACCGCAAAGATGTTGAGCTGGGGCGCTGTGCGCGTCAGCACACCCAGGGTCAGGTTGGCAATGAGCAGGGCCGAAACCACCGGCAGCGCCAGTGTCAGTCCGGATTCGAACATGCGGCCGCCCCAGGCCACCAGACTGTATGCCGCTTGCGCGCCAAACAAGTCGGCGCCGATGGGCAGCACGGAAAAACTTTGCGCCAGTGTCGAGATGATCAGCAGATGGCCGTTGAGGGCCAGAAAGAAAAGAATCGCCAGCAAACCCATGAACTGGGCGACCACCGGCGCGTTGGAACCTTGCGTCGGATCGAAAAAGTTTGCGAAGCCCAGGCCCATCTGCAAGCCGATCAGTTCGCCGGCCATGTCCACCGCGGCAAATGCGACGCGCATCGCCAGGCCCATCGCCGTGCCGATGACAATCTGCTGCACCAGGATCAGCAGACCCTCCCATGAGGAAGGTGAAATATCGGGAATCGGTCCGGCCAGTGGTGCGATCACCAGTGTCAAGGCAAGTCCAAGACCCAGACGAATGCGCGCCGGTACGCCGCGATTGCCCAGCACCGGCGCCGTCGCCACCAGCGCCAGTATTCGCGCCATTGGAAACACGAACGCGGCGAGAAAAGCGGTGAGCTGGGCGGTGGTGAGGGAGAGCA
>JANNTE010000190.1:0-5183 GCA_031403365.1 Betaproteobacteria bacterium | reverse complement strand
CCAGAGAATGTGGGGGTGCACTGGCATGCCCGACAGGAATCGAACCTGTAACCCCCAGCTTAGAAGGCTGGTGCTCTATCCGGTTGAGCTACGGGCACGTCTCTGACCGGGCAGACCCTCGCTTTTCTGGTCGGGGTGGAGAGATTCGAACTCCCGACATCCTGCTCCCAAAGCAGGCACGCTACCAGGCTGCGTTACACCCCGGAGGGCCGGAACTATACCGATCAGGCAGTTAAAGGTCAATTTGGATGGGATCCCTGACCGTGCCCTTATTCCTCCTTGCACCCCCCTGCCTTTTCTGATATTAAAGCGCACTTTTCAAGTAACCAGAACTGAAAACTTAATGGCTTCCGAATTCCGCGTTGGCTTCAAGCCCTATGTGCCAAAAAAGGGCGAGCAGTACATGAGTGCCAAGCAGCTTGATCATTTCAGAAAAATGCTGACGCAGCTCAAGACCGAGTTGTCGCAGGATATTGATCGAACGGTGCACACGATGCAGGACGAAGCGACAGTGTTTGCCGATCCGAACGATCGCGCCAGCCAGGAATCCGACATAGCACTTGAGCTTCGCAACCGCGACCGGGAACGCAAGTTGATCAAGAAAATCGACGAAACCATCGGCAAGATCGACTCAGGCGACTACGGATATTGCGACAGCTGCGGCATTGAAATCGGCCTCAAGCGGCTGGAAGCGCGCCCGACCGCCACCTTGTGCATTGATTGCAAGACACTTGATGAACTGAGGGAACGGCAAGTCGCAAAGTAACAAGCGCCCGGGCCGCCGCGACGATTCGGCTCGCGTTGCGCCCTAGGAACGACTTCGCCGCGTTCGGTCAGACGCCCCAGTACCTCCCATACCACCGCAGACCTGTCCAGAGCGCCTGCCGCTAGCCGATTGTCATTGAATTGGAACTTTTGCCGCCGGCTTTGAGACAAACTAATTAGAACTGCGGATTGCAGGACAGTCCGTTAACCAGAACGATCCAAAGCATTGGAGAACCCATGTTCGAGAAAATCCGCAACCCACGCGAAATACGCTTGCGTCTGAGCCTGAACCAGCAGGACTTCTGGGGACAAATCGGCGTAACCCAGAGCGGCGGCTCCCGCTACGAGAGCGGCCGCAATATGCCAAAGCCGGTACGCGAACTTCTCCGACTGGTACATGTGGAGCAGGTCGACCTGAAGAAGATCAACAAGGCTGATATCGCCCTGATTGCCCACATGAAATCGACACAACCCGCGCTTTATCGGCGCCTCAGGACGGAAGCCGGAAAACGGCCGTCGCGTCGCGGCGGCCGCTAGCGCCTAGGGCGTTGCCTTCACGGTGAAGCCGAGCGCGCGAATGCGCTCGGCGAAAGATTCCATCTCCTCGGGTGACAGCGGCGTAAGGCGCGGCGCTTCGGGTTGCAGGGACTGTCGCGCCAGCCCATAAAGCAGCACTCCCTGCAGGGAAATCGAATCTGCCTGGCATGCGCGCAAGAAATCCAGATAGGCTTTTTGTTCCACCGCATCGGGAGCATTACCATCGATGGCGAAAACGCAGGTTTGTATCCAGGTTGGGCAAAGCTGCGCCGCCAGGGACAGGTTGGCGCGCACCCGCGCCACTGCGATGCGGACATTGTTTACCCTGCGGCGCCCGGCATCGGTTGCACGATCCAGCTTGAACCAGACTTCACCGTTGAGAGCACCCAGCTTCTTTATGCCGCTTTGGACCTCTTTACGCTGTATCAGGCTGCCGTTGGTGATGAGCACGGTTTTTACCGTTGCGGGCACACCGGCTTCACGACGCACGTCACCGATTAGATCGACAACCTGCTCGAACTGTCTCGCGCTGGTCGGTTCACCATTGCCCGACAGCGCAATATCGCTGAGCCGACGCGAGCCCTCCGGAACGCGTGCGTCGAGAAAATTTCCCCGCAGAACATCATGCAGAAAGCCGCTCAATTCCCGGCGCAGCAGCGGCAAATCAACCGGCGGAGGCGCCCCGCGGGTGAGTCCTGGAACCTGGCAATAGATGCAGCGCCAGTTGCAGGCATTGTTGACATTGAGATTGATGCCGACAGACACTCCGCCCGCCCGCCGGGAAACGACGGGATAGACGTAGGTTAACCCGGCGCTGTCGCGACTATGGTCCACGGGACTGAGATGCCGGGCTCGGCTAGACACCATGGTTAATGCATCCATAGAGGCTATCAATGTCGAAAATAATCGGTTCGTTGATCAAATTCAGCCTTCCCGGGCGCCGTTTCTCAGGATTCAGCCTTGACGCAGAATCATGATATTCGCTTGGGCATATCAGCCGTTTTCTCCCAAGGCCTGGATGCGCTGTTGATCCATAATGCGACTGCGTCATTTCACTTCACTTCGATCAAACCACAATGAGGGAACTGTCATGAAATCATCTGCACTGCTTATCGGGATCATATCCGGCTTGTTGGGAGTCGGCTCGATTTCGGCCCATGCGGCCGGAAAGGAAGTCGAGGCAATCAAGGTCACCACGGAAAGCGCGGCATCCGGCGACGGCAACAGCGTCACACTCCAGGGCAACGCCATGCCTTTGAGCGGCCAGGCGCTCAGAGTCGGCGACGCATTGCCTGCTGCCATGGTCACTGGCGCAAACCTGGGGCCCGTCAATATAGCCGAGGCTAAAGGCAGGGTTCGCATCATCAGCGTGGTGCCTTCCGTCGACACTCCGACCTGCGAAGCTCAAACTCACGAACTAAGCGAAAAAGATCGCAAACTGGCGGAAAAAGTTGATCTGATCACGATCAGCATGGATCTTCCATTCGCTCAGCAGCGCTTCGCCAAAGAAGCCAAGATCAAGAACATCACATTCTATTCGGACTACAAGACCGGCGAGTTTGGCAAGAACAATGGCTTGCTGCTGGATCCGCTGCGCCTGCTGGCACGTGCGGTTATCGTCACTGACAAGGACAATATCGTGCGCTACATTCAAGTCGTGCCGGAAGTGACCCAACTTCCCGACATGCCTGCGGCAATCAAGTTTGCCAAGACACTGCTGTAACTATATTGATTGGCATGAAAAAAGCCCAGCTTGACGCGGGGCTTTTCATTTCTGACTCGGGATAGAAGGTGAAGTGGCGGAAGGGGTGGGATTCGAACCCACGAGAGACTTGCGCCTCTGCCGGTTTTCAAGACCGGTGCATTTAACCGCTCTGCCACCCTTCCGATTATCACTGTATAGCCATGGTTTTAGCTTCGGCCAACCTGAAGGCTAGCGGGTGCCAAGAACGGTGCATTTAACCGCTTACCACCCGATCCTGGGTATGGCGCACAGTCTACCGAGGTGTCTTTCTCCGCCATCATAACGTATTGACCGGTCTGGATTGGCGGTTGAAACTTTTCTCGCAGTTGCGTAGTCTACGCAGTTGTAGTTTTCCCTAAAGGAGGAATCGGATCTATGCAGCCAGAAATCCAGTACGGCACAGCGTCAGGACAACTATCAGTCGCCCAAAACAAGGTATTGAGAAACACGTACCTGTTGCTCGCTCTGACCATGGTACCAACCGTCGTCGGTGCGTTCGTTGGCATGGCCACGGGTGGCATCATCATGCAGCACCCGATCATCATGTCGCTGGTCATGATCGCCGGCGTGATCGGGTTGCAGTTTGCGATTGCGGCCAACCGCAACAGCGGTCTTGGCGTCGTATTGCTGTTGGGTATGACCTTCCTGCTTGGTTGGTGGCTGGGACCGATGCTCAACCTGGCACTGCAACTGCGCAACGGACCTCAGTTGATCGGCATTGCCGCAGTTGGCACCGGTGGCATTTTGCTGACCATGAGCCTGATCGCGACGACGACGAAGAAAGACTTCAGCTTCATGGGCAAGTTTCTGTTCGTGGGCATGATCGTGCTGTTGCTGGCCATGCTGGCGAACATGTTTTTCCAGATTCCGGCGCTGGCCTTGACGATTTCAGCTCTGGTCGTGGTCGTATTCTCGTTGTTTCTGCTTCACGATGTCAGCCGCATCGTCACTGGCGGAGAGACCAACTACATCATGGCGGCCACCGGTGTCTACATGAGCCTCTACAACATATTCGCCAACCTGCTGCACCTGCTCATGGCGTTTACCGGGCAGCGAGAGTAATTTTCTTCCAGTATCTCGAAAAAAGGGCGGCCTGCTGGCCGCCTTTTTTTGTCACCAGCGGGCTGGTCGCAGTCAGCGTTCGAACAACGCTATCGATTCAACGTGCGACGTGTGCGGAAACATGTTGATGACGCCAGCCGCCATTAACCGATATCCGTGGACGTTCACCAACACGGAAGCGTCACGCGCCAGGGTCGCCGGATTGCAGGACACGTAGACGATGCGTGCCGGTGGCATGGCACCAAGCACCTTGACCAGTTCCATCGCGCCGTCGCGCGGCGGATCGATGAGTATGCGGTCGAAAGGTGCCAGATCCTTCCAGTCCTGTTCGGTGATCTTGAACAAATCCCGATCAATAAAGCGGCACTGATCCTGAAGGCCGTTCAGGACCGCGTTGCCATGTGCGCGCTGCACCAGCCGCGCATTGCCTTCGACCCCGAGCACCTGCCCGCCGCGCCTTGCGATTGCGAGTGAGAAATTGCCCATGCCGCAGAAAAAATCGGCAATCCGCTCTCCGGGTTTCGGGTCAAGCAGGGTTATGGCCCGGCGCACCAGAATCTTGTTGATATCATGGTTGACCTGGGTGAAATCCGTCGCATCGAATGGAAAGCAAAGATTAAAATCCGGTACCCGATAGCGCAACGGCGCGAGTTGTTCCGGAAGCAGCGGGTAAACGGTATCCGGTCCTTTCGGTTGCAGCATCAGCTGCACATGATGGCGTGCTGCAAACTGCCTCAGCTTTTCGAGATCAGATTCGTCCGGTGGTTCAAGCACCCGCAGCACCATCACATCGACGGCGTCACCAATGGCGAGTTCAATCTGAGGCAACCGCTCGCGGATGGATAGTGAGGCAATCAGTTCGCGCAGCGGGAGCAGCAGCGCTGAAATTCGCCTGGGCACGACTTCGCAAGTCTGCATATCTGCGACAAAACTGCTGCGCCGCTCGCGAAAGCCCACCAGCGTACCTTTCTTGGCGACATGGCGTACGGAAAACCGCGCCCGATAGCGGTACTCCCAGGTCGGCCCGTGGACCGGGGAGAGCATGATCTCCGGTTTCACTTTACCGATGCGGGCG
>JANNTE010000189.1:0-3542 GCA_031403365.1 Betaproteobacteria bacterium | reverse complement strand
GGCATGATGCCGATCTTGATTTCGTCCGGAGTGATCGCGCCAGGACAGTTCGGACCCAGCAGCAGGGTTTTGCGTTTCTGCTTGCGCATGCGATCGCGCACCTCAATCATGTCGCGCACCGGAATGCCTTCGGTGATGCAGATCACCAGATCCAGATCCGCCTCGACCGCCTCCCAGATCGCGGCGGCCGCGCCGGGCGGCGGCACGTAGATGACCGAAGTATTGGCTCCGGTCTGCTGTTTCGCTTCGCGTACCGAGGCAAAAATCGGAATGCCGTCGAAATCCTGCCCGGCTTTGGTCGGATGCACACCGGCGACAAAACAATTTTTGCCATTGGCGTATTCGCGGCAGGCGCGGGTGTGAAATTGACCGGTCTTTCCGGTAATGCCCTGGGTAATGACTTTGGTGTTCTTGTTGACGAGTATGGACATCAGCGCTTTCCTCCGGCGGCGGCCACGACTTTTTCCGCCGCCTCGGCCATGTTGTTCGCTTGAATGATCGGCAAGCCGGAATCGGAGAGAATTTTCTTGCCGATGTCCTCGTTGGTGCCTTTCATGCGCACCACCAGCGGCACGCCGAGCTTGACCTGTTTCGCCGCATCGACCACGCCGGTCGCTATCACGTCGCACTTCATGATGCCGCCGAATATGTTCACCAGAATCGCGCGCAGATTCGGGTTGCGCAGCATGAGCTTGAAGGCCTCGGTGACTTTTTCTGTGGTGGCCCCGCCGCCGACATCGAGAAAATTAGCCGGCTCGCCTCCGAACAACTTGATCGTGTCCATGGTCGCCATGGCCAACCCGGCACCATTGACCAGGCAGCCGATGTTGCCATCGAGAGAAATATAGGACAAGCCGTGTTTCGACGCCTCGATCTCGGCCGCATCCTCCTCGTCGAGATCGCGCAGCGCCACGATGTCTTCGTGCCGATAGAGCGCGTTGTCGTCGAAATTCATTTTCGCGTCCAGCGCGATCACTTCCCCGTTACCGGCAAGGATCAGCGGATTGATTTCGACAAGGGTCGCGTCAGTTTCCCAGAAAGCGTGATAGAGACTCTTGAGAATCGCGCGCGCTTTCGCCACGCTGGCATCAGGAATGCCGATCCTGCGCGATAACTCGTCGGCCTGGGCGTCGGTCAACCCTTGCTGAGGATCGACAAACACCTTGTGAATTTTTTCCGGAGTGTGTGCGGCAACCTCCTCGATGTCCATGCCGCCTTCGGAAGACGCCATGACACAGACTTGCTGGGTGCTTCGATCCACCACCAGACCGATGTACAACTCCTTGCGGATTTCCGCACCCTCTTCGATCAGCAGGCGACGCACCTTCTGGCCTTCTGGCCCGGTCTGATGCGTCTTTAAATCCATGCCGAGGATTTTGCCCGCCCATGCGCGCACTTCATCGACCGACTTGGCGACCTTGACTCCGCCGCCTTTGCCGCGTCCGCCGGCGTGAATCTGGGCTTTGACCACCCAGACCTTGCCGCCGAGAGTGCGTGTTGCGTCTACCGCTTCGTCTACGCTGAAGCAGGCGACGCTGCGCGGCGTCGCCACTCCATAGCGCTTGAGAATTTCTTTCGCCTGGTATTCGTGAATTTTCATCGCTGGCCTTTGCTTTTGTTGGACCCTCGCTGGCGCCTGCCGCACCGGTTTGCCGTGTGCGGCTCGCGCCGGAACAATTCAACAGGTTCGCCAGCGGAAGACCGGCAAGGTGTGCCGGCTGCGGGAAGCGCGCGAAGTATACCGCAAAGGACCGGAACAGCCGCCTCAGGCCAACAGCTTGGACGCGGGACGCGCACTCAACATGCATCGCCGTACCGTGCTGCGAAAACTCCAAAAGAAAACCGCGCGCGACCAGCCGTTTGCCGAAAAACACCCGCCACTCCGATGAAAGCGATGGGGCGGGATTCCTCGCTTTGTGCCGAATCAACTACATGCTGGATTCCCACCTTCGCGGGATGACACTTCCAGCATCAGACAATCGAATTTCAACAAACTGCCAGGCAACGCTCAGCGTGGCTTGTTGGATTGCTGAAGGGCTTCGTGGGCGCGCCGGAGATTTTCGTACGCCAGGTCGTGACGCTCCTTGGCTTTTTCGTACTCGACTTGGGCTTCATGCGCCAAGGCTGCCGCCTTTTCCGCTTCGGCCGTGGCCTGCTCAATATGCTCCTGTGCTGCCTTGTCCTTCTTCTGCGCCGCCTTGGATTTACGCTCCGCTGCAATCATCTGCTCGCGCGCATACCGGGCGCGCTGCTGGGCCACTTCAAGCGGCAGGGGTGGTTCTGTGGACTGCGCCAAGGCGCCTGCGGCCAGCACGCTCAGTACAATTGCAACAATGGACTTGCGCATTCTGTAGTCGCGTCCGGAGAGACAGTAAGTCCAAAATCAAGAAAGAAATTTATGGTGCCGGCAGCAGGAATCGAACCCGCGACCTTTTGATTACAAATCAACTGCTCTACCAACTGAGCTATGCCGGCATGGCGAATCGGTCGAAACCGGAAATACCGGCTCGCTCGCGAAATTATAAGCCGGCGCCGGCCTTGCCAGCCTATTTGATGACTTGAAGGCGCGGCTTTCCACCCGATGGCGGGGCCGGGAAATTTTCACCGGGTGAAGCGTTGTTTGTCCCGACCGGCACCGGAGTCAGGGTGGTCGGCGATAACCGGGACTGGAATGAAAGGCCCTGACCGGTCTCCTTGGCGAAGATGCCTCCAATCGATGCGATCGGCACTGAAATTTCGCGCGATACACCCACGAACCGGGCGGAGAACTGCAGGATGTCGTTGCCGATCTTGAGATTGCGCGTAGCGCTCGGACTGATGTTCAGAACAATCTCGCCGTCCTTGACATATTCCAACGGAACCCTGGCCTTCTCGTCCACCTTGACCGCGATATAGGGCGTAAGGCCGTTGTCGCAACACCATTCGAAGATCGCTCGGATCAGGTATGGCGCAGTGGACGTTTCTTTCACTTGCGCATCACTTTCTCCGATGCGGTGAGCGCCTCGATGAATGCCGGACGGCTGAACAATCGCTCAGCATACTTCATGAGCGGGGCTGCGTGTTTCGGCAACTGGATGCCGTAGAACTCCAGCCGCCACAACAACGGAGCAACGGCGACATCGAGCATCGAAAATTCGTCACCGAGCATGTATTTCTGTTTCTGGAATACCGGGGCAATCTGGGTCAGATTGTCACGCACGACCATGCGCGCCTTGTCCGCCTGCTTCTGCGTGCCGCGGTCGATCGCTTCGATATTGGAGAACAATTCGTTCTCAAAGCGAAACAGGAACAGGCGCGCTCGCGCCCGCATCACCGGATCGGCCGGCATCAATTGCGGGTGCGGAAAGCGATCGTCGATGTATTCGTTGATGATGTTGGACTCATACAGAATCAGATCGCGCTCCACCAGCACCGGAGTGCGGTTATACGGATTCATGACCGCCAGATCCTCTGGCTTGTTGAACAGATCGACATCGATGATCTGAAAATCCATGCCTTTTTCGTACAGAACGATCCGGCAACGCTGGCTGAATGGGCAGGTG
>JANNTE010000188.1:0-18830 GCA_031403365.1 Betaproteobacteria bacterium | reverse complement strand
GGTGACCGGCGTGGTGTTGGGCAGCAACGTAGAAAACCTGGAAATTGCAACGGATGCGGCCGCCAACGGCACAGGCAACAGCCTGAGAAACGTCATCACCGCGGGCGCCGGCGATAACGTGCTCGACGGCGCAGGCGGCGTGATGGACACCATCTCGTACAGCACCGCAGTGGCGGCTGTGACGGCTAGCATCGACAGTGCCATGGTGGGTCCGCAGGCGAAGCAGCGCGGCATCAGCATGAGCTTTCCGGATGTCGATGTCTCCTGCCCACTCAGCGCCGACCGCAACCGGGTGAAGCAGGTTCTCAGCAAACTTCTTTCCAATGCAATCAAATACAACCGGCCAGGCGGGTCGGTGGTCGTGGACTGCGTGGCAAGCACGCCGGGGCGCATTCGCATCCGTGTCCGGGACACCGGCGACGGGTTGTCGCCAGACAGACTGGCGCAGCTTTTCCAGCCGTTCAATCGCCTCGGCCGGGAGACCGGCGCGGAGCAGGGAACCGGCATCGGATTGGTGGTATCCAAACGGGTGGTCGAACTGATGAATGGCGACATCGGTGTGGAGAGCACGGTCGGCAAGGGCAGTATGTTCTGGTTTGAATTGGATCTGTCCACCGATCCGCAGCCGGTTGCCGGTCCGGCCCTGACGGCGGCGGTCGCCACAGCGCCAGGGCACATCAAGGCGCCTATTCACACCGTGCTCTACGTCGAGGATAATCCGGCGAATATGATGCTGGTGAAGCAGATCATCTCGAGCCGGCCGGATATTCGTTTGTTGACGGCGATTGACGGCGAAAGTGGAATCGAGATCGCCCGCGCGGTCCGCCCCGATGTCATTTTGATGGACCTCAACCTGCCTGGCATCAGCGGAGTCGAAGCAATGAAAACCCTGGCCCGAGACCCGGCAACTACCAGCATCCTGGTGGTTGCGGTCAGCGCCAATGCAATACCCGGTGACATCGAGCACGGACTCCGGGCAGGGTTCTTCCGCTACATCACCAAGCCGTTCAAAATCAAAGATTTCCTGGATACGCTGGATCTGGCGCTGGAGTTTTCCACTGCCGCGTCAGGTCGGGCAACAAAATGGGAGCAGGCCTGAACCTGAAAACCGCACCACAGAGACACTGAGACACAGAGAAGCACAATATTTCAGTCAGTTGTCCTCTCAGCCGCGCTCACCTTTTTGGTGAGTACACGATCTGATGCAACGATTTGTTCTTCCTCTGTGTGCTCGAAGCCTAAAAGGGTACTCCACGCTACGCGAGGGTATCTGTGGTTCAACTGCTTGTGTAGGATGAAGGTTTTGGAGTCCGGCATTCTCAATACCGGCATCCTGCTCGCGGATGATCGGACAATATCGACTTGCTCAGGCGATCGCTGCGTTCCTCTGCGCGCCGGCGGTCGGCGCTGGCAGGACTTCCTTGCGGGCAATCCGCACAAGTTCCTTCGCGATATCTTCCGGTGATAAAACAAAATCGATGCAGCCGCTGGAGATTGCGCTCTCAGGCATGTCCGGCTGGCGCGCGGTACTGGGCTTTTGCGCGATGGTGATACCTCCCACCTGCTGAATGCCGCATAGAGCCGCCGCGCCATCGCCGTCATAGCCGGAGACAATCAC
Source organism: Betaproteobacteria bacterium (assembly GCA_031403365.1). Classification (GTDB taxonomy): domain Bacteria; phylum Pseudomonadota; class Gammaproteobacteria; order Burkholderiales; family JACQAP01; genus JACQAP01. The sequence continues at coordinate 17,212 of JANNTE010000188.1, read as the reverse complement.
GGCAACCAGCTTGCCGTCCCAGCCACGGGTCAGGGAACGCAGAAAGACCGTTATGACATCCGGCCAGCCGCGCGGCTTGGAAATTGGCTCCAGACGGAATTCTCCATCGACGACATGCAGATCCCGATTCTCGGGAATGATGAAAATGCGATTGGGTTCAATGGGCAAACTGTCGGTGACGATATCAACCGGCATGCTTGTGTAGTTGGGCAGGATTTCATGCAGTTGGGTGGGAATGGTGCGCATGTGATTGACAATGACGATCGCCACGCCCATGTCGGCTGGAAGGTTTTGCAATAGCCGGATATAAGCGTCGAGGCCGCCCGCAGATCCGCCGACGCATACGATGGGAAAATCTTTCATCGGTGACTCCTTTGTAAACGGCACTTGTACGTTGAGAACCGTGTTACCGATTGCCCGGTAAATCCGATTTACGGGCGCCCTTGTGAGGTTTCTGGCCGTCATTTTTATGCCTGCCGGCGACTTCCTGCGTTTCCGCCTTTTGCCGCTGCTGGTTGGCCTTCTCCGCAGAAACGGGGCGCGCCTGCGCGGGTGTTTGTTGCCGGTCTTTGGGTTGCGTGGTCATGCAAGTCTCCCGGGCAGTAGCTCGCTCCTATGCGCGATTTCCAGCAAGCCTGTATGAACATCGGCCGGCCTCGCAAAGAGGGAGCATGCACGCATCTCGTGGACCGCACTGTGCGGCAGCGAACATGGAGACGCCGGGATGGCGCATTTGTTCGATTCTGAGGTTCAGGGATTTTTGCCAGCTTGGTGTATGGATCGAGTTCGGCGCGGATTCGCGCGCTGAATTGTTCCGGCGTATTGCCGGCTACCAGCAAACCCTGAACCAGCAGCTTTTCCGGGGTGTCCTTGTCTTTGAGCGCCAATAACATTTCTGCATTCAACCGATCAAATCAATAACCGCGCGCGGCGTGCCCGTCGTGGTGACCATGCCGTAATACGCGACGGCTTCGAAACCGGGCACCCTCAATAAGCCACGGCCGCAATGACTGGTGATTGAAGATTCGCAAGTACGGCGAAAAATAGACCGTTGGCGAAAAAGAGCGCTTGAAATTCCTGCTCGCCTCCAGGTGCAGCGGCGATGTCCGGTAGCGCGTCAGTTCGTCACCCTCATATACAGCATCGGCAGCTTCTCCGGCAGGCGCCGCACATGGTCCACCACCGTGTAATTGCGCTGGCCGAAGATGCGTGAAACGTAGCGATCGGCTTTCGGGTCCAGGCTCATGCAGTAGGTGAAAATGCCGTGGCGATTGTTCTCCTCCACGGCTTTCTTGGCATCGAACATCAGGTAGTCGGCGTCGTGAACATCAATGTCCGAGGGTTCGCCGTCGGTGATGAGCAGGATCAGTTTTTTGTGCGCGCGGCGGTCCTTGAGATAAGCCCCGGCATGGCGCAGCGCCGTGCCCATTCGGGTGGAGAGCTGTCCGCTCATGCCGGCCAAACGTGACTTGGCCAGGTCCCCGTAGGGCCGCTCGAAATCCTTGAAACGGTAATAACCGACGTCGTGGCGGCCGTTGGATGCGAAACCATGGATCGCGAAGCTGTCGCCGATGCTGGCCATCGCCTCCGCCAGCAGTGCGGTGGCTTCGCGCGCCAAACTTAATATGGTGGCATCGGTGTTGCGCACTTTGTCGTTGGTCGATTGCGACAGGTCGAGCAGCACCAGTACCGACAGATCGCGCTGCTGCCGGCCAAGAATGGCGTGGACACGCGGATCGGGCGGCACCCCGCTGCGCAGATCAATAGTCGCGTTAATGCAGGCGTTGAGATCCAGGCGGTCGCCGTCAAGGCGTCTGTTAAGGCGCACCGGACGCTGAACCTGTACCGCCTTGACCAGCAACTTGAGCCGGTTCAGCAGGTCTTCATTGCGCTCCAGAATATCGGCAATGTCGTGCGCGCTGCCCTCGGCGGCCGGCTTTTCCAGCAGCGTGCACCAGGCTGGCCGTTCCCGCCCGATCATATAATCCCATTCGTCGTAGCGTATCGGCGGGGACAAGGCTTCTTCCTGAAGTTGCTCGTTTTCCCTGGAAGGCGCAGTGAGCTTGACCTTTTCCTCTTCTCCCGGTGGCGGTTCGGTTTGCTCTTCCTCTTCGCGCTCGGGACCTTTCTGCCCATCGGCCAGGCGCGCGCCCTGCATCACCACATCCTCGTCATCCGGCGAAGGCTCACCCATGTCGCCAAAATCCCACACGCCCTGATTGTCGTCGCGATACGCCGGCTCGACCACATAGGTTTTGAAGTTGAACTGCACCCGCATCTGGCCCATGTCGTTGCCGAGCAGGCCGCCCAGTGCGCGACTCATGGACTGATCCTCCCAATAGGGACGTTGTTCGAAAAACAAGCGCCGTCCCTTGCTGACCCAGGGGTCGTCATCGGTAAACTCTTCGTCGATCAGTGCGCGCGCCAGGCGAGCCATCAAGGAGGCCGAGGTGATCGCTGCGCCGGGCTGCGCCATGTGAAAGGTCTTCCACAGTGCGCGCAATCCCGGAAACCGGGCAATGGCGAGTTGCTCCACGCGCGCATCTTCAATCAGCGAAACCAGCGCCACTTGCAGCGGCTTCAAACTGCCGGCCGGAAAGCGTTGCGTGGTAAACATGACATGCGCGGCAGCATGGGCCGCCGCCGCGCGATAAAGCACCAGCCCCGATTGCGCGGCGAATCCGCGGTAAGACTGCGGCAGGCGAATGGTGAAGCCTTCGATGGTCGAACGCCGGCCGGCGCTGGCGCCCTTGGTGTGAAGGACTGGGCGCAGCTTCATGTCGCGCCCCCACAAGGCACGCAGATACAGCGACAGCCGCCGCTCTACATCGGCGAACACGGTCTGATCGCTTTCGACCCGCAGTAATGACCGGCCTTCCACGCTGTCGAGCTGAAAGTAACGCGCCTGGGCCGTGGGATCGCGCATGTGCGATTGCACGCCGAGCATGGCCCAGCGGCGCAGGCCGTCCAGGCCGAGCTGCTCCAGTAAATCGTCGAGGCGATTGAGGATGGGCGCAATGCCGCTCGGAGCCGACTCGGCCAGCTCGCACAGGAAATCCAGATAGGCCGCGAATTGCCCCCGATCTCGCAGCCGGCGCACGGCAACCACGCCGGCGGCAAAAACCTGCTCGGCAATGCGCGCGTCGGTGCGGGCATAAACGCTCAAGGCCACATCGATCATGCGCATTGCGGCGCCCTCGCCCACCTGGCGGGCAATGGCGGGCGTTTCCCGCAGATAGGCCAGCATCACGCTCCAACCCAGTCCAGCCGTGGCAATCTCGCGCGCGCCTTGCAGATACCGGGTCAGTCCCGCCGGCTCGAACGAGCGCGCGGCCTCCGGCCACACCGACTGCACCATCTCGCGCCCGTGCGGCCCCAAGGCATCAAGCACTTCGTTGTAGTCGTCGAGCTTTGGCATTGTTGGCGTTCAAGACAAAAGCGTTGACGCGGAGGTCGCAGAGGAATAGCAATAAAGAACGCGAAGAAAACCAAAGATCAGTTTCCAAGAATAATATTGATTATTTCATAAATCACGACAAGCTCCTTTCCCTCATTTCCTGGAAAATTCGAAGCTGCTATAAGCATTCTTTTGATTTCCTTTGCGTCTTTCTTGCTTTTCCTTTGCGACCTCTGCGTCAATCGCTTTTCCTTTGACTTTGTAATATTCAAAAACAAGCGCGCACGGCGGCGCCGAGCGCATCGCGGATGTCGGCATCGTCGGTGATCGGCTTGATCAGCGTGACATGGCAGGCGGAAACCGGTTCGATGCCTTGTGCGATCAGTGAGCCGGCATAAATCAGCATGCGGGTGGAAATCCCTTCCTCCAGGCCGTGGCCTTTCAGGTTACGCGCGCGTTCCGCAATGGTGACCAGTTTGCCGGCCAATTCCGGCCCGATACCGGATTCGTGCACCACAATTTCGATCTCGATATCGCGCGTCGGATAACCGAAGTCCAGCGCACCGAAACGCTGCTTGGTCGATTGCTTGAGATCCTTGAGGATGCTCTGATAGCCCGGATTGTAGGAAATCACCAATTGGAAATCCGGGTGCGCGTGGATCAGTTCATTTTTTTTCTCCAATGGCAGCACCCGCCGCGCATCGGTCAGCGGATGGATCACCACGGTCGTGTCTTGTCGCGCCTCGACCACTTCGTCGAGGTAACAAATGGCGCCGTAGCGCACCGCGAGCGTAAGCGGCCCGTCCTGCCAGCGCGTGCCATCGGCATCGAGCAAAAATCGCCCGACCAGATCGGAGGCGGTCATGTCCTCGTTGCAGGCAAGAGTGATCAGCGGTCTGCCGAGTTTCCAGGCCATATACTCGACAAACCGGGTCTTGCCACAGCCGGTCGGTCCCTTCAACATCATCGGCATGCGCACAGCGTAAGCGGCATCGAAGGTCGGCACCTCGTCGCCCAGCGGCCGGTAATAGGGCTCCCGGGTAATGCGGAATTGCTCGATCATTTTTTCGATTGCCGGCGCGTTCATCGTATTTTTTCTCTCTGCCACAGGATATTCATTTTGGAATCATTTGCGTCGCGGGGCGGGAAGTTGCCCGGTCAACTCCCTGCGTACTGCCGCCCACACCGCGTGTTGCGCAGCACGTACGCCGATGGCATCGCGTGCCAGGATGCGCACCCATGCGCCGGCGCCATTGGGTAGCGCGGATGCGGCGGCATAGACACTTTCAATCGGGGCCAGCGCCTCACGCATCGCAGCAACCAGTATCCGCGCGGGACGCGCCATCGTGAACGCGAACAGACTTGCCTGTACGGCGTATGCACCGTTGATTCCGGGCAGCCCGCGCGCAAGATCGCCGCCGCTGCATCGGAAGCGATCGCGCACCAGCAACTTCCCCGCCCGATCGTGAACGACGATATCCGATTCAAGATGTTCGAAGGCACCGCCCCCACCTTTCGGGTCATGCAGAATCAGCGCGTCGCCCAAGATCACACTTGCCTGCGCATCCAGCCGCACCTGAACTCCGTTATGCAGACGGGCGCGCGGAAACAGGATCAAGGGATCGGGCATATATTCCAGCAAAGCTCCGCTATCGGCGTCGATTTCCAGAATCTGCCGCGCACCCCCTGTTTCCATGCCATGCACGACGGTGGACGCGGCGGAAGTAACGTGCGCGCAAGCGCCCTCGCCCGCGACAACCCTCAGGCGTAGATCGTCGCGCTGAAAAATTCCGCCTGAACACGATTGCAAATACACCGTCGGCATGCCGGCCGGATCGCCAGGCATGTGCAATGTCCGGCCCAGGTGAAAGGGATAGCCGACCTGTTGCCTGCGGATAATGGTCGCCCCACCGGCATCGCGCGCGAATTCGATGTTGGCTTGCAAAACTTGGGGCGTCGCCAACCGCTCGGGTGGCAAGTCGTGCAGTTTCATCGGTCGAACAACACCTGGCTGGCGATGGCCTCGACCACCGCGTCCACACCTTCGCCGGTTGCGCAGTTGGTGAGCTTCACCGGCCTGCCGCCGCGCACCTCGTTGGCCTCGCGCACCATGCGCTCGAGGTTCACCCCCACATAAGGTGCCAGATCGGTCTTGTTGATGATCAGAAGATCGCATTGCATGACGCCCAGTCCGCGCTTGCGCGGAATGTCGTCGCCACCGGCCACGTCGATGACGAACAACCAGTAGTCCACCAGGTCCAGCGAAAACGTCGAGGCCAAATTGTCACCACCGGATTCGATCAGAATCAGATCGAGATTTCCATATTTCGCGTCCAGATCGTCCGCTGCTTGAATATTAAGCGTCGGGTCTTCACGGATAGCGGTGTGCGGGCAGGCGCCGGTTTCCACGGCGAGCACCCGCGCCGGATCGATCAGCCCGCTGCGGCGCACCCGCTCGGCGTCTTCCTTGGTCGCCAGATCGTTGGTGATCACCGCAAGATTGGTACCGCGTTGAATAAAGCGCGGGATCAGTTGTTCCAGCAATCGCGTCTTGCCCGAACCGACCGGGCCGCCGATACCCACGCGGGCGCCGCCTGGGCCTTGCCCGCGAACAGGCGCGGCTCTGGATTTGAAGTCGGGGGTAGTGATGTTCATTGCGTTTCCTTTGGTTGCGCGGCCAGGGACCAGTCCCTCAGTTCACCGCATCATGTAGCGTTGCGCGAGTGGCACTACCTTCGCCGGTTCGCAGGTAATGATGCGGCCATCGATCATGACATCGAAGGTCTGGGCGTTGACGCTGATGTTCGGGCAGGCGTCGTTGTGCAGCATGTGCTTCTTGGTGAGCTTGCGCGTGCCCTTCGCCGCCAGAAATTGTTTGCTCATGCCGAGTCTGGCCTGGGTGCCGGCATCAATGGCCATCTGATTGACGAAGTTCACGGATAAGGCTTTTTTCGCCCCGCCGAACGCGCCCCATTGCGGGCGCATCACCAGCGGCTCGCAAGTCATCAACGAGGCCGCGGAATCGCCCATGGCGCCCCAGACGATAAATCCGCCTTTGACCACCAGCTCCGGCTTGATGCCAAAGAAGCCGGGGCGCCACAGCACGATATCGGCGATCTTGCCGGATTCCAGGGAGCCGATGTGCTGCTCGATGCCGAAGGTGCGCGCGGCATTGATGGTGTATTTGGCGATATAGCGCTTGATGCGCTCGTTGTCGCCGAGCCGGGTTTTCTCCTCGGGCAAACGGCCGCGCTGGTCTTTCATTTTCGAGGCCAGTTGCCAGGTGCGCGCGATGACTTCATTGATGCGGCCCATGCCCTGACTATCCGAGCCCAGCATGGAAATGGCGCCGATGTCGTGCAGCACGTCTTCGGCGGCGATGGTCTGCGCGCGGATGCGCGATTCTGCGAAGGCCACGTCTTCCGGTACCGCCGGGTTGAGGTGGTGACACACCATGATCATGTCGAGATGTTCATCGAAGGTGTTCACGGTGTAGGGATTGGTCGGATTGGTGGAAGACGGCAGGCAATTGATCTGACCGGCGACCGCGATAATGTCCGGGGCATGGCCACCGCCCGCACCTTCGGTGTGGTACATGTGAATGGTGCGGCCGTTGATGGCGGCGAGGGTGTCTTCCAGAAATCCCGATTCGTTCAGCGTGTCGGTATGCAGTTGCACCTGAAAATCCAGATCATCGGCCACCGCAAGACAGGTGTCGATTACCGCCGGCGTCGCGCCCCAGTCCTCGTGAATTTTCAGGCCGAGGCAGCCGCCGCGCAACTGTTCGATCAGTGAACGCGGCTTGCTGGAATTACCGCGACCGAGAAAGCCGAAGTTGATCGGCCAGGCTTCCGAGGCTTGCAGCATCTTGCCCACGTTCCACTCGCCGCCGCAGTCGATGCCGACCGTGATCGGACCCAGAGAGCCGCCGATCATGGTCGTCAGCCCCGAGGAAATAGCGTGTTCGCAAAGCTGAGCCGAATCGAAGTGCACATGCACGTCGATGCCGCCGGGTGTGGCAATCAAGCCTTCCGCATCGCGCACCGTCGTCGCCGCGCCACAAATCAATTGCGGATGCACGCCATCCATCACCGCGGGATTGCCGGCCTTGCCGATGGCGACAATTTTTCCGGCCTTGATGCCGATGTCGCCTTTGACGATTCCGAGCACCGGGTCAATAATCACCGCATTGCAGATCAGCATGTCCAGCGAACCCTGCGCGCTGTCGAATCCCGCCATCAAGCCCATGCCGTCGCGCAGCGTCTTGCCGCCACCGTGCAGGCATTCGTCGCCGGGTACCGCGTAGTCGTGCTCGATTTCCGCCAGCAGCGAGGTGTCGCCCAGCCGCACTGCATCGCCCTTCGTCGGGCCATACATCGCGGCGTATTCTTTGCGGGTCATCTTGGCCATTGAGTCTCCTGTTCAGGGGTTGGGGACAATTTAGGGGCCAGGGGCTAGAGAGACCATAGGTAATTTGTTCGCAAGAAGGAGTGTGCTCGTAAATATGCGGATTGTTCTTTCCTAGCCCCAAGTCCCTAGCCCCTGTACTTCACGCACCCTTGAATCCCCTTGCCTTCGCTTTTGCCAGCGCCTCGGCTTTGCGGCTTGCGCTGCGTGTCGAGCCGTTGGTCAGGTTGTTCAGTCCGACAATCTCACCGGTACCGCCAAATTCGGTGAGCATCACTTGCTTGGCTTCGCCGGGTTCAAAGCGCACCGCAGTTCCGGCCGGAATATCGAGATGCATTCCGAATGACGCAGACCGATCAAATTCGAGGGCCTTGTTAGCCTCGAAGAAATGATAATGACTGCCAATCTGGATCGGCCGGTCGCCGGTGTTCACCGCCTTGAGTTTCGCTTTTTTGCGACCGGCGTTCAGTTCGATATCTTCATCGGGAGTCAATATTTCCCCCGGGCGCACTGCCTTGGCGTCGATTTTATGTTTGCCGGATCGGATCGGGTCATGCACCGTGACCAGCTTCGTACCATCCGGGAACGTGCCTTCCACTTGCAACACCGGCATCAGTGCCGCCACGCCCGGCATGACATCATCGGTCGTGAGAATGGTCGAACCGAAGCCGATCAACTCGGCAACCGATCTGCCTTCACGCGCGCCCTCCAGAATTTCGTCGGCGATGATCGCGGTGGCTTCGGGGTGATTGAGTTTGAGGCCTTTGGTGCGGCGTTTGCGCGCCAGCTCCGCCGCAGTGTAGATCGTCAGTCTTTCCAGTTCGGTCGGTGTCAGCAACATGGGTTTGCCCTTGAGTAAAACAATTCAAAAGAAATTCTCAACGCAAAGACGCAAAAAGCGCAAAGGACACGAAGAAAATCGACTGCCCACGTTACAAAGCCTGTCAGACCCACAATTTCCCGAACGGGGCTGCTTTTCCTTTGCGACCTTTCTTTACTTGTCCTCTGTGCTCTTTGCGTCAACGCTCTGACTTTAATTTAACTGGCAAACAAGCGCGCGTCCTGCACCTCGTGGCGCATGGCCGCGATTTCTGTGGCGGGCAGGTAGGCGCTCATTTCGTCAATGTCCGGAACCGGCAGACGCAGCAAGTCGGCGAGCATGGGACGCACGCGCAGCAGCACTTTCTGCGCGTCGAGATGGCCGATCATGCCCAACCGCAGCGCCGCACCGATCAGTCCGGTGCAAAGCGTGTGCGCCGAGACCGCACGGCAATCGTCTGGTGTCATGCCGGTGGCGCTCCACACCAGCCCTTGCACCGCGGGCAGATGGCCGAAGGCCTTGTTCCCGGCAATCAATGCGCGGTACTCGGCAGCACCGGCGGTGGCAAGTTTGGCGTGCACCGTCAGCAGCGACACACCGGCGCGTTTCGACCCTTCGCGCAATTCCATCGCCAGCGTCATGGCGTCGAAGGTTGCGTCCACTTCGGCGATTCGGTCGAGACTGCCGGCGGCGCGGTGGGCCGCCACCAGTGCGCCGGCGTCGCAAGTGGCCCAGCGATGCTGCAATTGTCCCTCGATGAACTCGGCCAGTTGCTGCGCTGACATTACTTCGCCATCGGCATGCAGGGTTTCGAGCCCACCGGAAAAAGCCACGCCACCACCGGGGAAGAAGCTGTCGGCGTGCTGGAGCGCCCCCAGCAGGCTTTGCAGATCAGGCATGGCCGACACGGCTCACGCGCCCGTCCGCCAGAAAATGTTCGATGCGCTCGAGATAACGCTGCGCCGGGCCTTGCAAGGCAATACGCAACAACTCGCCGTCGAATCTCACAGCCCAGTGCATGTTGCCGGCGAAATAGCCGATTTCGAGAGCCGCAGGGGTATCGCGCGGGACCAGCGTCAGCCATTCGGTCTCGCGCATGCGCACCACCACTGCTCGTTCAGTGTCGAGCATGAGCACCGCGCCGTTGTACAGGTGCGCACCGCGGTCGAGAATCACCGCGCACTCGGTGCCGGAATCGGTGGTCACGCGCAGCCGGTGCCGATGCGTATCTTCCTGGGAAAGAGTCAGGTATTCGACCCGGCCGCGATGCTCGAGCTCGTGGAGCTTGCCGGCAATGGGGGGGTCGTTTGCCGCACCGACAATTTTTTCGAGTTTCAGCATTTCACAAAAACCATCAATCTCTCACCACGGAGGACGCAGAGGAATTCCAAAACAATTCGTGTGAAAACATTCTGAAGTCGATCGAATTAACGTCGCATTCCTGTGCTTTGTTTTTCCTCCGCATCCTCTGCGTCATCCGCGGTGAAAGTTGTTTTCAGCCAATCGGCAAGGCCGCGCACAAACACGCGGCTCCCGCCGGTACTACAGCCGCTCTAGCGATGCGCCGGCTCTTTTTTGTTGGGAATGCCGGCGATGGGAGATTCGTCGGTACCAACCGTTGTACGGGTGATCGCCTCGACCATTTCACGGGTGGCCTCCGGATCGGTGATCCACTTCTTGTAGAAGTCATACGGGCAAGCCGCCACGCCCTTGTCACCTTCTCTGGAGTTGATCAGGCCGGTGTAGCCACGGTGCAGCAGCTTGAACAGATGATTCTCCGACTGCATGTTCTTGCGCGCGTCGCGGATCAGGCTCTTGGACAACGCCGCGTACTGGATGCCGTAGTCTTCTTCGCCGCATTCGCCCAGGGTGCGACCGTCAAAGCCGATGATGGCCGAATGCCCGAAGTAGGAGTAAACGCCGTCGAAGCCGGCAGCATTGGCCACCGCCACATAGACGTTGTTGGCCCATGCCATGGATTTGGCCATCGTCACCTGCTGGTCCTTGGCCGGATACATGTAGCCCTGGCAGCGCACGATCAGTTCCGCGCCCTTCATCGCGCAATCGCGCCAGATCTCCGGATAATTGCCGTCGTCGCAAATGATCAGCGAGACCTTCAGCCCCTTGGGGCCTTCGCTCATGTAGGTGCAATTGCCCGGGTACCAGCCTTCGATCGGCACCCACGGCATGATCTTGCGATACTTTTGGACGATTTCGCCCTTGTCGTTCATCAGGATCAGGGTGTTATACGGCGCCTTGTTGGGATGCTCCTCATGACGCTCGCCGGTGAGCGAAAACACGCCCCAGACTTTGGCGGCACGGCAGGCTGCGGCAAAAATTTCGGTTTCTTCGCCCGGACAGCTCGACGCGGTGTCGTACATCTCCTTGCTGTCGTACATGATCCCGTGGGTGCTGTACTCGGGAAAGATCACCAGGTCCATACCGGGCAGGCCGACCTTCATGCCTTTGATCATTTCGCCGATCTTGCGGGCGTTGTCCAGCACTTCCTTCCTGGTGTGCAGCCGCGGCATCTTGTAGTTGACAACCGCCACGCCGACGCAATCGTTGCTGCTCGAAATATCACCGTGCATCATGATTCAGTTCTCCTTTCGTCGTCTTACGTTGATCAAAACGCTTTTTTTGGCCGGCCCAAATGGACGTTCGCCGCTCCTAAGCCTTTTCGTCCTCTTCTGCGGATCAGATCGTCAGAAACGCGTGAATTTTTGCCGTATCGACCTGCTGCTTCGGAGCCTCATAGACAAACTCGCCTTTTTCGATGATAAGAAACCGGTCCGCAATCTCTATCGTAAACGAAAGTACCTGTTCCGATACAACCAGCGCAAAATTTCTCTCCGCCTTTAAACGGTTCAGGGTGCGTGCTATATCCTTGATGATCGACGGTTGAATGCCTTCGGTCGGCTCGTCCAGTATCAATACTTTCGGGTTGCTCACCAGCGCCCGGGCGATCGCCAGTTGTTGCTGCTGCCCCCCGGACAGGTTGCCCCCTTTGCGTCCGATCATCTCCTTGAGCACCGGGAACACGTCGTAAATATAGTGCGGAATGACCTTGTCCGGAACAGTTTCCATGCCGCTGAGAATATTTTCTTCCACGGTGAGGTAAGGAAATATCATCCGGCCCTGAGGCACATATCCCATGCCCGCCGCCACACGATCATAGGATTCTCCCGCCGTCAGATCCCTGCCATCGAGCATCACGCTGCCGCTGCGGGATTTGAGCAGGCCAATAACGGATTTGAGCAATGTGCTCTTGCCCATGCCATTGCGCCCCATGATGGCCACGGTCTCGCCATCCTTGACCTCGAAGGACACGTCGCGCACAACGTGGCTCTCGCCGTAAAAAACGTTCAGGCCGCTGACGCTCAACACCGGCAAACCCTCTCAGTGTCCAAGGTAGACCTCTATCACACGCTCGTCGTTTTGCACTTCCGCCATGCTGCCCTCGGCCAGCAGCTTGCCCTGGTGAAGCACCGTGACCTTGTGCGCAATCATTCGCACAAACGCCATGTCATGTTCGATGACCACGATCGAGCGCCCCTTGGAGATAGCATTGAGCAAATCGGCGGTCTGTTCGCGCTCGCGCGGGCTCATTCCGGCTACCGGTTCGTCGAGGAGCAGGAGTTCTGGATCCTGCATCAACAGCATGCCGATTTCGAGCCATTGTTTCTGCCCGTGCGAAAGCTGGCCGGCCTTGTGGCGCAACATTGCGTCAAGAAAAACCTGTCCCGCCACCAAGTCAATTTTATCCAGCAGTTCCTGATCGCGCTTGAAAAACAGGGAACCGAGAATGCCGCGCTTTTTCGGATAGGAAATTTCCAGGTTTTCGATCACGGTAAGGTCTTCGTACACCGACGGAGTCTGAAATTTACGGCCAACCCCAACCCGCGTAATCTGGTACTCGATCATGTTGACCAGGTTGTGATTCTTGAATTTGATCGCGCCCGCGGTGGGCTTGGTTTTGCCGCAGATCATATCGAGCAACGTGGTCTTGCCTGCGCCGTTGGGTCCGATCACGCAGCGCAGCTCGTCCTTGTCGACATAAAAATTAAGGCCGTCGACAGCCTTGAATCCGTCGAACGAGACGGTCAAGTCTTCCACCGACAGAATCAGTTCGCTCATCGCTCGGCCTTTCCATCGCCCGCCGGCCGCTGCGGCTCGACTTTCGTCGCCCGAGCGCGCTTTGCGCTACCCATGCCGCGTATGCGCTGAAGCAGGCCCGCCAATCCCTCAGGCAGGAACATCACCACGAACACGAACAGGAATCCAATGAAATAAATCCAGTACTGCACGAAATTTTCCGAAAAAAAGGTCTTGGCCGTGCCCACCAGTATGGAACCATAAACCGCGCCCAACAGCGACATTCTGCCGCCCACGGCGGCATAGATCACCATCTCGACAGAGGGTCCGATGCCCACCAGAGAGGGGGAGGCCAGGCTTTGCTGGATGCTGAACATCGCACCCCCGATTGACGAGAACAGCGCGGCTACCGCGAAAATAAAGGCTTTGAACAAAGCCGGGTCGTAACCCGAAAACCGTACCCGGTCCTCGCGGTCGCGGATCGCCACCAGCACTTTGCCCAGCCGGCTTTTTACGATGAACATTCCCACCGCAACACACAACAGCAACAATGCGGCAATGATGAGGTAAAGGCTGATCTTCGCCTGATCGGTATCGAGATTGATACCGAGAAAGGTGCGAAAGTCGTTGATGCCGTTGACACCGCCAGTAACGCCCTGCTGGCCGATGATCATGATGGACAGGATGGCCGACAGCGACAGCGTCACAATGGAAAAATAGACTCCGCCAACCCGTTGACGGAAAACCGCGTAGGCCAGTCCAAATGCGAGCAGCGGTGGAATAATCAGGATCGCGGGAAGAGTAAACCACGCGTAGTGGAACGGCTCCCACCACCACGGCAACTTCTCCACGCTGTTCCACACCATGAAGTCGGGAAGATTGGACCCGAAGAAAGAGGAAAGCGCCTGGGCGGAACTGTCGGACGAAGTGGACTCCAGCTTCAGGAACATCGCCATCATGTAACTGCCCAGGCCAAAGAACACGCCTTGTCCGAGGCTCAGAATGCCGCCGTAGCCCCAGATCAGCACGATGCCCACGGCACAAAATCCCAGCGACAGATATTTCGCCGCCAAACCCAGCCGGAATACGTCAAGCGAGAACGGCAACACCACGAGCAGCAAAACAGTCAGTATCAGCAACCCGTATTTGTCCGCTGCACCCCAGCCACCGGTCGTGGCGCGGGCGGCCGCGCCCTTTTCATGTGGGAGGGCCATCTTTAGCGCCTCACCTTGGTGGCGAACAGCCCATTGGGGCGGAAATACAACACCACGATAACAAGGGCCAGGATGCTGGCACGCGCCATCGAGCCGCTCATGCCGTATTCGAACCACGACTGCATCTGGCCGATAATGAAGGCCGACAATATGGTCCCGAGCAGACTTTCAACGCCGCCGAATACCACCACAATAAAGGTATCGACGATATATTGCTGACCGGTGGTGGGCCCGGTCGAGGCCAGCATGGTGAAGGAACTGCCGGCGATGCCGGCCAGTCCGCAACCCAGCGCAAAGGTGAAAGCATCCACCTTCCTGGTGTTAATGCCGGCGGCACCCGCCATCGCGCGATTTTGCGTCACCGCACGAATACGAATTCCCCAGCGTGTTTTGTATAGCAGCAGATAAACCAGCACCGCAGTGACAATCGCCAGAACAATAATGAATATGCGCGACAAGGGCAGTGAAACACCTTCGGTCACTTGCCAGGCCCCCTTGAGCCACGACACCGTCGGCACCTCGACCTCGCGCGGATTGATGAACTGCCGGAATGCCTGCTGAAGAATAAGGCTGATTCCCCAGGTTGCCAGCAGCGTATCAAGCGGTCGATGGTAAAGAAATTGGATCAGACCGCGTTCGAGCAGGAATCCAAAAATACTGGTGACAAGGAATGCCAGTGCAATTCCGACAAAAATGTAGGCATCCATGAAGCCTGGCAGGTAAGCCTGAAAGAACAGGGCTGTCCCGTAACTGCAGTAAGCCCCCATGGCCATGAGTTCGCCGTGGGCCATGTTGATCACCCCCATCAAGCCGAACACGATCGCCAGACCAAGCGCCATCAGCATCAGGATGGTAAAGATGGACAGGCCGGTAAAGGCCTGCATGGCCAACATGTCGAGGTTCATGAGTGCGGCGGTGGCATTCAGTTTCTTGCTTGTTTCGTGGCTAAAGCCGCTCGGCAGAGCAAGACGCCCTCCCTGTCGGGGAGGGCGTCATTGTCTGACATACCTGTTGTGCTTACAGCTTCGGGAACGGATTGGGTTCGATGAGTCCGGATTCGTAGATCATGTCGACTTGGCCATCTGCCCTGAATTTACCGATCCGGGCGTGCTTCCACAGGTGGTGATTGGTCGCGTGGAATTTGATCTTGCCTTCCGGTCCATCGAACTGCAGATTCGCCGATGCCGCAACCACCGCCGGAACGTCGAAACTTTTGGCTTTTTCCGCCGCAAGCTTCCACAGATAGACCGAGGTATAGCCGCACGCCAGCGTATCGCCCGTCGGACGGTTCGCGCCGTATTTGGCCTTGAAGGCCTTGACGAATTTATCGTTCGCCGGATTTTTCAGGCTCTGGAAGTAACCCATGCAGGTCAGCGTACCTTCGGTATTATCTGGCCCGATCCCTGACACCTCTTCTTCCGACACCGCAAGCGAGAGCACCGTCTGATTCTTGCCTGTGATACCGGCGGCGGTCAGTTGCTTGAAGAAAGCGACGTTGGATCCCCCTACCACGCAATTCAGGATCACATCGGGTTTCGCGGCCTTGATCTTGTTGATCTCGGAAGAAAATTCGATATGTCCCAGCGGATAGTAGCCCTCGCCGGCCAATTTTCCGCCCAGGCGGGTCAGCGTGGCCTTGGCGATCTTGATCGTGGTGCGCGGCCAGATGTAATCTGACCCGATCATGTAGAAACTCTTGCCCTTGTTTTTGTACAGCCACTCCATGGCGGCGATGACCGACTGGGTCGCTTCCTGGGCGGTGTACATAATGTTGGGCGACTGCTCAAGACCTTCATAGTAAGTCGGGTAGTAGAGCAAGCCCTTGAGTTTTTCGAAGACAGGGAGCACTGCCTTGCGCGACGCCGATGTGTAACATCCCATCACTGCGGCGACCTTGTCTTTTTCCAGCAACTTGCGGGCCTTCTCGGCGAAAGTCGGCCAATCGCTGGCACCGTCTTCGATAACAGCCTCGATTTTACGGCCCATTACGCCGCCCGCCTTGTTGATTTCCTCGATCGCCAGCATCTCGGCATCGACCACCGACTTCTCCGCAATCGCGATCGTTCCGGTCAGCGAATGCAAAATGCCAACCTTGACGGTATCGGCAGCGTGCGCTTGATTCGACCAAATGAAAGATCCCGGCACCGCGCCTGCGGCTGCGGTTGCCGCGCTGGCTTTAATAAACTCCCGCCTGTCCAACTTTTTCATCAGTTCTCTCCCGTGGAAAAACATGCGCCGCGTATCGCGGCATTTATAAAAAACCCACCAGTCTTTTACCCGTGGGCCACTCTGCTCTGCCTGCCTCCAACCTCCCCGGTCCCGGCCATCACACCTATCGCCTTTGGGCTCATCGACAGCACCCCAAACGGCATTGACGCCTAACAGGCTGTTGAAATAAGGCCGAATATCATGATCGAGATCGCGGGCGAAGAGGAGTCGAAAGCAATTGAAGCGTGATTCGCAACCGATTGGCTCGCGCGGATCTTGTCGATCTGCTCGTTTGCCCTGCCGATTGGTCTCATTGCGCCGCTCCTTGCGGGTCCGCGCACAGCATTCTGGCCATTCGCACGATGTTGCTCGCCGTCATCATCGTGAGCTTGAAGTGCTGATCGACGCGCCGCATCCCCCGGTATACCGTCTGGCGAATGCGTCCCACGCTCTTGCCCCAGCCGAAGTGCTCTTCGATGCGCTTGCGGATCGTCTGGCTGAGCGCGTAGCCCTCATGACGCGTCGTTCGTCGATCAATCGCGCTGCCCCCGCGCCGGGTGTCATTGCTCGCTACGTGCGGCGTGACGTTGCGGCTGCGGCACGCTGCGACGAAATCCTGTGTGTCGTAGGCCTTGTCGGCACCGAGGCTCCCGGCCTGTGTCATCTTTTAATTCGAATAAGTTGATACAGGTTGTAAGTTTAGTCCGAAATCCTGAGGATTTTCACCGATTATCGCAGCGGCGAAGAACTTTGGAACGTATTTAAAGTTCTCGGATTGAAATTGCTTTGATAGTTTGTCGCCGTTCGCGATCAGCGTCCAAAAATCACGCGGCAATCCCGAATTCGAGTCAAGAGCCTTCTGTAGATTTGTGCTCAAGCCGCCTTCGCCGCTGTTATAGCTGCCAATTGCAAGCGGCACACTTGCGGGTCCCGTGCCGTAGCGTCCGGTCAAAGCCTTCATGTACGAAGCCGCAGCTCTGGCGGCCGGTTCGGGTTTGCAGCGGTCGTCCGGGCTCGATGGCGAGGATCCTTTTATTACTCCTTCGGCTGGTATGAAGTGCAGCTTCGCGG
>JANNTE010000187.1:0-2887 GCA_031403365.1 Betaproteobacteria bacterium | reverse complement strand
GCTGGAATCTCGCTGCCTATTGTCCGCTGTTCCCATCCTTGACCAAGCGTTTTCCATTGGCGGAACGGGTGTAGACCTTGCAAATTAAGATGCGATTGCCGTGTAGCGAATCCCGAGTCACTTCAGTTGCAAAGTCTACACCCGTTCCGCCAATGGAAAACGCTTGGTCAAGGATGGGAACAGCGGACAATAGGCAGCGAGATTCCAGCGACTCCAAAGTGAACTGGCGGCGGGATGTCCTGCCACGTCGGCTTGCCACGGCGTCCAAATTCCCGCGCGAGCGTGCTCGTTTCCGTGATTTTGTACGCAACATGGATTTTGTACGCAACATGGTAGTATTCCCTTTCGCCTGGAAGTCGTCTGCGATGTACAATACAAAAACCATGCCCGCGGCGCGCAGACTAAGCCTTAAACAAGCGAATCCCGAGGCGTTTTGCTGGTGATGTTTTACGCTGGGTGACGGCGCAGCGTGGCCCGCGGACGGCAGGATCGTCGTGAGAAGGCTTCGGATTGTCGGGTGCGTTATGGGTCGTGTCCTTTCTGGGGTCTTTCCGTTGCGGCGGACTGGAGCATCCGAACTCCAGTTTCCGGAAGCGCGCGTCAGCCGTGTAACCGATCGACGAGGCGGAAGAACACGCCCGACCAAGCGTTCCAGCCCAGCAGGCGATAGATCAAGCGCCGACTGGTGTGGACGATCTGGCACGGCAACCGCATGAAGGCGTTCAAGAACGTTTTGAATTCCATCCGCAGCACGCGATGTTTTTCTGGCCGTTGTTGCTCGTCACGCGGGCCGTCGCTGTCGGGCAGGTGCAACGCCCACCAGGCTTTCAAGTTCCAGGCCAGAGCGGTCATCACCATGTAGGCCCAGTTGCTCACCAGGTTGTCGACCGGCGCCTGCAAGGCCCGCACGCCACCTTTCAATTGCGCGTGCAAGTTTTCCTGATCGCAGCGATCGTTGGCCAACAGCACGATCTCGGTCGCCGAGCTGTCGCGGTCGTTGGTGAGATAGAAGAAGTAGCGGTAGTCGTGGAACAACAGCGACTGACCCTGGGTGACGTCGAGATACTTCTTGACCACGATCATCCGATACGCCTTCTTGCAGGCCAGCGGACGATAGTCGAACTCGGCCACTTCCTCGCCGGTCAAACGGATGTTCTTGAACTGGCGCTCGCGCACAATCCGCTCTTTGACTTTGGCGGGTCGCGCACGGGGCCGGGTTTTCACGCGGTAGCGGGCCGGCCGGCGCAACGTTTTCCAGGCATTTCCCGGCAAATCGTCGGCCACGATGTGCAAGGCCGCCGTGCAGTCGGCGCCGAAGATGAACCGCACCCGCTCGTCCGCGCTCCAACGATCCAGGTGCTTGGTCTGCGTGAAGTCCGTGTCGCCGCGCAACAGCACGCGGCGAAATCCGCCGCGCAGGCAAACCGCCAGCGCGCGATCGACTTCCTCGGGGCAGCCCTCGTGGCTGGGCCGGTTGCCCGAACGATTGACCACGCTCAGCACCTCGCCCGTGTTGGCCAGCGTGACCACCAGCGGATGATAACCCCACTCGCCCTTGTAGGAGATGTCCATTCCCGCCTTGCACTCGCCGGTGGTGGGCACCAGCGTGCCATCCATGTCGATGCGGGCTTCGTCGAAGAAGGCCTCGGGCTGCCGAGCCCAGGCTTTGAGCCGCGTCTCGTTGAACACGTCCAAAAGCGTGCGGACGTCGTGGGGCTGGAAGCGGCGGCAGAAGTCGCCGGCCGTGGTGGGATCGGGAATGCGCCTCGCATTGACGGCATCCAGGTACACTTCGTCGTTGCGACGCAGTTCGAGGTCCTCCAGACAGGTCGCGTCACACAGCGCGTTGAAGGCCAGGTTCAACACGTGATCGCTCTCGTGGTAAGGCAAGTGAATCTTCAGCAAGTGCAATCGCCGGTCGATCGCGTCGGCCAGCCCCAGTTTGCGCACCAGCAGCAGCATCGAACCGATGCCGCCGTAGGTCATGCCTCGCGTGCGATCGGCCAGTTCATACTGGATATTGGCTGGCCGCAACATCGGCCGATCGCAGCCCTCACAATTGAACTTGTCCAACCGCTTCTCGATCCGCCGCTTGCCAGCCGCCAGTCGTCGTCGTATGCTGAGTTTCACTTGAAATCCCTCCGTGGTCGTGGCGTTCTCGGATTCGACACTCGTAGAATACCGCGAACACGCCGAGGGATTTCATTTTTTCCAAAACTCTCCGCAACTCAGCACAAAAGAGTTCGCTTGATTAGGGACTAAGCGCCGCGAGACTGGGACAGGCCGGTGAGCGCCTTGTTTAGACGCGAGAGCTCACCGGCCGCTTTTTCTCAGCTCGTCCACTGTCACATTGTTCCACCGCTCAGCGGCGTCACGTCCACCGCTTGGGCAACGGGCTATTGAGCGTTGCTCGTGTTTTGCGTCGCCGCCCCGTTTTTTTCGCGAGGGCCTGCACAGCGAGTTTTTCGGCGCGGAATGGGTTGACTTGGTGCGCGCCGTTGGGAGATTGCTTGTCCCTCCAGGCAATCGCCTCCGCATATGGCTGGCGGCCTTTTTCTTTTTCGCCGATTTGCCACAGGCTCATGGCCAGGAAGGAGCCGGCATAGCGGTCGTCGTCTGTCGTCACTCGCGGTTCGTCCAGTGGGCTGTAGGGGAGGTCTCGCATTTCGATCGCCCGCTGGCACGCCGCGCGCGCTGCCTCGTAGTCACTTCGGCTATAGTGGCACACACCCAGCGTGTACCAGAATAGGCCGCTGTGCGAATTGATTGCGGCAGTCTGCTCTCGTTCAATCGCCCGGGGCAAGTCAGCGATCTCGTCCTCATATTTGTCCAACAAATCGTGGAGCCAGGCACGCTGTCGGTAAGTGCTCGGGTTCTGGGGATCGAG
>JANNTE010000186.1:0-5805 GCA_031403365.1 Betaproteobacteria bacterium | reverse complement strand
CAGCGCAACTGGCCTTCGACGGCGACACCGGCAAGATCGCCTGGGGCTATCAGTGGACGCCAAGCGATGTCTGGGATTATGACGGCATCAACGAGGCGGTGCTCACCGACCTTAACATCGGCGGAAAGAAAACCCCGGCCCTGCTGCACGCCGATCGCAATGGCTTCTTCTACGTGCTCAATCGCGAAACCGGTAAAGTGCTCGCGGCGGATCCGTTTGTCACCGTCAACTGGGCAACCCATGTGGACCTGCAAACCGGCCGGCCAGTCGAGGCGGCGAATAACGAGAAGCGTCCGCGTAAAGGCCAGTGGGCGCGCAATGTCTGCCCGAACCTGATCGGCGGCAAGAACTGGTCGCCGATGTCCCATAGCGCGCAGACCGGGTTCACCTATCTGCCGGCATTTAACATGTGCATGGACATTGCCACCAAGGACGAAGAGTACTCGCCCGGCAAGTTCTATCTCGCATCCGAGTTCAATCTCGACATGGCGGGTGCCAGCGGCGCACATCTGGCGGAGTTCATGGCTTGGGATCCAGTTGCCAAGAAAAAGGTCTGGACCATCAAAGAAGACCTGCCTTTCGTCAGCGGTGCAATGTCTACCGCCGGTGGTCTGGTGTTCTATGGTAACCAGCAAGGCCACGTAAAAGCCGTGGATGCCAAGACCGGTGCAGTGCTCTGGCAATTCAGCATGGGCACCGGAATCATCCAGAGCCCGGTGACTTATTCGATCGGAGGCAAACAATATCTGGCCGTAGTGGCAGGTCGCAGCAAAGGACCACCCTCATTCTTCGGCAAGATCGGCCAGCGCGTCCTGGACGCGAGTCCGGAAGGCGGCATTCTCGCCGTGTTCGAACTCGGCAACTGATCGCACCAGCAGCATTGTCCGGTAGTGAAAACGGCGGGTTAGATTCCCGCCGTTTTCACGCCCATGCCGTGGCGCCTGAAACGCGCGCTAAAATCACGATTACAACATTTAATTGCGGGAAAATCATGTTGGTCAATGGCAACTTCACTGTGGCAGGCAGGGCTTTTCTGGTTGCCGCGTTTCTTCTGTCGGCAAGTTCCGCCATCGCAGCCGACGAAAATACCGAGGCGCTGAAGAACCCCTACGAGGGACGGGCAGATGTTCTGGAAGACGGCGGGAGCCTGATGAATCAATACTGCTCGCACTGCCACGGCCCCTACGCGGTGCAGGGCGAACGCCCGCGCGATTTACGCCGTCTCAGGATTCGTTACGGCGACAATGCGATCAACTTGTTTTGGAACACCATCAACAACGGGCGCATGGATAAAGGCATGCCGCCCTGGAAAGACTCCATCAGCGACGATATCAAGTGGCGCATATTCACGTTTCTGCAATCCGTGCAGACCCAGCGCTGAACCCCAGGGCACAGGAGCAATGAAATGATATCGCGGCGCTGCGTCAAGTTCATTGTCCTTGCAGCCGTTTTCGCGTTCTCCGCTCCGTGGGCAGAGCTGGCGCGCGCGCACGGCGTTACGCTCAAGATTCATCATGCCCTGCCTGTGGATTCGGTGTTCCATGCCCGGTTTCTGCTGCCCTGGAAAGAGAAACTGGAGCAGGAATCCAACGGCTATCTCAGGATTCAAATATTTCCCGCGACGGTGGCCAGCGAGAATCCATTGCAACTCTACGATCAGGTCAAGGACCGCACCACGGACATCGTCTGGACCTCGGTCGGCAACGGCGCGAACCGATTCCCCGGGGTTGAGGTTTTCAATCTGCCCTTTAGCACCCACACGGCAAAAGGATCGAATCGCGCGCTATGGGAATATATCCAGGCGAACAATCTGGCACGAAGAGAATTCTCCGGCGTACGCCTGCTCGCCGTTCATGTTTCCCCGGCGCCAGCCCAGACCGCGGCGTTGTCAAATTTCGCGGATATTTTCGTACTGGTGATGAATGCCGAGACCTATCGGGGCCTGTCCGATGAACTTAAAAAAGTGATCAACGCCAACAGTGGTGCCGACATGTCCGCCACCTTGGGCAGGATTTTCGACGATAGCAACACACGCACAGGCCAGTCTGCCGACGGCAATCGCAGTGACGCGGAGGCGCGGCAACGCGCCATCGACAACAGAATCAAGGAACTTGATCAACGCGGACTGGATGGCAAGGAACTGCTGGAAAGCGCGCGTGCCCTGCTGACCCAGTACGACCCGCCGAATTAAGCACGCGCTGTCAGCGCGACCGAACGCTGCATCACTTTGCGTTCGCAGCAAAAAAATCGAGCAGCATCCGCGCAATTTGTTCCGGTTGCTCTTCCGGCATCCAGTGACCGCAATCCTCGATCACGCCTCCGCGCACATTGAGCGCGACGCGCCTGAGCGAGTCCAGGGTCCCGCCGCCGCGCCCGAACGCCTTGCCTCCGCCGAGCGCCAGCACCGGCATGGGCAACTTGCCGCGCGCGATCAGGCGCTGGTTGTGCGCCACGTCGAGCTCGAGCGCGCGATAGTATTCAAAGCCGGCATGCAACGCGCCCGGCTGGCGGTAGACACGCAGATATTCGGCGACTTCTTCGGCGTCGATGGCATCCGGCTGATAACCGTAATTGCGATAGAACCAGCCGAGATAAATGTCTTCGCGGCCGGTCACCAGCGCTTCGGGCAGTTCCGCGGTCTGGTGAAAGGCGTGATGCCAGCGCCGGCCGTGCTGCGAGAACGTCCCGCTGCCATCACCGGGCACGGCGGTATCGAGCATGGCGAGTTTGCTTACCGAGTCCGGATCGTTCGCCGCCAGGCAAAACGCAACCGGGCCGCCCCAGTCGTGCCCGACGAGACGATAGCTTTTGATGCCAAGGTGATCGAAAACAAGCTTGCGGATGTCGTTGGCGATGGTTTGTTTGTCGTAGCCCGAGGGCGGCCGCGAAGAGTCTCCCAGGCCGCGCAGATCGGGCGCAATCACCCGGTAGTGTTGTGTGAGCGCGGGCATAATCTTGCGCCAGCAGTACCAGCTCTGCGGCCAGCCGTGCAAGAGCACGACCGGTTCGCCCGCGCCGGCCGTGACGTAGTGCAAGTCAACTTCGCCGGTGTTGAACCGATGGTGAGAGATTTGCATCGGCGGTTACTGCATCACCCTGGGCAACCACAGCGCGATTTCCGGCCATAACAACACCGCCGCCAGGCAAAGCACCTGGATCACCATGAACTCGCCCATGCCGCGATAAATGGTGGAAAGACTCCACTGCGGCATGACGTTCTTCAGGTAATAGGCCGACATCGCCACTGGCGGACTCAGGAACGCGGTTTGCAGGTTTACCGCCACCAGCGCGCCGAACCAGATCATCAGCTCCTGCGGACTCAGGCCCAGATCGAGTTTCTACACCACCGGCAGGAAGATCGGCAGGAATACCAGAATAATGGCCGGCCATTCAAACGGCCAGCCCAGAATAAAAATCAAGCCCATGACCAGCAGCAGCTTGCCCCAGTCGGGCAGTGGCATCTGGGACAACCCGCCAGCGATGAGATCGGTGGCCCCAAGCTTGGTGAACACCGCGCCAAACACGCTCGAAGCCACGGCGAGAAAAAGCACCATGCTCGCGGTGATCATGGTGGACATGGCCGCGTTCTTCAACGCCCTGAACGTGAGCCGGCGATAGGCCGCCGCCAGCACGGTCGCGCCGAAGGCACCGCAGGAAGCCGCCTCGGTCGGCGTTGCCAGGCCTGCGAGTATGGTGCCCAGGGTGAAGCCAATGAGCACCGTGAGTGGAACCACGCCGATGAAAAACTCACGCGCCAGTTCCATTTTATCCGTGACCCGCTCGGCCATCGGTACCGGCGGACCTAACTCCGGGTTGAGATAGCTGCGGATCAGGCAATAGCAGATGTACATAAACGCCAGGAACAAGCCCGGGCCCAGGGCCGCAGCATACAAAAGGTTCACCGGCACGCCGATGGTCGGTCCCATGACCACCAGCATGACGCTGGGTGGAATAAGAATGCCGAGCGTGCCGCCGGCAGCGATGGCGCCGGCAGATAATTTGGCGTCGTAGCCCGAGCGCATCATGACCGGACCGGCCATGATGCCCAGCACCGTGACCGCCGCGCCGACGATGCCGGTGGCCATGGCGAAAATTGTCGCGGTCAAAATCACCGCCAGATAAAGAGAACCGCGCAGCGGCGCCAGGAGATTGCGCATCGCCAGGAACAGCCGCTCCATCAGCCCCGCCTGCTCGGTCATGAAGCCCATGAAAATGAACAAGGGCACGGCGGGCAGGATATCGTCCTTCATCATGCCCCAGATCTGCAAATAGGCGAGATTGAAGGTCAGCTCGGCGCCAAGACCGAGGGCGCCGAAAAACAGCGCGATGAACAGCAACGTGAAGGCAATCGGAAAACCGACAAAAATAATGCTGATCATCGCGACCAGCATCAGCAATCCCAGCACTTCGCTTCCGGTCATTGCGCTCAGATCTCGATTTTCTCGTGGTGTACGAGCAGCGTTCCGGTGCGCGCGGCCCACAGGCTTTTCAGCAGCTCCGATACGCCCTGCACAAACAGCAACGCCGTGCTGAGCGGGACCACGGCGCGCAAAGGCCACAGGATCGGCTGCCAGGGCGTGAGGTTGGAGCGCTCGTCAATCGACCAGGCGTAAACCAGATCGTCATACGAGAGGTAACACAAAATCGCCATCGAGGGCAGAAACAGCACGGCATAGGCCACCGTGTCGATGATGCCCTTGGTGCGGTCGCTAAACTTCTCCCACAGCATGTCGGTGCGCACATGCGCGCCCTTCTGTAACGCATGGGCGGCGCCGAGCATGAACAAGGCCCCGTATGACATGACCGTGGTTTCCATGGCCCATTCCGTGGGGCGGTTGAGCACATAGCGCATGAACACCTCGACCACGTTCGCCACCACCAGGGGCGCAATCAGCAACGCAAAGACGTAAGCGCTCCAGAGGGTGAACCGGTCGATCTCGCGGATGATGCGCAAATATCCAGGAGACGGCTGGCTCATGCTCTGTTTGCCATCATGCGAACCCGCGTTCCATTGGCATGCTATCGATGATTACTTTTTTTCCGGCCAATAGTAATTTGCGCCCAAGTCGTACGGCGCGTAGGTATTGCGCCGTGCCGGCACCACCTGGGAGGCGAAACCGCGCTGCGAGTCGTAGACTTTCTTGAAGAACGGGTTCTTCGCCATTTCTTCCTTGGCGATCTGATCCCAGGTTTCGAGTATCTTGATCAGGATGTCCTGCGGCGTGCGTTCGATCTTGACGCCGTGTTTTTCCCGCAACTCCACCAGCGCCTCGGCATTGACCTTGTTGGAGACCAGCCGGGAGCGCAGCGTGGCATCCATCGCCGCCGACTTGATGATTTCCTGCTGGTCCTCGGGCAATTTTTTCCATACGTCGCCATTGATCATCAGTTCCGCCACGGCGGCTGGCTCGTGCATCGAGGGCATGTAGGCGTATTTCCAGACCGTGTGGAAGCCGATTCTCAGGTCTTCCGCCGGACCGACCCATTCCGCGCACTCGATGACACCGCGCTGGCCGGCAGGAACAATTTCTCCGCCGGGCATGTTCACCGTATTCATGCCGGACCTGGCGAACACTTCCGCCGTGATGCCGGTTTCCCGGCATTTGCGGCCTTTCAGGTCTTCCCAGTTCTTCACCGGCTTCTTGAACCAGCCCAGAATCTGGGGTCCTCCAGAACTCATCGGCATCACCACGACGTTGCGCTGCAGCTCCTTCTGGTAGAACTCCTGGTACAGCGCCAGACCGCCGCCCTCGTGAATCCAGCCCATGTAGTCGAAGATGTCCATGCCGAACGGGCCGCCGGGTG
>JANNTE010000185.1:0-12341 GCA_031403365.1 Betaproteobacteria bacterium | reverse complement strand
CGCGGCATTTCAGTAGCCAGTTCGGTGATGCAGATCGAATACCGCGGCAAGGTGGTGAACCTGCTCGATACACCCGGCCACCAGGATTTTTCCGAGGACACCTACCGCGTGCTGACCGCCGTGGATGCGGCGCTCATGGTGATCGACGCCGCCAACGGCGTGGAAGCGCAGACATTGCGGCTGCTAGAAGTCTGCCGCTCGCGCGGCACACCAATTATCACTTTCATCAACAAGATGGACCGCGAGGTGCGCGATCCGCTCGATCTGATCGACGAGATCGAGCGCACGCTGGGCATGTCCTCGGTGCCGTTTTCCTGGCCGATCGGCATGGGTAAATCTTTTCGCGGCGTCTACGACTTGGCCGAGGACCGCATCCGCGTATTCCGCCCGGGCGCCGACCGGGCAGGCGGCGAAGAGGAAATCATGCGCGGCATCGACGATCCGGCGTTATCGGAACGATTCGGTACTGAGCTCGATCGCGCGCGCAATGAAATCGAGCTGGTGCGTGGCGCCATGCCGGCGTTTTCACGCGAAGAATTTCTGGCCGGAAAGCAAACCCCGGTATTCTTCGGCTCGGCGATCAACAATTTCGGGGTGCGCGAAGTGCTCGATGCGCTGGTGGACATTGCCCCGCCGCCGCAACCGCGCATGGCCTTGCAGGGCCAGGTCGATCCGCATGATGCGCATTTCTCCGGCGTGGTGTTCAAGATTCAGGCCAACATGGACCCGGCGCATCGCGACCGCGTGGTGTTCGTGCGGGTGTGCTCCGGGCGCTTCGAGCGCGGCATGCGCATGAAAATCCAGCGCACCGGCAAGGACATCCGGCCCAATACCGTGGTGTCGTTTCTGTCGCAGCGGCGCGAATTGGTGGACGAGGCCTACGCCGGCGACATCATCGGCATCCCCACCCACGGCGGCATTCAATTGGGCGATACGCTCACCGATGGCGAAACCCTGCAGTTCACCGGGCTGCCGTTCTTTTCGCCGGAAATTTTTCATATCGTCGAAGTCATGAATCCCCTCAAGACCAAGCAGTTGCGCGTGGGCTTGCAGCAACTCGGCGAGGAAGGAGCGATTCAGGTGTTTCGGCCGCTGCGCAATACCATGATGCTGCTGGGCGCGGTCGGCACACTGCAGTTCGACGTGGCGGCGCACCGTCTGAAGCATGAGTACGGCGTCGAAGCCCGCATGTCGCCGGCACCCTATACCTGCGCGCGCTGGGTGTCCTGCGACGATCCGGTGATGTTCGACAAGTTCGTGGAGGCCAATGCAGGGCGTCTGGCGAGAGATGCCGCCGGTGCGCTGGCGGTGCTGACCAACACCGCGTTCGAAATGAAAGTGGTGCAGGATCGTTTCCCGGAAATAAAATTCCACAAGAGTCGCGAGCATGCGGGGTTGATACTCGACCGCATCGCCGATCTGGCCTGAGAAACGCTACGGACAATCTCAATTCGAAAGTTAGTTCCAAAGCAAAAGCGCAAAGACAAACAGGAAAAAAAACCGGAGTTATCCAAGATCGGGCTTACGATCATTGACGATAATTATTGCTTTTTTTCCTGCGATCTTCGCGTCCCTTGCGTCTTTGCGTTGAGATCAGCTCCGCGTAGTTTCGCTGGCAAGTTCTCCTCGCGCAGACAGATTCTCAACGAGAGCCTCGCAACCTCGCCTCCTCGCCCCCCAGACCGACTGATGCCGCTTTGCCCGATGCGACCGCAACCCGCAGTTTGGGAGCGAAGAAAAGTCTTGGTTTGCTTATTGCGTACCCTTGGGCGAAATCCACTCCCATTTGACGAAGCAATCCGATTACCCTTTCGCTGTCAACAAACTCGGCGATAGTCTGCTTCCCGGTTGCATGACCCACGTTGTTGATTGCTTCGACCATCGCGCAGTCTATGCGATCGTTTGCCATATCCTTGACAAATCCGCCATCGATTTTAAGAAAATCGACCGGCAGTTGTTTCAGATAGCCAAAGGATGACATTCCAGCACCGAAATCATCCAGCGAGAATCGGCAACCAATTTCCTTGAATACCTCGATGAAGTGCTTCGCTTTCTCGAAATTGGCAATCGCCACTGTTTCTGTGATTTCGAAGCATATCGACTGCGGTCGAATCCGCGAAGTAGTTACCTGATCGCGGACGAAGTCGAGGAATCGCTCGTCGCTGATCGACGCACCGGAGAGGTTGATCGAATACACATCAGGGCCACCGCCGGAGACGATCTGATGCTTGACGATCTCGGCGAATGCGGTTTGTATGACCCAACGGTCAATAGACGGCATCAAGCCGTAGCGTTCCGCAGCGGGAATAAAGGTCATCGGCGTCACCAGATTCCCGTGCTCGTCGATCATGCGAACCAGCAATTCGCAATGTGTGTCGTTTCTTCGCGAATGGTTCAGTGCGACGATATCCTGCGAGTACAGGACAAAGCGGTTGTCCTCGATTGCCTTTCGCAGGCGGCTGACCCATTCCATCTCGCCGTAGCGTACGGTGACTTCCTTGTCGTCTGAACGGTAGATTTGCACACGGTTGCGACCTTTTTCCTTGGCCATGAAGCATGCCGAGTCGGCTGCGCTCATCACATCCGCCAGCCTGAATCCATCGTTCTCGATGTTCACAAGTCCTATGCTCGCACCGAAATTGAATGAGCGACTTTCCCAGACATACTGGATTTCCGTTATCGATTGCCGGATCTCGTCGGCGAAGCGCAACGCATGGTCTGCCGCGCAGTTCTCAAGCAGCATGCCAAATTCATCGCCACCAAGGCGTGCCAGCGTATCTCCGTCGCGCATTTTCACAGCGAGCTGCGCGCTTACTTCACGGATCATCTGGTCGCCGGCGGCATGGCCGCAAGTGTCGTTGATGACCTTGAACTGATCCAGGTCCAGATACAGCAGCGCGTGGCGCCGACCGAGCGCTGCGGTTCTTAGTGCCGATTCGAGCCGCTTCTCGAACTCCGCACGGTTAATCAGTCCCGTCAGCGCATCGTGGCTTGCCTGGTAGGAAAGCGTGGCCGCGTACTGGCGTTCCCTGGTGGCGTCATGCAGCACCAGCACTGCGCCTGCGACACTTCCGTCGCGATCACGAATCGGTGCGGCTGACTGTGTGACCAGAGTTCTGATGCCGTCATCCCGGACCAACAGCATGGCGGCAACAATTTCGACGGGCCGCTTTTCTCGCAGCACCGCCTGCACCGGACAGGGTCCGATTGCATGCGTTTTTTCATCGATCATGCGAAGAATGTTCTGCAGCGGAAGTCCACGCGAATTTGCCAGAGTCCGTCCAGTCAGTCGTTCGGCCAATGGGTTCAGGTATTCCACTTTGCCGTCGACATCGGTAGTGATTACGCCGTCGGCGATTGATGCCAGCGTAACCTGTGCACGCTCCTTTTCCTTCGCCAGTTCCGCCGCCTGCAGTTTTCGATCATTTACATCGGTGAGCGCACCGGCCATGCGGATTGCTTTGCCTTCGGAATCCAGCACGGAACGGCCGCGCGAACGAAACCAGCGGTACTCTCCGGCCTTGTTCTGCAGACGCAGTTCCACGTCGAAGGTCGCACCATGATTCAGATGATCGTTGAATGCTTTCGCTATCGGCGCCCTGTCCTCCTGGTGCAAACGGGACGTAAAGTCCCGGACAGTGGCGCCCATCTCACCTTTTCCGTAGCCTAGAAGCTGACAGAAACGCGGCGAGTAGAAAACTTCCCGGGTCCGAAAAGTCCAATCCCAAAGCCCGTCATTGCTGCCCGACACCGCAAGATTGAATCGCTCTTCCGAGAGTTTCAGCGCCCGCTCGGTGTCTTCCCGGCGCCGCACCATTCTTTGCGAAAGCAGGATACCCACTGGCACCAGAGTGCCGGCCGCGGCGAGGTTTACAATCAACAGCAGCAATTGCGTGGCTCGCGCTGCGTCTCCAAGCCTTTTCGTGAAACGATCTTCAAGCGGCGTAAGACGCTGGTCAATTTCGAGAATGCGTTCAACTACCGGCTGAAGCTCAGCGGTTGTCGCCCGGTTCAGTACTTGCACCTGCA
The DNA here is from genome assembly GCA_031403365.1 of Betaproteobacteria bacterium. Taxonomy (GTDB): domain Bacteria; phylum Pseudomonadota; class Gammaproteobacteria; order Burkholderiales; family JACQAP01; genus JACQAP01. The sequence continues at coordinate 8,312 of JANNTE010000185.1, read as the reverse complement.
GGTCTTGCGCGGCCACGAGAAGTTCTTCAATCTGGCGATCACCCTGTTCCCAAAGTTCAATCACCTCCGCCATGAAGCTTACATTGTGGAAGCGGCGATAGAGCTTGATGACGTGCGGTATGTCATCAGGATGCGTACGACCTTGAATCAGTCCTTCCCACACGATGGCGAGATCGGGATTGGGCAACGCCATTTCCATACGCGCTTTTGTGTCGCCAAGCGGGACCGCAATCGCCTCGCGGTATTTTTCGAAGTCGGATTCGGACTGGCTCCTCGAGTATCGCAGCAGGTTCAACACGGCCACCTTCTGGCCCTTGGACCACAGCCCTTCGCCCTCGGTATATGAACGCACTGCGATGAGTGTGTTCATGCTTTCGCTTGAAAGCCAGAGCAAGAGCACAACGATGACCAGGAAAGGCCATATGATGATCATCAGTGAGCGGCTGATCCGCGTATACCGAAGGATTCTTACGAGCATCACGATTTTCCTCGTTATGGATTGCTCTGGCCGTTGCCGAAACGACTGGGTAAGCCGTTTGGCGTCGGGGCCAAATTGCTGGAACCGCGCGTCCGGCTGGCGCCCGGGAGATCAGGGAACTTGGCGACAGGCTTCAGGATGAGCACATTGTATGCCTGGTGGTTTTTCCGAGGATATTCCTCGTCCAGCGATAGCGGCGGTGGCCGAACCGCCCAGATTCACGTCCGACGCTGCGCAGTCCGCAGCATTTCACCCTACACAAGATTACTTCGGTGATGACGGCGGGCATATGCCGGCGTCGGATTTGCGTGCAAACCTGTCGATTTTTCGTCACTGACCATCGCGGATGAAGGGCACCACCCACCCCGTCAGAGCCCTATGCCATAGGCCGGTCGACATTCCTGTTCGCGCCCTGCGTTGATTACTGTGGATACGACTGCGCGCACAACGACACACCATGAGCTGTCGGCGTTGAATGGGCGCCGGCACAATCCGGGCTCGACTTCGGAGTGGTTGCTTTTCGCAATTCGTTGTGTCAACAGAGCGAATACGCTTTTGCGGGCAGACACTGGTTCGCCGCAGACAATGATCGAGGGGTCTGTCTGAAGCTGACTGCGGGCCCGCCCTGCGTATAGCGCGGGCAGCACGAGGGCAAAGTTTGCGCTCGATGCCGATGGCCTCGCCGAGGTTTTCGTTCCCGCGATCGGCCGTCAGATTCGCTCGTTCACTGCCCGGCTGGTCTACCGTGGCACCGCTGCGCTCGCGCGTGCCTTCGGCCTCGATCCACCAAGCTGATCTCCAGAGGCGGGGCAAAACGGGCCTTTTTCGTCCGCATGTTGAACCGCCGGGGCGATATCGGTTAGGGTAGCGGTCAATGCGCCGACCCACCGTCTTTCAGTATTTCATTCTGGCCGTTGGTATCGGCCTTGTCTTCGCCGGAATTTTTCTGCAGCCCATTCTTCGCGGCTGGGAGCATTATCGCTATCCGAACGCGGTGCATTGGCAGGGCATCCGGCTGGTGCCAGGCGAGCATCAGACAATCACGCGCAGAGGCGCCGAAATGCTGGTGATAAGGAACACGCAGGGGCCCGCAGCGCGCTTGACGGTGTTTCTTCGCGCAGAAGACGCGCTGACCCCGCAAAGCATGGTCCGTTCCCTGTGCGCGCGCGACCGGTGCAGTTCGGTTTCGCGGCCGCCCGGCGATGGCGAGCGCGCCGCTGCACACTACCGCATCGGCGGCGAGGCCATGCAAATCCAGATGATCCGCTTTTCGGACAACCCGATCTGGATCGAGTACAACGGACCGCCGGACGGCATTTCCGGATTTGACAATCTGGTTAGTGTCATCGCCCGCCAGGCAGGGCGCAGCGCAGATTAGCTCGCGAAGCGGGCATTGTCAGGCGCAATCCGCTCAGGCCGTTCGCGGACGGGACGCGGTCCTCCCAATCCTGGCAATAGCTTTTGGCTATCGCACGCATCGGAATAATTCACTGGAATGCGCCAGGCGACAGCCTTAAGATTTGCCCATCGAGTCAGCTCCGGCGCAACCGGCTGCAATTCGCCGCAACTAACAATGGTGGACGGCTCGAATCCCGCTTTGATCCAAAGAAAAAGGAGAACTGCTCATGAGCACGATTAAGTCCAAGGCGAACCGCGGAATATCCCAAGGCATGGATACCGGAATAGTCGGGAAGGACCGCGCCGCAATTGCGCAAGGCCTGTCGAAGGTACTCGCGGACACCTACACCCTGTACCTTCAGACACACAATTTTCACTGGAACGTCACAGGGCCAATGTTCAACACCCTGCATCTCATGTTCGAGACCCAGTACCTCGAGCTGGCCACCGCGGTGGACCTGATTGCCGAGCGCATTCGCGCACTCGGGTTTCCCGCTCCGGGAACGTATGGGGCATACGCCCGTCTGGCCTCGATCAAGGAGGTGGACGGAGTGCCGGCCGCAGAAGAAATGATCCGCACTCTGGTGAAGAGCCAGGAAGCCGTCGTACGCACCGCCCGCGCAGCATTTCCTCTGGTCGAAAAAGCAGGCGATGAGCCGTCTGCTGACCTTCTGACCCAGCGCATGCTGGTACATGAAAAAACCGCATGGATGCTGCGAAGCCTGCTTGAAGACTAAGGTGCGCAGCCTGCTTGAAAAGTAAGACGCCCGGTCGGCCAGGGATCTGATATGCCTCCTGCCGGCCGGTGACTACGGTTCTCCAGCCGGCACCCCGTAACGAATTGTCACGCCGTAAACGCGGCGCGGTCATGCCCGTTCTTGGGAGCGTAACCACGTCAATGGAGGTCATCATGAAAATCAGATTCGCTGCCCCGCTGTTGCTCACCGCTTTGACCGCTCCTGCGTTTGCCAACGACTACACCGACGAGGCGGAAGTGATCTCCGCCGTGCCGATCTACCAGACCATCCGCGAACCCACACAGCAGTGCTGGACCGAGTCCGCGACCTCATACGAGCAACCGCACCGCTCCGGCGGTGGTGCCATCATCGGTGCCATCACCGGCGGCTTGCTGGGCCATACCGTGGGCAAGGGTAACGGCCGGGTCGCTGCTACGGCCGTGGGCGCTGCGGTCGGCGCAATGGTTGGAGACCACGTTGGCAACCAAGGCAGACATTCGGTGCCGGTCACGCGCGACGTGCAGCGCTGCCAGGTTACCGACAACGTCCGCCAGATCGTCAGCGGATATCAGGTGACGTATCGCTACTACGGCCGCGACACTACCGTGATTCTGCCGCATGATCCGGGCCCGCGGGTTCGCATCGGCGTGGGCATCGCCGGCCATTCCAGTGCCGGTGCAGTTGTTCTTGCCGAGCCGCCGGTGGTGAGCACCATCACCCACACCAGGCATGAATCCGTGCCGGTGTGGCACCAGCCACCGCGCCCGCGTGTGAACATCATCCTGCATGCGGACCGGCACGGACATCATCGCGACTACTCGCGCAAGAAATGGCATCACGACAATGGCCGGCGCGCTGATCATCACAACCATCGCCGCGACCGGGGTCGTGGCGGTCACGACCGCGATGATTAACTGAACGCGCCGGGAAGCGATGCCGTTACCGCCGAAGCCTCTCCTCCCCGGCCTCTCCACTCCCCGGGCACCGCAAGGTGCCCGTTTTTTTCGCTGCTTGATTCTCCGCTCGTCACGGTAAAATGCCCGCCCGGCTCTTCGCCCTGCAACATGACCTCCCCGATGCTTACGCCGACCCCGAATACAATTTACCTGAAGGACTACCGACCCCCGGCATTCCTGGTGTCCACAGTCGATCTCGACGTGGACATTCGCGACGACCACGCGATCGCCACTTCCACCCTTGCCGTATCAAGAAATCCGGCCTGCGACGACCGGGGCGCGGCGCTGAAACTCGATGGCGACGAGCTGGAGCTGTTATCCGTTGCCATCGACGGCAAGGCGCTGGAACGGTCGCGTTATTCACAGGATGCCACCGGCCTGACCATTGCCGCCATGCCGGCGCAATGCAGCGTACGCACTGTGGCGCGTATTCGCCCGAGGGACAACACCAAACTCATGGGGTTGTATGCGTCCAGGGATGGTTACTTCACCCAGTGCGAAGCCGAAGGGTTCCGGCGCATCACTTTCTTTCCGGACCGGCCCGATGTCATGGCTCGCTACACCAGCACCATTCATGCGGAAAGGGCCGCATATCCGGTGCTGCTGTCCAACGGCAACCTGGTTGCGCAGGGCGATGAACCCGGCGCGCGACACTGGGCCAAATGGGAGGACCCGTTCCCGAAACCCAGCTATTTGTTCGCAATGGTTGCGGCAAAACTCGACCAGTTGGAAAGCGATTTCGTAACCCGCTCCGGACGCAAGGTGAAACTTGCGATCTTTGTTGAGCCGGGCAAACTCGATCAGTGCGCTTTCGCCATGCAGGCATTGAAACGCGCGATGAAGTGGGACGAAGATATATTCGGTCTGGAACTCGACCTCGATCAGTACATGATTGTCGCGGTCGGCGACTTCAATATGGGCGCGATGGAAAACAAGGGCCTGAACATCTTCAATACCAAGTATGTCCTCGCGCGCCCCGACACCGCAACCGATGCTGATTTCATGTACCTCGATCGCGTGGTTGCACACGAGTATTTCCACAATTGGACCGGCAACCGCGTGACCTGCCGCGACTGGTTTCAGTTGTCGTTGAAAGAGGGTCTGACGGTGTTTCGCGATCAGGAGTATGGCGCCGACACTTATTCGCGCCCGGTACAGCGCATACAGGAGGTGCGTTCCCTGCGCAGCGCGCAGTTTCCGGAAGACGCCGGGCCTATGGCGCATCCGGTGCGCCCGGACTCCTACATGGAAATCAGCAACTTCTACACCGCCACGGTGTACGAGAAAGGCGCGGAAGTCGTGCGCATGATTCACAAGCTGATCGGTGCGAGCAACTTTCGCAAGGGCATGGACTTGTATTTCGAACGTCATGACGGGCAGGCGGTGAGGACTGAGGATTTCGTCCAGGCGATGCAGGATGCCTCTGGCGTGGACTTGACGCAATTCAAGCGCTGGTACGGGCAAGCCGGAACGCCACTGCTGGAAGCCCACGGAAAGTACGACGCCACAGGCCGGCGCTATGTCCTTACGATACGGCAGTCCTGCGCGCCGACGCCGGGTCAGGAAACAAAACTGCCGTTTCACATTCCGGTCGCCATGGGCTTGATCGCGGCCAACGGCAGCGAAGTGCCTTTGCAACTTGCGAGCGAGCCCGAGGCAAACGGCACGACGCGCACCTTGTCCCTGACCAGGACGGTCGAGACCTTCGAATTCGTCAACGTATCCCAGTCTCCGGTGCCGTCACTGTTGCGCGGCTTTTCCGCGCCGGTGAATCTGCGTTTCGACTTCAGCGACGCTGACCTGACTCATCTGATGGCCTTCGATGCGGACGCGTTCAACCGCTGGGAAGCCGGTCAGCGGCTCGCGCTCAATCTGTTGTTGCGCGGTATTTCAGAATTCCGTGCTGGGCGTGCCATCGTGTTCCCCGACACTTTTTCCAAGGCGTTCGCACGGGTGCTCGCCGACGGCTCGCGGGATCCGGCTTTCGCCGCGGAAGCGCTGGGGCTGCCCTCGGAATCCTATGTCGCCGAACAAATGGATGAAATCGACCCGGATGCGATCCATGTCGTGCGCCGGTCGCTTAGAACACATGTTGCGAGGACACTGAGGGAAGAATTGCTGGAAGCTTATCGATCCTCTGCCACTCCGGGGCCCTACAGCCCGGACGCACGCGCGGCGGGACAACGCGCGCTGCGCAACCTGTGCCTGGGCTATCTGATGGAACTCGACGATCCGGAAGTCCACGCGCTCACCCGCGCGCAGTTCGATGCGGCCGACAACATGACGGACACCATGGCGGCGCTGTCGGCACTGGTCAATGCGGATGCAGGCAGCGCAGAACGCAGTCAGCGGGAGACGCTGGAAGGTTTTTACGAGCGCTGGAAGGACGAACCGCTGGTGCTGGACAAGTGGTTTGCCGTGCAGGCCTCATCGCGACTGCCCGGCACCCTTGAAGTTGTCAAACGCCTCATGCGCCACCCGGCATTCACGCTGACCAACCCGAACCGGGTGCGTTCGGTCATCGGCAGTTTCTGTCACGGCAACCAGGTGCGCTTTCACGCCGCGGATGGCTCGGGATACGCATTTGCCGCCGACCAGATCATCGCTCTCGACGCGCTCAACCCGCAGGTTGCCGCGCGACTGGCCCGCAGTTTCGATCGCTGGAAGAAGTTCGATGCTGCACGCCGCGCCCATGCGCAGCATGCGCTCGGGCGGGTGCGCAGGCACTCGGGATTGTCCAAGGATACCCTCGAGATTGTGGGCAAGGCGCTGGACGGTTAAGGCATGCTTCGCCGCTCGCGCAGACTTGAGGTGCCGCAGCAGGCCAGTGAGTGGGGAGACCCGGTCCACCGGCTTACGCCGCCCGCGCCACCGACGCAAATTCGCCTTTGACGTAGCGCTCGGCCATCGCTTCCATGGACACCGGGCGCAATTTCGGCGCCTGCCCGGCGCAGCCGAAGGCTTCGAAGCGGGCTTTGCAGATTTCCCTGGCTGCGAGCATGGAATCCTTCAGGAATCTGCGCGGATCGAATTCGCTCTTGTTTTTCGCCAGACAGCGGCGGATCGCCGCCGTCATGGCCAGGCGCACGTCGGTATCGATGTTGATCTTGCGCACGCCGTGGCGGATGCCTTCCTGGATTTCCTCCACCGGCACGCCGTAAGTCTCTTTCATCTCCCCGCCGTAGTCGCGGATGACCTGAAGCCATTCCTGCGGGACGCTGGACGAGCCATGCATCACCAGATGCGTGTTGGGAATGCGCTTGTGAATGGCACGGATGCGGTCAATGGCGAGAATGTCGCCGGTTGGCTTGCGCGAGAATTTGTACGCGCCATGTGAGGTGCCAATCGCAATCGCCAGCGCATCAACACCGGTCCTGGCGACAAAATCGACGGCCTGATCCGGGTCGGTCAGCAGCATGTCGTGCGCCATTTTCCCGGCCGCTCCGGAGCCGTCCTCCTCGGCGGCCATGCCCGATTCCAGCGAGCCCAGGCAGCCGAGTTCGCCTTCGACCGATACGCCGACCGCATGCGCCATCTCGACGACCTTGGCGGTGACCTCGAAGTTGTATTCGTAGGAAGCAGGCGTCTTCATGTCACTCATCAGCGAGCCGTCCATCATCACCGAGGTAAATCCCGAGCGGATCGCGGTCATGCAAACCGAGGGACTGGCGCCGTGATCCTGGTGCATCACCACCGGAATGTGCGGATACATTTCCACCGCTGCCAGAATCAGGTGGCGCAGAAACGGCTCGCCAGCGTATTTTCGCGCCCCGGCCGAGGCCTGCATGATGACCGGGCTTGAGGTTTCGTCGGCCGCCTGCATGATGGCCTGGATCTGTTCCAGATTGTTGATGTTGAACGCGGGCACGCCGTAGCCGTTGTCAGCCGCGTGGTCGAGTAGTTGCCGCAGGGATATCAGCGCCATGTTGATCGCCTCCGATTGGATTAATTCGTTAAAGCCTTTGTCTGTTGCGCGTTACCCGCCAGCCCCTCATGGCCGCCACCGGTCCGGCGCTTCAGGACGCGCCGACAGGCACTTGAACCGGCTCGCGCGCGGGCTCGTAGCCTTTTTCCTTCATGTACAAGGCCAGCACATGATCCATGCTGCCGGCGTGATTGGAAAACCATTCCGCGACGGCTCGCGCGAGCACCGGCCCGAAACGCGCCTCTCCCGCTGCCACGCGAGCGCGCACCGCACGCGCGGTTTCCAGCACGCCGTCGTGCTCCCGCGCATGGCACTCCAGCGGCGGAAACGCCATCTGCTCCATCCAGCGTGCTTCCTGCGCGAAATGCGCCTCGGTATGCGAAATGAAGGCATCCACCGCGGCCAGCATGTCCTGCTCGTTCGTATCGGCAAGACGGTTCAGCAATTCGATGAATTCCCGGTGCGTCTCGTCCATTACACCGTGGTCGAGATTCAGGGATTCGTTCCATTTCATGACTGGCATGCGGCTGCTCCGGCAAATTTTTCGGGGATTGTATCCGGTCCTGCACTGTCATCGGGTCAAACCTGGCTGGCGTCTGCCAATCCACTGAAAACGGCGAGTCATTCTCAGCCTGCCTCCAGGGGAATTTCAGGCAACAAGGCCGAGCGGCTGCCGGGAAGCGGCCGGTTGCCGGTTGCATGGTAGGTGAACACCGCGGCGAACTTGGTTTCTCCGGTGAGATTGCGGCCGGCGGCATGCAATGCGCGGCAATGGAAGAACAGCACGTCGCCTTCGCCGAGTTCGGCGGCCACGCGGG
>JANNTE010000184.1:0-14990 GCA_031403365.1 Betaproteobacteria bacterium | reverse complement strand
CCCCGATCAAATTCAACATCAATGGCGTCAAAGTCAGCAAAGTCGCGCTGAGCTGGAAGGACGAGGCGACCGGTGCCGAGTATGTCATATCGGATCTGGCGCTGGAAACCGGCCGGGTGGCACCGGGGGTGCCGGTCCAATTCGATCTGGCCGCGGGTTTCTCGGTATCGAAACCGAAGCTGGATCTGAAACTGCAAGGCAGCGGCAGCGTGAGTGCCGATCCGAAAGGCCAGAGTTTCTCGGTCCCGGTTCTGACCACTTCAATAACCGTCAAAGGCCCGCAACTGGAGGGCACACTAAACATCAAGCTCGCCGGCCTCGATGGTTCGGCCAAAGCGATGCGGATCGGGGAATTTGTGCTCACCGTGGATGCCAGGCAGGCAGATCAGGTGATCAAAGGCAGTCTGTCGACGCCGATTGCCGCCGATTTCGAAGCACAGGTTTTCGATTTGCCGAAGCTGGCCGGCGAATTCGATCTCACGTCGCCGGCACTGCCGATGAAAACGCTGAAGGTGCCGCTTGCGGGTTCCGCCCGCGCAGACCTGAAGAGTCAGACGGCAAGCGTCGATCTGGTCACGCGCTTCGATGAGAGCAACATCAAGGTCAAGTATGTCCTCAGCGACTTTGCGGCGCCGTTTTCTCGTTTTGATATCGCGATCGACAAGCTCAACGTGGATCGCTATCTCCCGCCGGCGCCAAAGAAGACAGAATCCTCCGCCCCGTCATCGCCTGCGCCAGCCGAGCAGCCGATCGATTTTTCTCCGATCAAGGCGCTCAATCTCGCAGGAAGCCTGCGTATCGATGAGTTGGTCGCATCGGACGTCAAGACGCAAAATCTGCGCATGGATGTCACGGCCAATGGTGGCAGGCTGGTCATCAATCCGGTGTCCGCCGACTTGTACCAGGGCCATTTGAAGGGTTCGGCGTCGGTCGATGCGAACAGCAACCGCATGGCCATCAAGCAGAACCTTACGGGCATTATGATCGGACCCCTGCTGCGCGACGCGACCGGTCAGGACCTGATGGAAGGCCGGGGCAATGTCGCATTGGACGTGGTTACCACCGGCAATCTGGTCTCGGCGATGAAAAAAGCGCTAAGCGGCACCGCAAAAGTGGACCTTCGGGATGGCGCGATCAAGGGCATCGATCTGGCAAAGATTCTGCGCGACGCCAAAGCCCTGGCGGGCGGCGGCAAGCGCGAAGCGGAACAAGGCGCGGCGGCCGGCGAGCAGACCGTATTCTCCGAACTGAGCGCGAGTTTCGATATCCTGAACGGCATCGCTCACAATGGCGATTTCCTCGCGAAGTCGCCGGTCTTGCGACTGACCGGCGAAGGCGATATCAATTTGCCGGACAGCGCGCTCAACTATGTGGTGAAAATCGCTGCAACCCGATCCGGCGCCGGGCAGGAGGGCAAGAACATGGACGAGGTCAAAGGTTCGAGCCTTCCGGTGCGGGTATATGGCCCGTTCGCGGCACTCAAATACAAAATCGAACTGGGTTCAGTCCTGTCGGACTCCGCCAAACAGAAGCTCGATGAAAAGAAGGACGAGATCAAGGACAAACTGGAAGACAAGCTCAAGTCAAAACTGTTTGGCAAGACAGGCGAGCCTGCTGCGCCGCCTGCTGGCGGGCAGGCCGGTCAGACTCCGCCCGCGACTCAGGAAGACAAACTCAAGGACAAGTTGAAAAAACTGTTCTGACCAGTCCCACTGCACCGTCGCAATGAAGTCCTTTGCCGAGCGCGTGATCGAGTGGCAGCAGGCCTCGGGCCGCCACGACCTTCCGTGGCAGGGCACGCGAGACGCGTACCGCATCTGGCTGTCGGAAATCATGTTACAGCAGACTCAGGTGGCGGCGGTTATTCCCTATTACCAGCGTTTTCTGGATTGTTTTCCTGAGTTGGCAAGTCTTGCCGCCGCTACCGAAGACGAGGTGCTGATCCAGTGGAGCGGACTTGGTTACTACGCCCGCGCCCGCAATCTGCACCGTGCGGCTCGCGCGATCATGCAGCGGCATAACGGCGTGTTTCCCGATGCGTTCGACGATATCCTTGCCCTGCCCGGCATCGGTCGCTCCACCGCCGGCGCCATCGCGGTGTTTGCATTTGGTGCCCGGCACCCCATCCTCGATGGCAATGCAAAGAGGGTGTTGGCACGCGCCTTCGGAATTGCCGGTTTTCCGGGGGAGACCAGAACGCAGGCGCTGCTGTGGGCGCGCGCCGGGTCGGCGCTGCCATTGCAGCAGGTCGAAGCCTACACCCAGGGATTAATGGATCTCGGCGCTGATATATGCGCCCGCCGCCACCCGCGTTGTGAAGTATGTCCACTGCAAAATGAATGCGTTGCCAGCCGAGAACATCGTACCGATGAGTTGCCTGCACCACGACCAAAGAAACCGCGACCGCAGAGAGCAACGGTAATGCTGATTTTGCGGCGCGATGACGAAGTGCTGCTGGAGAAGCGGCCATCGCCGGGAATCTGGAGCGGCCTGTGGAGTTTTCCGGAAATCGCGGAACTGGAGCATGCGGCGGGCGCGTCGTTGCTGCGCTTCGGCGCCGAAGTGGTTTCCGAGGGTACGCTGGTTGATGTGCGTCACGGCTTTACCCACTTCGCGCTGACCATCACGCCTGCGTTGTTGCGGGTGACCGCCTTGCAGCCACGCGCACATGCGCCGGGACATGCCTGGCTGAGCGTGGACCAGGCGATGAGCGCCGCGGTGCCGGTCCCGGTTCGGGACATCCTGCGCCAGCTAACGCGAAAAACCGTCTAGTTGTAATTGTTCGGCCAACGGCCATGCATCAGGAAGGTGTGAAGCCGTTCGATGCGCGCGCCGTCATCGCGCAGTTCGAGTAACGCCTGTTTGTCGGCCAGCTCCAGCGGCAGCAGTTCCGCGAGGCGGTATCCGGTCCAGCGCGGATCGTCGTAATCAACGGGTCCGCGCACGTAACCGACCCCGATTTTGCGGATGATTTGTTCCAACACGTTGCGGCACAGCGCAAACGACGCCGGCGCAACGGTGCCTGTGCTTTCTGCCAGCATTTCGATGTCGGCGCGAATCAATCCGTCGGTCTGTGTGGTCAGGTGCAGTATGCGAAACGGCTGCGCACCCAGCGCTTTAAGTTGAAACATCCCCAGTTGCGGCATTTCCCACTCCGAAATGACGGCGGTGCAGCCAAACGACTGCGGAACCGCAGGCAGACCGACTTCACGGCCCTCGCGAATCAGACATACGCCAAACGGCGAGGCATCGCGGACACAGACCTTGGTCATCTCGAGATAACGCTGCTCGAATATCTTGAGCGGCAGCAGGCTCCCCGGGTAAAGCACGACATTGAGCGGAAATATCGGTATCGATGTCATGGATCAGCGTTCAAGCAAGCTGCGGCAGCCGCGTTGAGGCAAATCACGAGTTCAGCGTGTCTGCCGAAGAGGATGCACCCCAGCGGGGCATGAGCTGATGTTCAACCCCGAGATGATCGAGTACGCGCGCCACGACAAAATCGACCAGATCCTGCACCGATTGCGGGTGATGATAGAAGCCGGGATTGGGGGGCAGTATGATTGCGCCGGCACGCGCGAGTCTGAGCATGTTTTCCAGATGGATGGCCGAAAGCGGTGTTTCGCGGGGCACCAGCACCAGCTTGCGGGCCTCCTTGAGCGCCACATCGGCTGCCCGTTCGATCAGATTGTCGGCCAGACCTGCCGCGATGGAGGCCAACGTCCCCATGGTGCAGGGACAGATCACCATCGCATCGGCGGGGTTGGAACCCGAAGCCACCGGTGCGAACCATTCCTCGCGACCAAAGACCTGCAACTGCCCTGGCGATGCGCCAAAGCGCGCACCGAAAAACTGTGTGGCTTCCCTGGCGTTCGTTGGCAGGCGCAGATCCATTTCCTGATGCGAGACGATCTGGGCGGCCTGCGAATACAACAGGTAGACCTTGACGCCGGCCTTCAGCAGGCATTCCAGCAACCGCACGCCGTAAGGCATGCCGGATGCACCGGTAAAAGCGAGCGTGATGGTTTGCGGTCGGGTCACCATTGCGCGGCGCCGGTCAACGCAGAATCAGGCCGAAAGTTCGCGGTGACGAACAAGCGCATTGCGATTGCCACTGAAATGCAAGGCAAGGGCCTCCGCGAAATACACCGACCGATGCCGTCCCCCGGTGCAGCCAATCGCGACGGTCAGGTAGGCGCGGTTGTCGCGAATGAAGCACGGCAGCCACTTATCGACATAAGCGCAAATATCGGCCAGCATTTCGCGAGCCGTCGGGTTGGATTCGATGAAGGCAACAACCGCCGGGTCCCTGCCGGTGAGCGGGCGCAGTTGCGGATCGTAGTGCGGATTGGGCAGACAGCGCACATCGAACACCATGTCGGCATCCAGGGGAATGCCATGCTTGAAGCCAAACGACTGGAACAACAGCCGCAGACCCGGTTGAGTCGCAAGCAGCAGGTCTTTTATCCACGAGCGTAACACTCCCGGACTCAGGTCGCTGGTGTCGATACGGTGTCCCAGGTCGCCAATGTCACCCAGCAGCTCGCGTTCCTGCTCGACACATTCCGGGAGAGTGCGGTCCTGATCGGCCAGCGGATGCCGGCGGCGCGTTTCCGAGAACCGTTTGACCAGAGTATCCGTCTTCGAGTCCAGAAAAATCAGACGCGCGTCCACACCCCGCGCCTTGATCTCGGCCAGGTAAGCCGGCAGCTCGGACAAGGTGGCTCCACTGCGCACATCGATGCTGACCGCAACTCGGTCGTATCCTTCCTGGGCGAGAAACTGCACCAGGCCTTCGAGCAGCTTGGCGGGCAGATTGTCCACGCAATAGTAGGCACTGTCTTCGAGCACATTGAGCGCGATGCTCTTGCCCGAACCGGAAAGGCCGCTGATCACGATAAGTTGCATGCGTAACGAGGTGCTGTTGTCAGCTGCGCCGGTTCATCTGCTGCTCCTGGCGCGCAATAAATTCCTTGGTGCTGTCGATGCCACGCAACTGCAGGACATAGTTGCGCACCGCGGCTTCGGTTAGTACGGCGAGATTTCGGCCGGCGGCAACCGGCAGTACGACTTTTCGAATCCGGATGCCCATGATGTCTTCCGAGCTCGCATTGAGTGGCAGCCGATCCATGCCAGGAATGACACCACCCACCGGCTTTTCCAGCTGCACAATCAGCTTCAGATTCTTCCTCGTTCGGACCGCGGTCTCGCCAAAAATGGTGCGAATATCGAGCATGCCCAACCCGCGCACCTCCAGAAAGTCCTTCAGCAGCTCCGGGCTGCGACCCTCCAGAGTCTCCGGCGCGATGTGATACAGCTCGACGACGTCGTCGGCGACCAATCCGCTGCCACGCGAGATTAACTCCAGTGCCAGCTCGCTTTTCCCCACGCCGCTCTCGCCGGTGATCAGTACGCCCATTCCCAGCACTTCAAGCAGTACGCCGTGGCGGGTAACGAATTCCGCCAGTGCGCGCCCGAGATAGGTGCGTATCACCCAGATGATCTGCAGGCTGTGCTGAGCTGAAGACAGCAGCGGGACCTGGCGTGCGGAGGCAAATTCGGCCACTGTGACCGGAGGCTGGTCCTGTTCGCTGAGAATGATGCAGGCCAGACCGCTGCCGTTCAGCCGGGCCAACAGGTCGCGCTGCTCGGTCTCGCCAAGGGCGGCGAAGTAGGCGGCTTCGGTGCGGCTGAAAATCTGAATCCAGTTCGGATGGAGCAAATTCAAGTGACCGATCAGTCCCTGTGAGGCGTGATTAATCTCGCTGCTGTCGAGATGCGGCGACGGATCGCGCGGTCCGGAAATCCACGTCAAACCGAGTGACGCGGCGTTATCCCTAAACAGCTGCGCGACGCTGACCTGGGGCATGGGGTTGCCAATTGTCGAAGACCTGCTTCACGGCTGCCGCTTCACTTGTCAGGCCAAGCTGCGCACGCAGGTCCTTGTCGCTGAACATTTGCGCCAGCTCCGAAAGAATCTGCAGATGAAGATCGGTTGCCTTCTCCGGCACCAGCAGAACAAAAATCAGGTTTACCGGATTACCATCGGGAGCCTCGAATGGAATCGGCGCAGCAGTACGAATAAATGCGCCGACCGCATCTCGCAATCCCTTGATTCGCCCGTGCGGAATCGCTATGCCATGGCCCATCCCGGTCGATCCCAGGCGTTCGCGTGCGAACAAGGCGTCAAACACCTGGCCGCGGCCGATGCGCAGAGAATTCTCGAATTGCAGACCGACATGCTCGAACACCCGCTTCTTGCTGGTGACATCAAGGTCGAGCGTGATATTGGCTACCGGCAGCAGGCCTGAGACCAAACTCATGGAGGAAGGCTTTTTCCGTCTACTCTGCGGGCAACTTGCGGAAGGATTCCTGTTCGTGATGATCGACGATTTTCTCCTTGTGCTTGACGATCTGGCGGTCGAGCTTGTCGGCCAGCCCGTCAATCGCGGCATACATATTCTCATCGATGCACTCGGCGTGAAAATCCTTGCCGCGCACGTGCATATTGGCCTCGACCTTGTGTTCCAGTTTGCTGACCGAAACGATGATATTGATATCGATTACATGATCAAAGTGCCGGGTCACTCGATTGAGTTTCTCGATCACATAAGACCGCATCGCGGGAGTGACTTCCAGATGACGACCGGATAGTTGAAGATTCACGGGACCTCCGTTTGTGGGCTGTTGATTAAATTGACTTTCGGAGACTGACGGGGAGAATCTGCAGCGATTCCCGATATTTTGCAATGGTGCGCCGGGCCACCACGATGCCCTGCTTGCCCAGAATCTCCGCGATCTGCCCATCACTCAGCGGCTTGCGGGCATCTTCTTCCCCAACCATCTGTTTGATCAGCGCGCGGATTGCGGTTGCCGAGCACGCGCCACCGGTATCAGTGGATACGTGACTGCCGAAAAAATACTTGAGTTCAAATATTCCACGCGGTGTCAGCATGAATTTCTGAGTGGTGACGCGCGAAACCGTGGACTCGTGCAAGCCCAGCGTGTCGGCGATTTCGCGTAACACCAGAGGCTTCATCGCCACTTCCCCGTATTCAAGAAAATGGCGCTGACGATCAACGATGGCCTGGGAAACCCGCAGAATGGTGTCGAAGCGCTGTTGTACATTCTTGATCAGCCATTTGGCTTCCTGCAGTTGACCAGCGAGTTGCTGGAAGCTCGCGTCGCGATTGCGATGCAGGATGTCCGCGTACATGCGGTTAATACGCAATTTCGGCATTGCCTCGGGATTGAGAGCGGCAACCCACATGCCCTTGGTTTTGCGTACCACGACGTCCGGAATAATGTAACGCGTCTCGGTACCGGAAAAATTCGCAACCGGCCTCGGGTTGAGCCCGATGATCATCGCTTGTACGACGCGCAGAACATCGTCATCGCAACGCAACAGCTTTTTAAGGCGTGGATAGTCACGCGCGGCAAAAACATCCAGGTGTTGCTTGACCACCAGTGAAGCTGCCTCCCGGTACGGCGTATCTTCCGGCAGGGCCTCGAGTTGCAGCCCCAGACATTCGCCCAGATTGCGTGCACCGACCCCGGGAGGGTCGAGGCTTTGGAGGTACTTCAACCCGATGGTCAGTTGCTCCGAATCGATCTCGAGCTCCTCCGGCAGCAAGGCCGCCAACTCGACAAAGTCCTGGGTCATGTAACCATCGTCGTCCAGATTGTCGATCAGGAAAGCGACGATGCGCTTGTCCCGCTCGGGCATCTGCATCAGATTGATCTGGTCGAGCAGATGATCGCGCAGTTTTGCCGGCTCCGCAGCGGCTTGCGGCGCTTCCGAGTCGTCTTCGCCGTCCTGGCCGTTATACGAGCCATACCCATCTCCATCGTCGAGCGACCAGTCCGTGTCGCTGGAAGAGTGCTCGCCGGGCGACTCGTCTTCCGCCGGGGCCGGTGAAGACTCGGATGCGGGGGCGGTCGCTGTGGTGTCGGCGTTTGGCGGAGGAGCCGCGGCGGGAGCCTCCTCGTCGTCATCGCGTTCGAGCAGCGGGTTTTCCTGAAGAAAAACTTCCAGTTCCTGATTCAGCTCCAGCGTAGACAGTTGCAATAGCCGGATCGACTGCTGCAGCTGCGGCGTGAGGGTCAGGTGCTGCGAAAGCTTTAGATTCAGGGACTGCTTCATCTGCTGGCTGTTGGTATCGGATCCGCAGAAGGGGTCCGGAAATTCGAGGACGGCACGCGATCCTTAGAGTTTAAAGTGCTCGCCCAGATACACTTTTCTTACGCTTTCATTATAGACGATTTCCTCCGGCATGCCCGAGGCCAGCACGGAGCCGTCATTGATGATATAGGCCCGATCGCAGATACCCAAAGTCTCGCGCACATTGTGGTCGGTGATCAGCACCCCGATGTCGCGTTCGCGCAAGAACCGGATGATTTTCTGAATGTCGAGTACGGCGATGGGGTCAACCCCGGCAAATGGCTCGTCGAGAAGGATAAAGCGCGGTTGCGTGGCGAGCGCGCGTGCAATTTCGACCCGCCGGCGCTCGCCGCCGGACAAGCTGAGGGCGGGGCTGTTGCGCAAATGAGCGATATGCAGATCTTGCAGCAGCACATTGAGTTGTTCCTGAATCTGCTCATCTTCGAGGCCGCGCAGTTCGAGAACCGCCTGAATGTTCTCCGCCACGGTCAGCTTGCGAAATATCGAAGCTTCCTGTGGCAGATAGGACAAACCCAGACGAGCGCGGCGGTGGATCGGTGTATGCGTAAGCGCCCGTTCGTCCAAGTACAGATCGCCGCCGTCCACAGCCACCAGGCCCACCATCATGTAGAAGCAAGTGGTCTTGCCCGCACCGTTGGGTCCGAGCAGGCCAACCACTTCGCCACTCGAAACATCGAAGGAGACGTCTTTGACGACGGTGCGCGCCCTATAGCTTTTTTTCAGTTTCTCCGCGCGCAGTTGGCTCATTGGTGGATAGGCAAGGCTCGGCGGTCATTGCTCGGGAATCGGTACCGACTCGGATGATCGCAGTTTCACCGAACCTGGTGGCACCGTAGTCGTTTCGGATTTGCGTTTGGGTTGAATGATCGCGCGTACCCGGCCCTTCGGGCTGCCGGGTGCGACGGAAGATTTCGTGGCGCCGATCACCTGAAAGAACTCGGTCAAAGCATTGTAGGAAATATAGTCGCCGCGCACCTCGTCTGCGCCACGCTGGATGCGCGCGTTGGTAAACATTTGCACCTTGTCGCCCTGGCTGTCATATTCGAGGCGTTCGGAAGAGCCCTCAATATACTCGTCAACACCTTCGCGCTTCTGGCGGAACTGTGCCGGTGTGCCGTAGGCAATGCCGTACTGAAAGCCGGCCGCGTCCTGCTTGACGATGAGCTTGTCTGCCCTGATGCTCAGCGTACCCTGGGTCAACGTCACGCTGCCGATAAACACGGCTTCTTTCCTCGCGTCATCCAGGTCAACGCGGTCCGCTTCGAGATTGACCGGTTTGTCGCGGTCCGCGCGTTCCGCGAGGGCCGGCAGCGCCGCACCGACTCCAAGAGCCAGCAACAACCACGCCGCGGGCCGAGCCAATCTTGCGACCCTAGCGGTCGCCGGTAGCACGTGGTTTGCGATTGGCGCGTTTCGCGACGGCATAGTGGGCCTTGACCTCGGACAGTAATCTGATCTGACGGGTCGCATTGTTGAATTCTAAGCCAACCGAACTGGCCGTGGAGTTTCCCTCTACCATGCGCACCGGTTTGTCCGTCCTGGCGATGTCCTGGTCAGGAATGACGTGCAAAAAACTGGTGAATACGCCGAGTTCGGCGTTTCCAGCGTGGGCTGCCCGGATGATCTGCACATCTTCCCGGAAGAACACGTCGTTGCCACCCTGCACCGCCTCTGCTGTTTCGGAACGGATGGTTAACGGGGCAGTTTCCTGGTCGAAGTAAGTGAGCCGCGGCAGCTGCAGCAATGTGCTGTTGTCGTCCGGGAAATGTTCCATGCGTTTGGCCGACAGCGCATAACGGCGCGTGCCGTCAGGGTTCATTTGCACCGCCGAGAATCCTTCGACGATGAAGTCCGGATCGTGCCGTGATTTGCCGTCCGGGCGCTGCGCCGATGGCTGCACTTTGCGATCCAGCCAGAAGCTCATTGACGCGAGCAGCGCCAGCAGAATCAGCGGCGACCAGGTGATGAGGCGGTCCTTCACTTCCGGAATGCCCGCAATTGATCCTCCAGCGTGCCGCGCGCTTCGAGCAGGAACTCGCAGACTTCGCGTACCGCGCCCCGCCCACCGGCCAGGCTGGTGACGTGGTGCACGCTGTTGCGCACTACTTTGGGCGCGTTCGGAACACTGAAGGCGAGACCGCAGCGGCGCAGTACCGGCAGATCGGGCAGGTCATCGCCCATGAAGGAGGTTTCTTCCTCGGCGAGGCCCAGCTTGCGCAGCAAGCGCTGGTAGGTGTCCAGCTTGTCGCTGATGCCCTGATAGACGTGAGTAATTCCGATTTCCTTTGCACGCAGCTCCACGACCCTGGACTTGCGCCCGGACAGCAAGGCTGCCGCGATGCCGCCTTCGGCAAGCATTTTCATGCCGAGTCCGTCGCCAACATGGAAGGCTTTCAACTCTTCGCCGCGCTGGCTGAGGTAGATCGTGCCGTCGGTGAGCACGCCGTCCACATCGAATATCGCGAGCCGGATGCGATTCGCGCGCGCAATCAGTCGCTTGTTCATATGACTTTCGCGCGCATGAGATCGTGAGTATTCAGTGCGCCGACCAATCGCTGATCGGCGTCCACTACCAGCAACTGTGAAATCTTGTACTGTTCCATGAGATCGGCCGCTTCGGCGGCCAACTGATCCGGGCCAACATTGCGAGGGTTCGGTGTCATCAATTGCTCAACGTGCATGCCGCGCAAATCGCCCCCTTGTTCAAGAGCGCGTCGCAAATCGCCATCGGTGAATATTCCCAGCACTTGATCTGCCCCGTTGGTCACTGCGGTCATGCCCATGCCCTTTCTGGAGACCTCCAGAATCGCCTCAGAGAAGGACGCGCCGCTTCGCACCGAAGGAATCGCCGTTCCGGTGCGCATGACATCGTGCACATGCGTGAGCAGGCGGCGACCCAGGCTGCCGCCGGGATGCGAGCGGGCAAAATCGGCTTCGTTGAATCCGCGCGCTTCCAGCAGCGTAACCGCCAGCGCGTCGCCCAGCGCCAAAGCGGCGGTGGTACTGGCCGTGGGAGCGAGTCCGAGAGAACAGGCTTCTTCGGCCACGCTGGCATCCAGGTGCACATCGGCCTCGCGCGCCAGCGCCGAATCCGGATTGCCGGTCATGGCGATGAGTTTGCCGCCCATGCGCTTGATCAAGGGCACGATGACCAGCAATTCCCCGCTCTCTCCGGAGTTGGACAGGGCAATCATGACATCATCGCGCGTCACCATTCCGAGATCGCCGTGACTCGCCTCCGCCGGATGAACGAAGAATGCCGGAGTGCCGGTGCTGGCCAAGGTAGATGCAATCTTGCGCGCGATATGGCCCGACTTGCCGATACCGCTCACCACCACGCGGCCTTTGCAGCCAAGCACAATCTGCACCGCGCGCGCGAAATTGGCATCCAGTCGATCGGCCAGTTGGCTGACCGCGCGCGCCTCAATCACCAGCACGCGCCGGCCTGATGCGAGCGCTTGTCCGGAGTCGAGTTTTCCCAGTGCGGTCATGGGGGGCGAGTATAGCGCATGGCGCGCGCCGGACCGTTACCGAACGTAGGTTGCTCGTACCGTGGGGTTACCCTCTGGCTACTTCGGAACTGCCGGCAAGAAAAAGCCCGCGCGCAGGCGGGCTATATCAATTCGCTGGCACGCGCGCAATCCTTATACGCCCATGCAGACCGTAAAGCTGTCTCCGGGGGCGCCTTGCACAGTCGCGGTTGGAGCGGCAGTCGTTCCCGCAACCGATTGCTGAAGCGCGCGCATTGAGCCGGTTTGCGGATTGCCATCGTCCATGAGCTGGTCAAGTTGCAATACGAACTGCCCGAGGATATTGGCTGAACAGATAATATACGAGCCGGTCATGACAGTCGGCAAGGTAATGAAGGCGAAGGTGCTGCTGCTCTGGATGCCGATGTTGCCCCCGTTTGCGTTCTGCGGATAATAGCCGCCGCCGGCGGCGCAGTTCACTTGGGTGGACCCGGTTGCCAGATTGGCCAGCCGAACATGCTGCCAGAACAGGCAGGACTCATCCGTGCCGGTGACAGTATTCCACGTGCCATTGATGACCCCATTGCCGCGAGTTGCAGGAGGCAATGCCAACGTGCCGGCAGGGTTCAGGCGAGTATCTGCCGCAGGGTCGTCCCCAGGCAGGCTGCGGAAGCGGTCCTGATAGCCGTAGATATACACCGGGATATTGCGGAAATCGTTGGCGTAGCTCTTGACCCGGGCGTTGTTGATCAGTTCCTGCCCTTTGAGCACGCCGCCGAGCAGCAGACCGATAATGACCAGAACGATGGCGATTTCGATCAGCGTGAAGCCGGCTTGTTTGCGCGGACTAGCAATGCTTTTTCTCATGATTTATGTAGGTTCAATGATAGAGTGCCGACACCAGAATGATCGGTTTGCACTCGGGGGATGCTAGAAGCGTGCCAGTTTTCTGGTGAAGATACCCACCGCAGAATTTCGAAATACTGCAATAGTCCCTTGAAGGCATGAATCGCTGGGATTTCCCCACTTGCGGGGCAAGAAGTACCCCATGTTAGGGTCCTTTAGTTTGAAATTAATGCCGATCGAGACCTACGACAAACTTGAACGCCAGTCGCCATGCATTCAAGATACGGCTGGTTTATTTGCTCATATTCTCGACAATGCCGACGATTTTTCGACAATTTATTGCCAATTGCGCTGGTCGACTTTGCTCTCGGCAAGCCCCGGGTATCGGCCAAGGCAAAGCCTGCGGTCAGAGCCTGGATGGACTCGCGCACCGTTTCGCATAGCGTAGACTGCCGTCCTGGAACCGCACCCATGAACGCCATCGTCCAGAGAGAATCGCGCCTGCAGCAATGGATCGCCCGCCTGCGTCAGCAGCACTGGCTGTCGCTGACCCTGCTGGCGCTGCATGGGGCGCTGATGATGGGCCTGGCCGACCCGATGGCGCGCGCCCTGTTACTGGCGCATTTCGGGTTCTTTCTGCTGTGGCAGCCTCTCTGGCACGGAGAAAGGAGGTTGATACCGAGTCAGGTTGCCCTGATTGTCACTGCAGCCGTATTTGCCATCGCGGCGGCAAGCTGGTGGCTGATGGCCCTCTGGACTGCGGTACTGCTTTCCATTGTCGGCGGCCATGTGCCGGGAATGAAGAATCTGCGCGAGCGCGTTGTGTCGCTGCTCGCCGCCCTGTATCTGATGTCGATTCTGCTGGCCTGGGTAGTCCCTCATCTATTTGCGGCATGGGCAATGCCGCAAGCGCTGGAAGCGGTGATTCGTTACGGACTCATCGTTCCGGCGGCGCTGATCTTCTTCATTCGAACCGAAAAGGCGCAAGGCGCGACGAGTTATACCGTCGATTTGTTCTACAGCCTGTTGCTGTTCCTGATGGTCGTGGTTCTGGTGCTGGGCGCATTCGTAATCTACCAGGTCAGCCATGGCAACTATATCCTCGCGCTGGCGCAGACCTTGATCGTCATTGCCGGCTTGCTGGTGGCGCTGTCACTGATCTGGGATCCGCGCGGGGGCTTCTCCGGCATTGGACAGGTCATCACGCGTTATTTCCTGAGTATCGGCGTGCCGTTTGAGCTATGGATGCACAGCCTTGCGTCTCTGGCGGAACGCGAGCGCGATCCGGACAAGTTTGTCATTGTTGCAGCCCATGAGATGGCCGGATTGCCCTGGTTGTCGGGCGTGAGCTGGCAATCGAAAAGCGCCACCGGAAAAGCCGGAGAAATCACCAAGTACCCCACCGAGTTCGCGTTTGGCGGATTGATATTGAAGCTCTATACTCGCTGGTCCGCGAGTCCGGCGCTGGTATTGCATATCCGCCTGCTGGCGCGATTGCTCGGCGATTATTACGAGGCCAAGGTGCGCGAGCAGGAGCAGCGTCGGAACGCGTATATCCAGGCCATTCATGAAACCGGATCAAGGCTCACGCATGATGTCAAGAACCTGCTGCAGACGCTGCGCTCGCTTTGCGCCGCGGCGGAAACCAGCGATGAGAGCGATTCGGAAGCCGTTCGTCTGCTGATGAAGCGTCAGTTGCCGCAGATTACCCAGCGCTTGCAGATCACGCTCGACAAGCTCAATACCAAGCCATCTGTCGGACAAGACCAGACCGCGGGCGCGCAGTGGTGGCAGGGATTGCGCGAGCGCTTTTCACACGAGCGTATCGAATTTGATGCCGTGGATCTGCCCGCGGACGCGGCGCTGCCCCGGGACTTGTTCGAGGCCGCGGCGGAAAACTTCCTGCAAAACGCGCTTGAGAAACGAAAAATGGAAAACCGCCTGCGTATCCGCGCCAGTTTGCAGTGGGAAGGAGCCTTCGTACTGTCGGTATGCGATGACGGAACACCGATTCCCGACGCGATTGCCGGGCAACTGTTCTCGACGGCGGTGTCGTCGAAGTCCGGGCTGGGAGTGGGACTGTATCAAGTGGCGAGGTTCGCGAAAGAACAGGGCTATGAGGCCGCAGTTTCCAGCAACTTGTCAGGAAAAGTGTGTTTATCGCTCGCGCCATTCGGCGCGAAAAACTGAGCGGGCGCGAAAAACCAAGCTGCCAGTCAGGGCGCTTCAGGGAAGCTGGCCGGCTTCGATCATCCGATTGAGCAGCAGGCTCGGGCCGATCCATGTCACCAGATCATCAAACTCGTTGCCGATGATCGCTGTCCTTGTGTGACTTATAAACACTGGATCATTGTCCAGATTGTCCAGTTCATCCGGCCCCGAGCCGTTCGCGTCAGCTGCATTGCCGCCCAGAGAATAAACTACGACCACGACTTTGCTGCTTAGAGTCGTTGCCGCTCCGCAACTTGTTGAACTTCCCCCGTCGGCGGCGC